>DASXQQ010000026.1:0-3320 GCA_036507085.1 Piscinibacter sp. | reverse complement strand
ACCCCTCGTCCAGCGTGTCCGGCGGCTCCATCCTCGGCGACAAGACGCGGATGGAGTTCCTGTCGGTCAACGACGCGGCCTACATCCGACCCAGCCCCGCGTCGGGCACGCTCGGCGGCGTGGCCGAGAAGACGCGCGAGGCGATGCTGGTGTGCGAAGCCGCCGGCCACGATGTGGTGATCGTCGAGACCGTCGGTGTCGGCCAGAGCGAAACCGCGGTGGCCAGCATGACCGACATGTTCGTCCTGCTGCAGCTGCCCAACGCCGGCGACGACCTGCAAGCCATAAAGAAGGGCGTGATGGAACTGGCCGACCTCGTCGTCATCAACAAGGCCGACCTCGACCCCGACGCCGCCACCCGCGCCGAGGCGCAGATCACCAGCGCCTTGCGCCTGCTCGGCCTGCGCGGCCGCGCCGAGCACGGCAGCGACCGCTGGCACGCCAGGGTGATGCAGATCAGTGCGCTGAAGGGCCACGGGATCGACGCCTTCTGGTCGCAGGTCGAGCAGTTCCACCAGCTGCGCCACGCCAGCGGCGAATTCGACGCGCGACGCAAGCAGCAGGCGCTGGCCTGGATGTGGGACCTGATCCATGCGCGACTGCATGCCGATTTCCGCCGCCACCCGGCGGTGCGCGAAGCGCTGGTCGATGCCCTGCGCGACGTGACCGAGGCGCGCATCGCCCCCTCGTCGGCCGCGCGCGCGCTGCTCGACCGCTTCGAACGAACATAGAGGAGATCCGACACCATGCACGACATCATCGAGCAGCTCGAAGCCAAGCGCGCCAAGGCACGCCTGGGCGGCGGCGAGAAGCGCATCGCCGCGCAACACGGCAAGGGCAAGCTCACCGCGCGCGAGCGGCTCGAGCTGCTGCTCGACGAAGGCACGTTCGAGGAATGGGACATGTTCGTCGAGCACCGCTGCCACGACTTCGGCATGGCCGACAACAAGATCCCGGGCGACGGTGTCGTCACCGGCTACGGCATGATCAACGGCCGCCTGGTGTTCGTCTTCAGCCAGGACTTCACGGTGTTCGGCGGCGCGCTCTCCGAAGCCCACGCCGAGAAGATCTGCAAGGTGATGGACCAGGCGATGAAGGTCGGCGCCCCGGTCATCGGCCTCAACGACTCGGGCGGCGCGCGCATCCAGGAGGGCGTGGCCTCGCTCGGTGGCTATGCCGACGTGTTCCAGCGCAACGTGATGGCCTCCGGCGTGGTGCCGCAGATCAGCATGATCATGGGGCCCTGCGCCGGCGGCGCGGTGTATTCGCCGGCGATGACCGACTTCATCTTCATGGTCAAGGACAGCTCCTACATGTTCGTCACCGGCCCCGAGGTGGTGAAGACGGTGACGCACGAAGAGGTGACGGCCGAGGACCTGGGCGGCGCGATCGCGCACACGAGCAAGAGCGGTGTGGCCGACCTCGCGTTCGACAACGATGTCGATGCGCTGCTGATGCTGCGCCGGCTTTACAACTACCTGCCACTGAACAACCGCGAGAAGCCACCGGTGCGCCCGAGCAACGACCCCGCCGAACGTGTCGACTACTCGCTCGACACGCTGGTGCCCGACAACCCTAACAAGCCCTACGACATCAAGGAGCTGATCGTGAAGACCGCCGACGATGGCGACTTCTTCGAACTGCAGCCCGAATACGCGAAGAACATCGTCATCGGCTTTTGCCGCATGGAAGGGCAGACGGTGGGCATCGTCGCGAACCAGCCGCTGGTGCTCGCCGGTTGCCTGGACATCAAGAGCAGCATCAAGGCGGCGCGCTTCGTGCGCTTCTGCGATGCGTTCAACATCCCGGTGGTGACCTTCGTCGACGTGCCGGGCTTCATGCCGGGAACGAGCCAGGAGTACGGCGGCATCATCAAGCACGGCGCGAAGCTGCTCTATGCCTACGCCGAATGCACGGTGCCGAAGATCACGGTGATCACGCGCAAGGCTTATGGTGGGGCGTATGACGTGATGTCATCGAAGCACCTGCGCGGCGACGTCAACTTCGCCTGGCCCAACGCCGAAATCGCGGTGATGGGCGCCAAGGGCGCGGTCGAGATCATCTTCCGCGAGGAAAAGGGCGATCCGACCAAGCTGGCGGCCAAGGAAGCCGAATACAAGGAGCGCTTCGCCAACCCCTTCGTGGCGGGCGCGCGCGGTTTCATCGACGACGTGATCCAGCCGCACGAAACGCGCAAGCGCATCTGCCGCTCGCTGGTGATGCTGCGCGCGAAGAAGCTCGAGAACCCGTGGCGCAAGCACGGCAACATTCCGCTGTGATGGGGCCCCCCAGTCGCTTCGCTCCTGCCCCCAAGGGGCGCCCCCCGTCGGACCGGCGGAGCCGGATCCTCGGGGGTGGCTTGATGAGGGCGTCGCTTCGCTTGCCCAAAGACCAAACGAGACATTGATGATGTTCAGCAAAATCCTGATCGCCAACCGCGGCGAGATCGCCTGCCGGATCATCAAGACGGCTCGCAAGATGGGCATCAAGACGGTCGCCGTCTACTCCGACGCCGACGGCGATGCGCGCCATGTCGAGCTCGCCGATGAATCGGTGGCCATCGGCCCCGCGCCGTCGCGCGAGTCCTACTTGGTGATGGACAAGATCATCGCCGCGTGCAAGCAGACCGGCGCGCAGGCGGTGCACCCCGGGTACGGCTTCCTCAGCGAGAACGAAGAGTTCGCGCGCCGCGTCGAGGAAGAAGGCATTGTCTTCATCGGCCCGAAGCACGCGTCCATCGCCGCGATGGGCGACAAGATCGCGTCGAAGAAGCTGGCCGGCGAGGCCCGCGTCAACACCATCCCCGGCCACAACGCGGCCATCGATACCGCCGAGCACGCCGTCGAGATCGCCAAGGGCATCGGCTACCCGGTGATGATCAAGGCGAGCGCCGGCGGCGGCGGCAAGGGCTTGCGCGTCGCCTTCAACGACCGCGAGGCGTTTGACGGCTTCGGCTCCTGCCGCAACGAGGCACGCGCGAGCTTCGGCGACGACCGCGTGTTCATCGAGAAATTCGTCGAGGAGCCGCGCCACATCGAAATCCAAGTGCTGGGCGACGCGCACGGCAATACGGTTTACCTGTGGGAACGCGAATGCTCGATCCAGCGCCGCCACCAGAAAGTCATTGAGGAAGCGCCCTCGCCCTTCCTTGACGAGAAGACGCGCAAGGCCATGGGCGAGCAGGCTGTCGCGCTGGCCAGGGCGGTGAACTACCAGTCCGCCGGCACCGTCGAGTTTGTCGTCGGCAAGGACAAGAGTTTCTTCTTCCTCGAAATGAACACACGCCTGCAGGTCGAGCATCCGGTCACCGAGTGCATCAC
>DASXQQ010000025.1:0-4075 GCA_036507085.1 Piscinibacter sp. | reverse complement strand
TGCCGCTCGTCATCCACACCCGCAGCGCGTCCGACGACACGCTGGCGATCCTGCGCGAAGAGGGCGGGGGCGCGGTGAGCGGCGTGTTCCATTGCTTCACCGAGACGGAGGCGGTGGCACGCGCCGCGCTCGAGCTGGGCTTCTTCATTTCGTTTTCCGGCATCCTCACCTTCAAGACCGCGCAAGCACTGCGCGAGGTGGCACGCATGGTGCCGCTGGAGCGCTGCCTGATCGAGACCGACAGCCCCTATCTCGCGCCGGTGCCCTACCGCGGCAAGACCAACAGCCCGGCCTACGTGCCCTTCGTCGCCCGGCAGATCGCGGCACTGAAGGGGGTGGCGGTGGAGGAGGTGGCCCGGGTGACATCGGCCAACTTCGAACGGCTCTTCCGGCTGCCTGGGCGTCAGGAGACGGACCATGCAGATGTTTAAGTTTTACTTTAAGTCAATTTTCTATCTATCTATCGCTGTTGGAGTTTCGTCTGCGATCGCCGGATCGTATGAGGACTTCTTCGCGGCCATCACGCGCGACGATCCAGCGGCCGTGAGCGCGCTGCTGGGGCGCGGTTTCGATGCCAATTCGCGCGACCCGCAGGGCCAGACCGGGCTCTTTCTCGCGCTGCGCGGCGGGTCGCTGAAAGCGGCCGAGGCCTTGTGGGAATCGCCCTCGCTCGAGTTGAATGCACTCAACGAGACGGACGAATCGGCGTTGATGATCGCCGCGCTCAAGGGCCGGCTCGACTGGTGCCACCGCTTGCTCGAGCGCGGCGCTGCAGTCAACAAGAGCGGCTGGTCGCCGCTGCACTATGCGGCCACCGGTCCCGAACCGGCGGTGGTGAAGCTGCTGCTGGAGCGTGGTGCGGCGGTCGATGCCGAGTCGCCGAACCGCAGTACGCCACTGATGATGGCGTCGCGCTACGGTGACGAAGCGAGCGTCGATCTGCTGCTCGCGCGCGGCGCCGACCCGCGGCGCGCCAACGACCAGAAACTGAAAGCGGCCGACTTCGCCCGGCTCGCCGGCCGAGCGGCGCTGGCCGTCCGCCTGGACGCGCTCTCCCGCTGATCGCCCCCTGAGATGGTGTAAGGCATCTTCCGACATGGCCTTTGGTGCCGCCCCGACTGCACGCTCGCTGCGAGCGGTCTACAGTCACTGCATCGGCATTGCCGGTCAGGAGAATGCATCATGCTCAAGTCGCCTCTGGCCTCGAATCCGTTTGCGCTGATGATGAATCCCGACGCCGTGGTCCAGGCCATGGAAACCTCGGACCGCCTGCGACGCCTGCAACGCCGAGTCTGCAAACCGCTGGACAAGCCGCTCGTCCCGCGACCGGCCAGCGATACCGCCGCCTTCGACAGCGAAGTCGACGCGCAGGACGACGCGACGGACTGAAGCCAACGCCCGCCCGCGCGGAACGTTTCTGCGGGCGCGAGGTCATCTCAGCAGCGCTGACGCACCGGGTTCGCGACCGCGCACTGTGTGGGCGACGTGGCATCGTGCAAGAACTGGCCTTTCGAACACTGCTCTACCGGTACTTCTTCTTCAGCTGGCTGTTTCGCGACGTCAGCCAGGGCAGCGCGCTCGAGCGCGCCGCCGCGACGCGTCACAACAAGGCGCAGGCGCACTGGCTGCTGACCTACATGCGGCGCTGGCTGTGGAGCGGTGCGTTGCTGTATGCGCTTGGCGGCTTCGCCGAATCGATCCTCAATGCACCGCTGCTGTCGGCGTTCTTCTACGTTCCGGGCGCACTCAGCTTGCCGGTGAACGCGGTCATCGGCGCCGCCTGGTTGGGCCTGAAGGCATTGCCCCCCGGACCGTTCTGAAGCTCGCACGCCGAGCGCGGCGATCGTTCGCCGCCAGCAGCTAGCCCTTTGCGTTCGGCTTGTTGTTGCGCTCGGCCAGCGCCGCGATCAAGCCGTCGATGCCTTTCGATTGAATCTCCGCGGCGAACTGGCCGCGGTAGGCCTGCGCCAGCCAGACACCGAGGACGTTCAGGTCGTGGATCCTCCAGCCGTCAGGCGTCTTCTGGAGCCGGTAGTCGAGCTGGATCGGCTGGGCGCCGCCGCTGATGGCGGTGCGAACGGTGACCTCGGATTCTTCCGGTGCCGCGCGCAGCGGCCGCACCACGATCGTGAGGTTGCGCATCTGGATCAGCGCCCCCGCATAGGTGCGAACGAGCAGCGTCTTGAATTCCTGCTGCAAGCGCGCCTGCTGCTGCGGCGATGCGTCGCGCCAGGGGCGTCCGACCGCCGACGCGGTCATGCGAGTGAAGTCGACGTGCGGATCACCTTGCGGTCGACCAGCGCCATGATCGCGGCGACGTCGCCGGTCTCGACGCATTTCTCCTTCGCCAGTTCGACCACCTCGGCCGACAGGCGGCTTATCACCGCGTCCGGCGCTTCGTCCGCGGCGCGGGCCAGACCGCTCGCGCACGAGATCAGCAGGGCTGCGCCGCAGGTGACGAGTCGATGACGCATGCCGGCCTCCTCATTGACACATATCGATACATTCCTTATCGACGGGTGAGGGGACTTCATGAGGCAGGAATTCACGACCGGGGTCGAGGGGTCGCAGCGCCTTGCATTTGGGGCGCGCGCGCGATAGGGTGGCCTGCACATCAACGCGACCCAGGAGAGCGCCATGAGCAACCATGTCTACAAGCTGCTGGAACTGACGGGCTCATCGGCCATCAGCATCGAAGACGCGGTTCAGAACGCCATCACCAAGGCGAGCGAGACCGTGCGCAACATCCACTGGTTCACCGTCACCGAGACCCGCGGCCATGTGGTCGAAGGCAAGGTCGCGCACTGGCAGGTCTCGATGAAGCTCGGCTTCACGCTCGAGTAGCCTGCAGGCGCGCGCGGCCGCGCGCCCTCAGGGTCATTTCTTGCGCGACGCGGTCTTCGCGGCGGCGGGGCCTCCGCCCTGCTGCAGCCCTTCGGACATGCCGATCAGCACGCCGCTGACCAGCGCCGAGTAGCTGTCCATCAAGGCCTGCGCGGCGCGCAGGCCCATTGCGCGGCTGTCGCGCAGCGCCGTCTGCGCCTGCGCCATCAGCTGTTCGACCGTCGACGCCGCCTGCGCGCCGGTGTCGGTGCCCTTGATCTTCACCGCCTCGATGACCTGGCCCCAGGGGCCTTGCAGCGGCGCGGCCGCCGCCTGTGCGGCCTTGCTGACCGTCGCGATGAAGACATCCTCCATCTTCTCGAGATCGGCCAATGCGCTTTGCATCCGCTTTTCCTGCAGCCCCACGCCCTGGTCGATGAACTGCTGCAAGGCCTTCCGATTGGCCTCGACCGCCTGCAGCAGCGCGGCATCCATGCCGGTGAAAGCCGTGCTCAGCATGCGCTCGATGTCGGCGGCGGGCGCGGCATTCTGCGCGGCGCCCGCCGAGGCTGCCTGCGTCACCGTCTTCAGCACCTTGCGAATGTTGTCGAGCGTCAGTTCGCGGCCCTGCAGCGCCTTCAGCGTCGCTTCGCTCACCGCGCGGCGCAGCGCGTCGCCCTGCTTGGTGCTCGCCTGCGCGAACATGTCGATCAATGCGTCCTGGTCGATGCCTGACTTGCTCATTCGTTTCTCCTCGGTGGTGACGGGCTCGTCATCGTACGCGCGGCCGGGCCGATCAGGCGGGAGTTTCCGGCTCATCTCGCGCCATTGCCCGTGCAGGCGGCCTCGACAATGGGTCGAATGAAGCTCCATCGATCGAAACCGGGGCTCGCGTTGCTGGCGAGCGTCGCGCTCCTCGGCTGTGCGACGGTCGATGTGCGCGGTATCGGCAGCGGCGGGCGCGAGTCGGCCTATGAACTGCACGGCGCGACGCTGGCCCAGCTGGAGATCGAAGCCCAGCGTCTGTGCCCGAAAGGCTACGAAGTGCTGCATCGCTGGCAGCGCTACGGCCGGCCCGAGAAAGACGGCGGCACTATCGTCGGCTGGTGGGCGCGGCTCGGTGAATTCGCCGGCATGTCGGGCGACAACGACGCGCAAATGACGGTGCAGTGCAAAACCTAGCCTGAGCGTCAATCTCCCTGCGACGCGAGCACGCGCGAACGCATGCGAATCCGGTCGAGCAGATCGTGGC
>DASXQQ010000024.1:0-26450 GCA_036507085.1 Piscinibacter sp. | reverse complement strand
CCCGGGAACACCACCGGCGCGCCCTTGAAGAGGCGGAACTTGTAGGTGCCGCTCAACTTGCCGAAGGCGATGACCGAGCCCGAGAAGGTGATCGCGCCGATCGCCGCGCCGAGGAAGAGCTCGAGCCGGTTGCCGGTGGGGATCGGCGCGCCCTTGTCCAGTCCGTGCAGCATGGCCGCCGGCTCGGCCACCGCGGCCACCGCGATGAAGACGGCCGCCAGGCCGATCATGCTGTGGAAGAAGGCGACCAGCTCGGGCATCTTGGTCATCTCGACCGTCTTGGCGCGCCAGGCGCCGTAGACGCCGCCGGCCAGCAGGCCGATGAGCACCCAGCCCATGCCGGCCAGACGGCCCTCGGCCAGCTTGACGATCAGCGCGCCGGTGGTGACGGCGGCGATGCCCATGCCGACCATGCCGAACAGGTTGCCGCGGATCGAGCTGGTGGGGTGGCTCAGGCCTTTGAGCGCCTGGATGAAGCACACGCTCGCAACGAGGTACAGCAAGGTGACGAGGTTGAGGCTCATGCCTTGACTCCCGTCTTGTTCTCGAGCGCCGGCTTCTTGTCCTTCTTGCGGAACATCTCGAGCATGCGGCGCGTCACCAGAAAGCCGCCGAAGATGTTCACCGCGGCCAGCGCCACGGCGAGCACGCCCATCGCCTTGCCCAGGCCGGTTTCGGTTTGCGCCGCGGCGAGCATCGCGCCGACGATGACGATCGCCGAGATCGCGTTGGTCACCGACATCAGCGGGGTGTGCAGCGCGGGCGTGACCGTCCACACCACGTGGTAGCCCACGTAGATCGCGAGCACGAAGATGATCAGGTTGATGATGGTCGGACTGATGGCATCCATCTCGTTTCCTCAGAGTTTGCGAATTTCTTTGATGGCGTTGCGCTCGTCGAGCAGCACCAGCTTGGGCTTGTAGTCGCGCGCCTCGTCCTCGCTCATCGGCGCGTAGGTGCAGATGATCAGCAGGTCGCCCACATGCGCCTTGCGCGCAGCCGCGCCGTTGAGCGAGATCGCCCCCGAGCCGCGCGGCTTCTTGATGATGTAGGTCGAGAAGCGATTGCCGTTCTGCACGTTGTACAGATCGATCTGCTCGTATTCGCGCATGTCGGCCGCGTCGAGCAGGTCTTCATCGATGCCGCAGGAGCCCTCGTAGTGCAGGTCGGCTTCGGTGACGGTCGCGCGGTGCAGCTTTGCGCGCAGCATCATTCGGGTCATGTGTTGGGCCCCCACGTCGCTTCGCTCCTGCCCCCCGAGGGGGCGGAGCACGTCTTGAGGCGGCTCGGCGACGTGCTCATTTTCTCTTCACCTCTCCGCCTTGCGTCATCAGGCAGGCCGCGACGATGTCGTCGTCCATCGGCACGTAGAACTGGCCTTCCTTGTCGATGACGAGCTTCAGAAAATCGAGCACGTTGCGCGCATAGAGCGCGCTCGCGTCGGCCGCCACCAGCGCCGGCAGGTTGGTCTCGCCGACCAGCGTGACGCCGTGCTTGATGACTGTGTGCCCGGCCTCGGTGAGCGGGCAGTTGCCGCCGTTCGGTGCGGCGAGGTCGACGATCACCGAGCCCGGCTTCATGCTCTTGACCATCTCCTCGGTCACCAGCACCGGCGCGGCGCGGCCCGGGATCAGCGCGGTGGTGATGACGATGTCGGCCGCGGCCACCCGCTTGGCCACCTCGACCTTCTGGCGGTCGAGCCAGCTCTGCGGCATCGGCCGCGCGTAGCCGCCAACGCCTTCGGCGGCTTCCTTTTCTTCCGCCGTCTCGTAGGGCACCTCGATGAACTTGGCGCCCAGGCTTTCGACCTGCTCCTTCACGCTTGGACGCACGTCGCTCGCCTCGATGACGGCGCCCAGCCGCTTGGCGGTGGCAATCGCCTGCAGGCCGGCCACGCCGACGCCGAGCACGACGATGCGCGCGGCCTTCACCGTGCCGGCCGCCGTCATCAGCATCGGGAAGAAGCGCTGGTACTTGTCGGCGGCCATCATCACCGCCTTGTAACCGGCGATGTTGGCCTGCGAGCTCAGCACGTCCATGCTTTGCGCGCGCGTGTTGCGCGGCGCGGCTTCGAGGGCGAAGCTCGTCAGCCCGGCACCGGCCAGGCGGTGCAGGCCGTCGCGGTCGAAGGGGTTGAGCATGCCGACCAGGTTGGCGCCGGTCTTCATCAACTGCAGTTCGCTGTCGAGCGGCGAGCGCACTTTGAGCACCAGATCGCAGCCGAAGGCACCGGCCTGGTCGGTGATCTCGACGCCCACCGCGGCATAGGCCTCGTCGGTGGCCGCGGCAGCGACGCCGGCACCCGACTCGAGGCGCAAGGTGTGGCCCTGCGCCTTGAGTTTCTTCGCTGTTTCGGGGGTGACCGCGACACGCGTCTCCCCGGCCGCTGTTTCGAGCGGAACCCCAATCAACATGAATGGCCTCCTCGGGCGCTTGGATTGCTATTGAAACTGGCAACGGCGCCAGCGCGCTAGCGCGCTGGCGACACCCGGCGCAATCGCCGTTTTCCCGCATGAATTTTCGCAGCTTACACAAACTGGCGCCGCCCCCGGTTCCGCGCACCGGTTGAGCCGGGCGCGCGCGTAAGATTTCGCCGATGTCGAAACGTTGGAATCCGAGTGTCACCGTTGCCGCGATCATCGAGCGCGAGGGCCGCTTTCTGCTCGTCGAAGAGCACACGCCGGAAGGGCTGATGCTCAACAACCCGGCCGGTCACCTCGACCCGGGCGAGTCGCCGCAAGAGGGCGTCGTGCGCGAGGCGCTGGAGGAAACGGCGCGCGTGTTCACACCGGACCGGCTGGTCGGCGTCTACCTGTCGCGCTTCCGACGGCCCGCAGCCCAGGAGGACGTGACCTTCCTGCGCTTCGCCTTCGGTGGCAGCGTCGGCGACGCCGACCCGAGCCGCTCGCTCGACACCGGCATCGTTCGCACGCTGTGGCTGAGCCTGGACGAGGTGCGCGCGAGCCGCGCGCGGCACCGCAGTCCGCTGGTCATCCAGTGCATCGAGGATTTCGTCGCCGGCCGGCGCTACCCGCTCGAGCTGATCAGCGTCGACCCCTCGGTCTACGCACCGCAGATCAAAGGCTGATTGCACCCAAGCTTCGCACGGTGCCAAGCTTGCTAAGCTGGCCTGCATGCGGATCTCGGAACTCGCCCAGCGCACCGGTGTATCGGCCCACCGCTTGCGCCGCTATGAAGCGTTGGGCCTGATCCGGGCCGAGCGCACCGCCGGCGGCTACCGCGAATTCGCCGAGCGCACGCTGCGCGAAGTGGTCTTCATTTCGATGGGACGCGATCTGGGCTTCTCGCTGAAGGCGCTGGCCGAGCACTTGCCGCGCTACCGCGCCGGCACGCTGACCATCGACGAAATGATCTGGACCATGCAGCAGCGCATCGCCGAGGTCGATGCGGCCATCGCCGCGCAACGCGCGCTGCGCGAAAGACTGGTCTCGCACATCGCCTGGTTCAAGCAGCGGCAGCGCGAGCAAGCACGCGCCAAGGCCTCGCCAGCACCCCGTTTTCCATCCGTTCGAAAGGCCAAGCCATGACGCCTGTTGAATCGCCCCCCGTCCCCGAGCAGGTGCGCCGCGCGGTGCTCGCGATGCCCGTCGCGCAGGCGCTGCAGCTGCGGTTTCGCCGCATCGAGCCGGGCGAGGTGGAGCTCGAGCTGCCGATCAGCGACACCTTCAGCTTTCGCCCCGGCCAACTGCAGGCCACCGCGGTGTTCGCGGCCGGCGACTTCGCCGCCGTCGCCGCCGCGGCGACCTTGCTCGAGCCCGGCTGGATCAACGCCACGATCGACGCCACCTTGAAGATCGTCGCGCCGGCGCGCGGCGCGACGCTGCGCGCGCGCGGCCGCGTCGTCGATGCCGGCCGGCTGCTCACCGTCTGCGCCGCCGAGGTCTACGCGGTCGATGCCGACGAGCGCGAGACGCTGTGCGCCACGCTGCTCGGCACGGCGCGCAATGTCAACATGGCAGCGCGCAGTGACCGCGTTTCCTAAAATGCCGGGATGTCATCGACCCCCCGGAAGCAGCGTATCGTCGTCGGTCTGTCGGGCGGAGTCGATTCCGCGGTGTCGGCGCACCTGCTGAAGGCGCAGGGCCACGAGGTCGTCGCGATCTTCATGAAGAACTGGGAAGACGATGACGACGACGAATACTGCTCGTCGCGCCAGGACTTCCTCGATGCGGCGAGCGTCGCCGACGTGCTCGGCATCGAGATCGAGCATGTGAATTTCGCCGCCGACTACAAGGACCGCGTGTTCGCCGAATTCCTGCGCGAGTACCAGGCGGGCCGCACGCCGAACCCGGATGTGCTGTGCAACGCCGAGATCAAGTTCAAGGCCTTCCTCGACCACGCCTTTGCGCTGGGCGCCGACAAGATCGCGACGGGACACTACGCCCGCGTGCGTGAACGCGCCGGCCACCATGAACTGCTCAAGGGCCTGGACCACACCAAGGACCAGAGCTATTTCCTGCACCGGCTCAACCAGGCGCAGCTGAGCAAGACGCTGTTCCCGGTCGGCGAGCTGAAGAAGACCGAGGTGCGGCGCATCGCCGCCGAGATCGGGCTGCCGAATGCGAAGAAGAAGGATTCGACCGGCATCTGCTTCATCGGCGAGCGGCCGTTTCGCGAGTTCCTCGCGCGCTACCTCGCCAACGCGCCGGGCCCGATCAAGGACGAGCGCGGGCGCGTCATCGGCGAGCATGTGGGCCTGAGCTTCTACACGCTGGGCCAGCGCAAGGGCATCGGCATCGGCGGGCTGAAGGAGAAAGGCCACAAGGGCGGCAGCGCGCACGACCCGTGGTTCGTCGCGCGCAAGGACATGGCGGCCAACACCTTGTACGTCGTGCAAGGCCACGAGCACCCGTGGCTGCAGTCGATGACGCTGGCTGCCGACGACGCGAGCTGGGTCGCCGGCCACGCGCCCGACGCGGTGCCGCTGGCCGCGAAGACGCGCTACCGCCAGGCCGACGCCGCCTGCCAGTTCGACGCGGCGCGCAACGGCGCCTTCGAGCTGCGCTTCGAGCACGCGCAATGGGCGGTGACGCCGGGCCAGTCGGCGGTGGTCTACGACGGCGAGGTCTGCCTCGGCGGCGGCGTCATCGCGTCGTCCGAGTGAGCGCCGTCCTTCGGACGGCTTGGCACGGGTGGCAGGAATCTTTTCCTCAAGAGCCAACTCAGCGCGGCCGCGCCAGGTCCAGCGTCCAGTAGGTCGGGAATTCGTCGCCCGCGCGGGCCGGCACGCAGACGAGGCCAACCTCGCTGAAGTCGGGGTTCATGATATTCGCGCAATGGACGTCGCTGGCCATCCAGCCGTCGACCACCGCGTCGACACCGACCTCGCCGGCGGCGATGTTCTCGCCGATGCGTCGCCAGCGGTAGCCGCTCGCGTCGATGCGCTGGCGCAGCGTGCGTCCGTCGCTGCCGGTGTGGGCGAAATGCCGGTGCGACGCCATGTCGCGCGAGTGCACTGCCGCCGCGCGTGCCAGCGTGTCATTCCACGCCAGGGGGCCTGCCGGCGCGAAGCGGCCTGCCGAGCGACAGTTCGCGCCCGACGCGCGCAGACGGTTGAGGCGCTCGATGGCGCGCGGCGCGAGGTCGTCGAGTCCGCAGTTCGCGCCGCTCGGCGGCGCTGGCGCTGCCGTCCGCGGGCCGGCCGACGCCGTGCCTGCCACCCCGCCGCAGGCAGCGAGCCAGCACGCCGCGGCGATCCCCATGACGCATGACAGCCGCTGCACGATCGTCTGCCTCAGCGCAGCAGCGCCCCGACCGTGCGCGCCGCTGCGCGCAAGGCCGCCGCGTCGTAGCCGGCGTAGCCGAACAGCCAGCCGCGCCGCCGCGCCTCGATTGCATAGCGCGACAACGGTGCCAGCACTACGCCGGCGTCCAGGGCCCGCCGGGCGAGCGCGCTGTCCGACAGGGCCGGGTCCAGCTCGTGAACCAGGTGCATGCCGTGTTCGCTCGGTGCGAGCCGCAAGGCGCCTCGGCTCGCGCGCGCCAGCGCCTCGATGAGCACCTGCTGGCGTTGCGCGTACAGCTCGCGCATGCGGCGCAGGTGGCGCAGCAGATGTCCCTCGCTGATGAAGCGGGCCAGCACGTCCTGCACCGCACCCGGGCTGTGGCGATCGGCGAGCGCCTTGGCGTTGGCGAAGGCGTCCACCAGCGCGAGCGGCAACACGATGAAGCCCAGGCGCAAGCCGGGATGCAAGGTCTTCGAGAAGGTGCCGATGTACAGCACGCGCGCGTCGTGCGGCAGGCTGCACAGCGCCGCAATGCGATGCGTGCCGTACTGGAACTCGCCGTCGTAATCGTCTTCGACGACCCAGGCGTGCCGCGCGCGCGCCCAGTCGAGCAGCGCCAGGCGCCGCGCCAGGCTCATGCGCACGCCAAGCGGGAACTGATGGCTGGGCGAGACCAGCGCCATGCGCGCGGCCGGCCAGCGCGACGCGCCGTGCGCGATGCACAGGCCCTGCGCGTCCACCGGCACCGGCCGCACCTGGGCGCCGTGACTCAGCAGGCTGGCGCGGATGCCCGGGTAGCCCGGGTCTTCGACCAGCACCTCGTCGCCGGGGTCGAGCAACAACCGTCCGATCAGGTCGATGGCCTGTTGCGAACCCGAGGTCACCAGCACCTGCCCCGGTTCGCAGCGGATGCCGCGCGACACCAGCAGCCACTGGGCGATCGCTTCGCGCAGCGGCGCGTGCCCGGCCGGATCGATGTACTGCGCCGTCAGCTCGCGCTGCGCCGGCGCGGTCTGGCGAGCCAGGCGATCCCAGACCGCGAACGGAAAGGCATCGATGGCCGGCGCGCCGATGCGAAACGCCGTCGCGGCGGTGGTCGGCGGGCGCCAGCGCAACGCCGTGTCGGCGATCAACTGGCCGCGCCGCGACAGGCCGAGCGCGGCGATCGCCGGCAAGCCCTTGCGCCGGCCGGCGCCGCGCCACGCATCGAGCTCGGGCGCGACATAGCTGCCGTCGCCGACGCGCGCCACCACATAGCCTTCGGCCTGCAGCCGCTCGAGCGCCCACAGCACGGTGTTGCGGCCCACCCCCAGCACGCGTGCGTGCTCGCGCGACGGCGGCAGCCGCGCGCCGGGCGCAAACGTGCCCTGTTCGATGGCCGCGCGCAGCTGCAGGTAGACCTGCTGGCGCAGCGGCACGTCGGCCCGATTGGTTCCGCGGGTCATCGTGAATTGGCTCCTTGAGCCCAAGCATAAGCGGCTACGCTTGCGGAACCAATTTCGATTCGCCCTCTCGAGGAAACGTCCATGTCCGACTACGTCGCCCGCGTCCACTGGGAACGCAAGCCCGACCAACCCTTCACCGACAACCGTTACAGCCGGCGCCATGTCTGGCAATTCGACGGCGGCCTGAGCGTGCCGGCGTCGTCGGCGCCGCAGTCGGTACCGCTGCCGCAGTCGGACCCGGCGTGCGTCGACCCGGAAGAGGCCTTCGTCGCATCGCTGGCGAGTTGCCACATGCTGTGGTTCCTGTCGCTCGCGGCGAAGGCGGGCTGGGTGGTCGACGACTACCGCGACGATGCGGTCGGCGTGATGGCGCGCAACGCCGACGGCCAGCTCGCGATGACCCGCGTGACGCTGCGCCCGGCGGTCGTGTTCGGCGGCCCGACGCAGCCCGATGCGCAGCAGCTCGCCGACGTGCACCACCGCGCGCACGAGGCCTGCTACATCGCCAACTCGGTGAAGACCGAGGTGCGCTGCGAGCCGGTGATCGGCCGCTGAACCGGGACCCGATCATGTACCTGCCTTCGCATTTCGAAGAGACCCGCCCCGAGGTGCTGCACGCGCTGCTGCGCAGCCACCCGCTCGGCCTGCTGATCACGCAGGGCGTGAACGGCCTCGCGGCGAACTCGATTCCCTTTCTCATCGACCCGGCGCGCGGCCCGCACGGCACCTTGCGCGCCCATGTGGCGCGCGCCAACCCGGTGTGGCGCGAGGCGCGCACCGACAGCGAATCGCTGGTGGTGTTCCAGGGCCCGCAGGCCTACATCTCGCCCGGCTGGTACGCGAGCAAGGCCGAGACCGGCAGGGTCGTGCCGACCTGGAACTACGTGATGGTCCAGGCACGCGGCCGGTTGAAGCTGATCGACGACGTGACGTGGCTGCGCCAGCTGGTCGGCGAGCTCACCGAGCGCCACGAGGCGGCGCGCGCGGTGCCGTGGGCGGTCGCCGACGCGCCGGCGGATTACATCGCGACGATGCTGCGCGCGATCGTCGGGCTCGAGATCGAGCTCGTCTCGCTCAGCGGCAAGTGGAAGGTCAGTCAGAACCGCCCCGCCGCCGACCGCGAGGGTGTGATCCGCGGGCTCGGCGAGCCTGGCGTGCTGGGCGATGCGCTGGCGATGGCGGCGCAGGTGCGCCATCCCGGCGAGTTTGACGCCTCGCCGCCGAGGCTGTTCACTCTGAAGCCCTCAGCCACGAACGACTCAGGTCCGTACCGATGTCCGCCCGCAACGCCACTCCCGCCATCCTCATAACCATGCCGCACAGCCACTACAGCGAGAAGGCACGCTGGGCGCTTGACTGGCTCTCGCTGCCGTACCGGGAAGAGCCGCACGTGCCCCTGCTGCACCGGGTTGCAACGACTCGCAATGGCGGTCAGAGCGTGCCAGTGCTGGTGCATGGAAACCGTCGTTTCGTCGATTCCACCGACATCGTCATGCATGCGGACGCTTTCTGTGGTGGTGACCTGCTGTACCCGCGTGATGCCACGATGCGACGTGAGGTCGAAACACTGGAGGAACGGTTCGACCTTGAACTCGGCCCGCATACGCGCCGTTGGGCGTACGCGCAGTTGCTTTCGGAAAGCCGCCTGCTTCGTCAGGCAATGTCGCGCGGCGTACCCTGGTTTGAGGCGCGCTTGCTTTCGGTGCTGATGCCGCTTGTGCGCAACCAGATCCGTGCAAGGCTCAGGATCACGTCGGAAAGCGCAGGCCGCTCGCTCGATCGCGTGCGCGCAATCTTTCGCGAAGTCGACGAACGCCTGGCCGACGGACGGCGGTTTCTGGTCGGCGAGCGCTTCACCGCAGCGGACCTGACATTTGCGGCACTTGCCGCACCTGTATTGTTTCCCGCCGGATGCCGCGCCGCCTACCTTGCGCTCGACGAAGCGCCCGCTGCGATGAGAGAGGAGGTCCTGCGGCTGCGCGACACCGATGCAGGACGATTCGCGCTGCGGCTGTTCCTGCATGAGCGCGCCGGCTCGCCCGCAGCACCGTAGCCGCCCGCGCAACTTCAGCGCCGCGTTGGACGCGCTGTCGGAATGAATGGACGCACGGTCTTGCCGGCGCCCTCGTTTCGCTAAGAAGGCGTCCGCGCGCCGGGGTGTTGCAACATCCGCATCGCGGCCCGGGTGATCTGCACTTCCGCCGCGCAGTTACTGCTGCTGACAGCGCCGGTCTCCTTGAGCAGCCACAACTCCTTGCGCAGCGCCGCTTCTTCGCAGCTCACGAGGGCTGCCAGCGCTTGGGTGTGGATCCCGTGGGGATGAACGGCGGCCAAGGCCTCGAGGATGGCGCGCGTCACGTCGACGTACTTCACTGCGCTTGCTCCGACTGCTGCTGAGGCGTCACCATAGCTTGCGCGACCACCGCCCGCGAAGAGGGTTTTCCTACGTAGGTGTTTTCCTCTTTCCTGATCCTGCGAGTGGTCTCTGTTTGACACGAGCCGGCGCCGCGACTACCGACCCAGCCCGCCTCAAACACCACCCATCAGAACGGGATGTCGTCGTCCATGTCCTCGAAGCCGGTGGCCGACTTCGGTGCGGGCTTCGCCGCCGCCGCCGGACGCGACGCGGGCGCGCTGCGCTCCTCGCGTTCGCCGCGGCCGCCGCCTTCGTCAGCGCCGCCCATGCCTTCGCGGCTGCCGAGCATCTGCATCTCGGCCGCGATGACCTCGGTGGTGTACTTCTCGACGCCGTCCTTGTCCTGCCACTTGCGGGTCTTCAGCCGCCCTTCCACATAGACCGAGCGGCCCTTCTTCAGGTACTCGCCGGCGATCTCGGCCAGGCGGTCGTAGAACACCACGCGGTGCCATTCGGTCTCTTCCATCTTGTCGCCGGAGGTCTTGTCCTTCCAGTTGCGCGAGGTGGCGAGGGTCACGTTGCAGATCGCGTTGCCGTTGGGCGTGTAGCGCACCTCGGGGTCGCGGCCGAGGTTGCCGATGAGAATGACTTTGTTGACCGAGGCCATGGCTTGAGCTCCGAAGCGGACAGTGGGGGGTGGCCGCAATTATCGCTTGCCGCTTCGGCGAGCCGGCAACCCCCAAAGGGGCGAGGCGGGCACGACAGCGGCCTCCCGTACCATCACGGCTTTGCTCGCCGAAGCCCCGTGACCTCCTCCGCCACCGCACCGCTCGCCATCCTGCAAGAGGTCTTCGGCTACGCCGCGTTTCGCGACGCGCAGGCCGACATCGTCGAGCACGTCGTCGCCGGCGGCGACGCGCTGGTGCTGATGCCCACCGGCGGCGGCAAGAGCCTGTGCTATCAGGTGCCGGCGATCGCGCGCCACCGCGCCGGCCGCGGCGTCGCGGTGGTCGTGAGCCCGCTGATCGCGCTGATGCACGACCAGGTCGGCGCGCTGGAGGAAGCGGGCGTTCACGCCGCCTTCCTCAACTCGACGCTGACGCTCGAGGAAACCCAGAAAATCGAGCGCGAGATGATGGGCGGGCGCCTCGTGCTGCTGTACGCCGCGCCCGAGCGGGTGACGACGCCGCGCTTCCTCGCGCAGCTCGATTCGCTGCACGAGCGCGGCCTGCTGAGCTTGTTCGCGATCGACGAAGCGCATTGCGTGAGCCAGTGGGGCCACGACTTCCGCGAAGACTACCTGTCGCTGAACGTGCTGCACGAGCGCTATGCCGACGTGCCGCGCATTGCGCTGACCGCCACCGCCGACGACCTGACGCGCGCCGACATCATCGAGCGGCTGCAGCTGCAGGCCGCGCGCGTCTTCATCAGCAGCTTCGACCGGCCGAACATCCGCTACGGCATCGTCGAGAAGGACAATGCGCGCGCGCAGCTGCTGCGCTTCATCAGCGACGAGCACGAGGGCGAGGCCGGCATCGTCTACTGTCAGTCGCGCAAGAGGGTCGAAGAGACGGCCGACTGGCTGAAGAGCGAAGGCGTCGCGGCGCTGCCCTATCACGCCGGGCTCGACGCCGATGTGCGCCGCCGCCACCAGGACCGCTTCCTGCGCGAGGAGGGGCTGGTGATGGTCGCGACGATCGCCTTCGGCATGGGCATCGACAAGCCCGACGTGCGTTTCGTCGCCCACCTGGACTTGCCGAAGAACATCGAGAGCTACTACCAGGAAACCGGCCGCGCGGGCCGCGACGGGCTGCCCGCCGACGCGTGGATGGCCTACGGCCTCGCCGACGTGGTGAACCAGCGCCGGATGATCGACGACAGCCCGGCCGGCGAGGAATTCAAGCGCGGCCAGCGCGCCAAGCTCGACGCGCTGCTGGCACTGGCCGAAGCGCACGACTGCCGCCGCGTGCGGCTGCTCGGCTACTTCGGCGAACACAGCGGCCCGTGCGGCAACTGCGACAACTGCCTGAATCCGCCGGCCACCTGGGACGCGACCGAGGCGGCGCGCAAGGCGCTGTCGTGCATCTACCGCTTCCACCAGAACGGCGGCCAGCGCTTCGGCGCCGGCCACTTGATCGACGTGCTGCGCGGCAAGGCGACCGACAAGGTCGCGCAGTTCCACCACCAGCGCCTGTCGACTTTCGGCATCGGCGCCGACCTGGGCGAGGTGCAGTGGCGCGCGGTGCTGCGCCAGCTGATCGCGCTCGGCCATCTGCGCACCGAGGGCGAGTACAACACGCTCGAATTGACGGCCAGCGCGCGCGAGGTGCTGCGCGGCGACGTGACGATGCTGCTGCGCCCGGCGAGCGACTCGCCGAAGCGAAAGAAGGCCGCCCGCGCCGAGCGCGCCAAGGACAAGGCGCCGCCGGTACCGCTGGATCCTCTCGGCCTGGACCGCTTCGCCGCGCTGAAGGCCTGGCGCGCCGAAGTGGCGCGCGAGCACAACCTGCCGGCCTATGTGGTGTTCCACGACGCGACGCTCGCCGAGATGGCGCGTGCCCAGCCCGGCTCGCTCGACGCGCTGGCGCAGATCAGCGGCGTGGGTGCGAAGAAGCTGGAGGCTTACGGGCGCGAGATCCTGCGGGTGCTGGAAGCCGGGCCGGCGTGACGCGGCGGCCCGCGCTGCCGTTCAAGGCGTGACCGCGATCGAGAGCACGTCGCTGTCGGCCCGGTTGCCGGCGTTGTCGCGGGCACGCGCGAACACGCGCAGCGTCGTGCGGCCGTCGGTCGGCGCGGTGGTCGTCCATTCGTAGGGCTCGCTGCCGTCGCTGCCCAGCAGCACCGCATCGCTGCCGTCGAGCCGGAAGAACGCCACGCTGTCGATGCCGCTCTCGTCGGCGGCGGCGGCGACCAGCTGAACCGGCTGGCCGGCCTGCACGCTCGCCACCGACGCGATGCTGACCGACGGCGGGAAATCGTCGAAGCCAGAATCGAAGCCGACAAAGATGCCGCCGCCGCAGCCCGGCAGCAGCAGCGCGGGCAGGACCACGAGCGCGCGCGCGGCGGCACGGCGTGCGTGGCGCCTTGCGAACGGCAAGACAAGGGCGGACACGGACATGAGCGCATCCTACGCCCGCGGCGCGGGGTTGGAGATGGGATCGGCCGTTAGCCGCGCCGCAAGCGCGCCATCTCCTCGCCGACCAGCCGCACGATCAGCCGGTCCAGCGTCTGCACCGAATACTGCTTCACATCGTGCAGCGTCTGCGTGCCGGGGCCGCTGCCCGGATCGGCGGCGTCGCGGTAGGTGAGGAAGACGAAGCGACCCGCGGTGTACTGCGCCATCTGCCGGTAGATGTATTCGCCCACCGGGTCGAGCCCGCTCGCGCCGACGGCGAACAGCTTGATGCCCTTGGCCAGCGCGGCCTGCATGTCGGTGTCGTACTGCGGGCAGGCGCCGGGCCGCCCCAAGCCGTCAGCCCGCTGCCCCCGCGGGGGGCCGAAGCCGAAGGCTTCGGGGGCTGACATGCATCCGCCGTAGTCGAGGTGCGGCGGCGCGTCGGCCACCAGCACGACCAGGCGCGCCGCGTCGCGCCGCCAGCTCAAGCCGTGCACGACCTCGTGCAGCGCTTCGTTCAAGGCCTCGGGCGTGTCGCCGCCACCGGCCGCGTGCACGCGCGCGAGCTGCTGCCGGAAGGCGCCGAGGTCGTCGGTGAAGTCGTGGCTGCGGGTCAGGAATGCGTCGCCGCGGTCGCGGTAGGCGACCAGCCCGTAGCAGGTGTCTGGCTGGCCCGGCAGCTGCGAAATCTGCTGCGCCACCGCGTGCATCGAGGCCTTCAGCTTGGCGATCTCGTCGCCCATCGAGCCGGTGGCGTCGACGAGGAAGACGAGGTCGAGGCGCGGGCGCGCGCCGGCCGCGTCGTCGGCCAGCCGCACTTGCACCGCCTGCGCCTGGCCGCGCCGCAGCAGGGCGCGCGACTGCATCGCGCCCTTGCGCACCGCCACGCCGAGGACGCGCTCGCCCGCCCACGACGGCGACAGGAAGGCACGCGGGTGCAGCCAGACGCGGCCGGCGGTGTCGGTCCGCGCCCACATCACCGCTTGCGCGACCCCGGCACGCTGGACCGCGACTTCGGCGTCGTGCACCGGATGGCCGCTCGCATCGGTCACCTCGAGCAGATATCGTTCGCTGATGTCGCGTTCGCGCACCGGCATGCCGGCGTGGCGCTGGCGGTAGGCGAGGTACTCACCGAAGTCGGCGTTGTCGTCGACCATGCCGGCGGTGACCGTCTCGCGCAGCGGGCGCTGCGGCGCGGGTTGGGGTTGCGCCCAGGGAGCGCTCGGCATCGGCGCCGCGTCGGTGGCCGGCGCGGCCGACCCTTCGACCAGGCTAAGGACAGGCTTGGCACTGCGCTCGGCGGCCACGCCGGACGCGTCGCCGCGCGCGTCGGCCAGTGCGCCCTTGTGGCGGGCCAGACCCTGCGGCTCGAACCCGCCCCCCGGTACTTCGCGCGTCGTCGGCGGGCGGTGGCAATCCGACGCCGACGGTGGGTCGAATGCGGGCGGCATGAACTCGGTCGGTGCCGGCGCGTCCTGCCAGGCCGGCGGCCACGGGTCGTTGCCACCGGCATGCGCCAGCGGTTCGTCGAAGGCAGCGGCGCAGGCCGCCAGCAACACGCTGATGGCAAGGGCCGGCACGCTGCTGCGCCGGCGTTGAGCGGTGGTCTTCATGGGGTCTCCTCGGTGGGACGGTTCCGTGGATTGACACGGGGCAGCAGCCGGCACGGGGTGAACGGCGCGCCCCAAAAAAATCTTCGCGCCCGTTTCACCCCGTCTCGACCGCCTGGCCGTACCAGCAACGAATGAGGCAGACTGAATCCATGCAAGCCCCCAGCGACGACGCCCTGATGGCCGCCTACGCGGCCGGCGATGTCGCGGCGTTCGAACAGCTCTACGCACGCCACCAGGCGGGCCTGTACCGCTTCATCCGCCGCTTGCTCGGCTCGGCGCTGTCGGCGCAGACCGACGAGGTGTTCCAGGACACCTGGTTGCGCGTGGTCCATGCACGCGCGCGCTGGCAGCCGCAGGGGGCGAGCTTTCGGACCTGGCTCTACACGCTGGCGCACCACCGGGTGATCGACCTGTGGCGGCGCAGCGGTCGCGAGTTGCCGCTGGAGCACGACGACGACGCGCCCTGGGAGCCCGATGGCGCGGCGTGGCGGGGGTGGCCCGCGCCGGCGAGCGCCGCACCGCACAGCGACGAGCTCGCGTTCTGGCGTCGCGCCGGCGAGCGGCTGCTGCAATGCCTGGACGAGCTGCCCCTGCCGCAACGCAGCACCTTCTTGCTGCACCACGATGACGGCCTGCCGCTGGACGACGTGGCGCGCACGCTCGAGGTCGGCTTCGAGACCGCGAAGACCCGGCTGCGCTACGCGATGAGCAAGCTGCGAACCTGCATGGGCGCGTACCTGGCACCGCTGCAAGGGGGCGTGAAATGAACGCCGATGACGAACGCGACGCCTGGCTGCGCGAGGCGCTCCGCCATGCGCCCGACGCGCAGCTCGGCGCGCCGGCGGCGGTGAGCGAACGCATCCTGCGCGCGGCCCAGACGAGCGCCCATCGCCCGCCTGCACCCGGCGCGCTGGCGTCGCTGTGGGCGTGGCTCGCGCGGCCGCCGTTCGCAGCCGGTCTGGCGAGCGTGATGGTTGCGACGCTCGCCGGACTGATGTGGTGGGATCGGCTGGACACGCCCGACCGGTCGCAGCCCGATGCGGTGGCGACCCAGCCGGCCGCTGCCGCCGCGTCGGTGGCCGCATCACCCCCACCGGCGGCGTCGATCGCCGCGCCGCCGCCAGCGATCCCTGCGCCGCCTGCGGCACCACCCCATGCGAGCAGGAAGGCGGCCGCCGTGACGGCCGATGCGGCCGCGCCGCCGCCGCCCGCACCGGCCCCTGCGCCGATGCCTGCACCCGTGCCCGCCGCCGAAGCAACCCCTGCGCCGGCGGTCAGCGGGTCGCTGTCGGCCGCGCCGCTGGCCGAGCGCCGCGCCAAGGCGGCGCTGGCCGACTCGGCCGGCACGCCCGCGCCGCAGCGACTCGACGCCGGCGGGATGGCATCGTTGCGCCAGTCGCTCGCGAGCGAGCCCGAGCGTTGGTCCTGGCAGCGCGGCGGCGGCGCCGCCCATTCGCTCGACGACCGGATGACGGCCTGGGTCGGCCAGCTCGATGCGGCCGCCGCCACCCGCTGGCAGCGCAGCGCCGCCGCATCGCCGCCCGCGAGCGCCGACGCGCTGCGGCTGCTGCGCGACGGCCGGCTGCTGCACGTGCTGCGCATCGACGCTGGCCGGGTCCACTGGGAGAGCGCCGAGGCCGGCGTGCCGTCGACACGCGAGGCGACGATCGGTGAGGCCGCGGCGCAGGCACTGCAGGCGGCGCTCGACGACGCGACGCGCTGACGGAAGGGTACCGCTCGCGCGAGGCGGCGCCGCTATCATGGTTGGTTTCGCCGCCGCGCCACGATGCCCGTCCCTTCACCCGAACCCGCCGCCGCCGAGGCTTCGATCGAAGCGCCGATGATCCGCGTGCGTGGCGCGCGCACCCACAACCTGAAGAACATCGACCTCGACATCCCGCGCAACAAGCTGGTGGTGATCACCGGCCTGTCGGGTTCGGGCAAGTCCAGCCTCGCCTTCGACACGCTGTACGCCGAAGGCCAGCGCCGCTATGTCGAGAGCCTCTCCGCCTACGCGCGCCAGTTCCTGCAGTTGATGGACAAGCCCGACGTCGACGTGATCGAGGGTCTGTCGCCGGCGATCAGCATCGAGCAGAAGGCGACCTCGCACAACCCGCGCTCCACTGTGGGCACCGTCACCGAGATCCACGACTACCTGCGCCTGCTCTATGCGCGCGCCGGCACGCCGTTCTGCCCCGACCACCACCTGCCGCTGCGCGCGCAAAGCGTGAGCCAGATGGTCGACGCGGCGCTGGCGCTGCCCGAGGGCACCAAGCTGATGGTGCTCGCGCCGGTGGTGCGCGACCGCAAGGGCGAGTTCACCGAACTCTTCGACGCGATGCAGGCGCAGGGCTTCGTGCGCTTTCGCGTCGACGGCGCGGCCTGCGAAGCGGCCGAGCTGCCGAAGCTGAAGAAGGCGGAGAAGCACGACATCGACGTCGTCATCGACCGCGTCAAGGTGCAGCCCGGACTGCAGCAGCGCCTGGCCGAAAGCTTCGAGGCCGCACTGCGCATCGCCGACGGGCGGGCGATCGCGCTCGAGATGGACAGCGCGCACGAGCACCTGTTCTCCAGCAAGTTCGCCTGCCCGGTGTGCAGCTATTCGCTCGCCGAGCTCGAGCCGCGGCTGTTCTCGTTCAACTCGCCGGTCGGCGCCTGCCCGAGCTGCGACGGCCTCGGTCTGACCACCGTGTTCGACCCCGAGCGGGTCGTCGCCTTCCCCTCGCTCAGCCTCGCCAGCGGCGCGATCAAGGGCTGGGATCGGCGCAACGGCTACACCTTCTCGCTGCTCGAAAGCGTCGCTCGGCACTACGCGTTCGATCTCGACACGCCGTTCGAAGACCTGCCGCAGCAGGCCAGGCAGGTGCTGCTGCACGGCTCGGGCAGCGATGAGATCGCTTTCGTCTACGAAGCGGAAGGCGCGAAGGGGAAAACGCGCAGCATCAAGCGCCGCCACCCCTTCGAGGGGATCATTCCGAACTTCACCCGGCGCTACCAGGAGACCGACTCGGCCGCGGTGCGCGAGGACCTGGCGCGCTACCAGAGCGCCAAGCCCTGCCCCGAATGCGAGGGCACGCGCCTGCGGCGCGAGGCACGGAACGTGTTCCTGCAGGACGAGCGCGAAGAGCAGGGCGAGCCGATCTACCGGGTCGAGCACTTCACGCTGCGCGAATGCCTGGACTATTTCGCCGGCCTGAAGCTGCAGGGCGCGAAAGCCGGGATCGCCGACAAGGTGGTGCGCGAGATCAGCTCGCGCCTGCGGTTCCTCAACGACGTGGGCCTGAGCTACCTCAGCCTGGACCGCAGCGCCGACACCCTGAGCGGCGGCGAGGCGCAGCGCATCCGCCTCGCGTCGCAGATCGGCTCCGGCCTGACCGGCGTGATGTACGTGCTCGACGAGCCGAGCATCGGGCTGCACCAGCGCGACAACGACCGGCTGATCGGCACGCTGCGCCACTTGCGCGACATCGGCAACAGCGTGCTGGTGGTCGAGCACGACGAGGACGCGATCCGCAGCGCCGACCACGTCATCGACATGGGCCCCGGCGCCGGCGCGCACGGCGGGCGGGTGATCGCGCAGGGCACGCACCACGAGGTCGCCGCGCACCCGGAGTCGCTGACCGGGAAGTACCTGGCCCGGGTGTTGACGATCGCGGTGCCGAAGACTCGTCATCGTTGGAAGACCGCCTCCCTCTCCCTCCCGGAGGGAGAGGGTAGGGGTGAGGGTGTCGTCGGTTCCGCGCAATGCGAAGGCGTCAGCCTTCGCATTCTCAACGCGCGCGGCAACAACCTCAAGGGCATCAGCGCCGAGATCCCGGTCGGCCTGTTCACCTGCGTCACCGGCGTCTCGGGCTCCGGCAAGAGCACCCTCGTCAACGACACGCTCTACGCCGCGGTCGCGCGCAAGCTCTACAACAGCCACACCGAGCCCGAGCCGCACGACGCGATCGAGGGGCTGGACGCGTTCGACAAGGTCATCAACGTCGACCAGTCGCCGATCGGCCGCACGCCGCGCAGCAACCCGGCCACCTACACCGGCCTGTTCACCCCCATCCGCGAGCTGTTCGCCGAAGTGCCGGCGGCGCGCGAGCGCGGCTACGGGCCGGGGCGCTTCAGCTTCAACGTCGCCGGCGGGCGCTGCGAAGCCTGCCAGGGCGACGGCGTGCTGAAGGTCGAGATGCACTTCCTGCCTGACGTCTACGTTCCTTGCGACACCTGCCACGGCAAGCGCTACAACCGCGAGACGCTGGAGGTGCTCTACAAGGGCAAGAGCATCACCGACGTGCTCAACCTGACCGTCGAGGACGCGCACGCCTACTTCAGCGCGGTGCCCGCGATCGCGCGCAAGCTGCAGACGCTGCTCGACGTGGGGCTGGGCTACATCCGACTCGGCCAGAGCGCGACCACGCTGTCGGGCGGCGAGGCGCAGCGCGTCAAGCTCGCGCTCGAACTGTCCAAGCGCGACACCGGCCGCACGCTCTACATCCTGGACGAGCCGACGACCGGCCTGCACTTCGCCGACATCGACCTGCTGCTGCGGGTGCTGCACCAGCTGCGCGACGCCGGCAACACCATCGTCGTCATCGAGCACAACCTCGATGTGATCAAGACCGCCGACTGGGTCATCGACATGGGCCCCGAGGGCGGCGCCGGCGGCGGCAGCGTCGTCGCCACCGGCACGCCCGAAGCGGTGGCGGCCCACCCGGCGAGCTACACCGGGCGCTACCTGCAGCCCCTGCTGTGAAGACCCTGCCTGCACGATCCGCGGCCAGTCGCTAGACTGCGCCCCTGCCGCGAAGGGAGAACCGCATGGCCGCCAGCGTCGACTACTACTTCTCGCCCCAGTCGCCTTACGCCTACCTCGGCCACGCGCGGTTCGTGTCGATCGCGCGCGCGGCCGGCGCCACCGTACGGGTGCTGCCGGTGGACCTGGGCGGCAAGGTGTTTCCGGTCTCCGGCGGCCTGCCGCTGACCAAGCGCGCGCCGCAGCGCCAGGCCTACCGGCTGGTCGAGCTCAAGCGCTTCAGCGAGTGGCTCGATGTGCCGCTGAACCTGCAGCCGAAGTACTTTCCGGTGTCGGGCGATGACGCCGCCAAGCTGATCATCGCGGTCGACCTGAAGGACGGCACCGACGCGGCACTGGCCCTGACCGGCGCGGTGATGCGCGCGGTGTGGGCCCAGGAGCGCAACATCGCCGACGAGACGGTGCTCGCCGCGCTGCTCACGGAGCAGGGCCTGGACCCGGCGCGGCTCGAAGCGGCGCACTCTCAGACGGCGCACGAACGCTACGAGATCGACACCCAGCAGGCGATCGAGGCCGGCGTGTTCGGCGCGCCGAGCTATGTGATCGCCGGCGAGATCTTCTGGGGCCAGGACCGGCTCGACTTCGTGGCGCGCCGTCTCGCCCGCGGCTGAAATCGGGCAATCGACGCCCAGAAAAAAAGCCGGTGCACTGCACCGGCTTTTTCTTTGCGCCCTGTCTTGGGGCTTGGCCGCGGCTTACTTCAGGTGGGCGTTGATCAGCTTGGTCATCTCGAACATCGAGACCTGCGCCTTCTTGAAGATTTCCTTCAGCTTGGAGTCGGCGTTGATCATCGTGCGCTTGGCCGAGTCCTGCAGCTTGTTGGCCTTGATGTAGTCCCACACCTTCTTGGTGACCTCGGTGCGCGGAATCGGCTTGTCGCCGATGACGGCGGCGAGCGCCGCGCTCGGGGTCATGGCCTTCATGAAGGCGGCGTTGGGCGTGCGCTTCTTGGCCGGAGCGGCCTTCTTCGCCGGTGCCTTCTTGGCCGCCGCCTTCTTCGCCGGCGCCGCCTTCTTGGCCGGAGCGGCCTTCTTCGCCGGCGCCTTCTTGGCCGCAGGGGCCTTCTTCGCTGCCGCCTTTTTGGCGGGAGCCTTCTTCGCAGTTGCCATTTCGATTCTCTCCATCAAGTGAGTTGTTGATGTGCCGGGCCGGGTGAGAGCCGCATGAACTCTCGTTTCTCCAGTGACCGTGCGGAGCGGATGGTACTGCGTGTGTGCAGGGTTGAGAAGGTGTTTTCACAGGAGAAACGCTCATTCTTCATAGGTAGAGCGCGCTTTTGTCGCTGCGAGACATCACTGCGCGGCCGCGCGAACGCTCGCGCGCGCGAAGTAGCCGGCTATTACCCGACGCGCTCGCGCGCTTTCGAGAATGTGTGCTCGCGTCGTTCGCGCGGTGCGAAGGCGCTGTTTTCGAAGGAGACCGAGATGGGCCGAATGATCCTGATGCTGGTCGGCGATTACGCCGAAGACTACGAGACGATGGTGCCGTTCCAGGCGCTCGCGATGGTGGGCCACACGGTGCACGCGGTGTGCCCCGACAAGAAGAGCGGCGACTT
Organism: Piscinibacter sp.; assembly: GCA_036507085.1. GTDB lineage: Bacteria > Pseudomonadota > Gammaproteobacteria > Burkholderiales > Burkholderiaceae_C > Albitalea. Next base: position 5,815 of record DASXQQ010000024.1, on the reverse strand, counting down.
CATCGTCACCGCGGTGCACGACTTCGACGGCGCGCAGACCTATTCGGAGAAGCCCGGCCACCGCTTCACCCTCAACGCGAGCTTCGCCGAGGTGAAGCCCGAGGCTTACGACGCGCTGCTGATCCCCGGCGGGCGCGCGCCCGAATACCTGCGGATGAACAAGCAGGTGATCGCGCTGGTCCAGCACTTCGCGCGCGAGAACAAGCCGATCGCCGCGGTCTGCCACGGCGCGCAACTGCTCGCCGCCGCCGGCGTGATCCGCGGCAAGCAGGTGTCGGCCTATCCGGCGTGCGCCGCCGAGGTCGAGCTCGCCGGCGCGCACTATGCCGAGATCGCGATCGACCAGGCGGTGACCGACGGCAAGCTCGTCACCGCACCCGCCTGGCCGGCGCACCCGGCGTGGCTGGCGCAGTTCCTGAAGGTGTTGGGAACGAAGATCGACACCTGAGCGCGCTTTTCGGCGCTAAGGTAGCGGTCTGCCCACCGACACCGGAGCGAGCCATGTGCGAAATCTTCATCCGCGCCAATCCGCAGAGCTATGAATCGCGCACGCGCTCGGTTCGCCTGCACGGCGTGGTGACGAGCATCCGGCTGGAGAACCTGCACTGGGAGGTGCTCGCCGAGATCGGCCAGCGTGACGGCATGGGCGTCACCCAGTTGCTGGAGAAGCTCTACGACGAGCTCGTGCGCGCGCGCGGCGAGGTCGGCAACTTTGCCTCGTTCCTGCGCGTGTGCGCGCTGCGCTACATGGCGCTGCAGGCGCAGCAGCGCATTCCGCGCGACGTGAACGTGCCGATCGGCTCGCTCGACGCGCGCAAGGTGCTCGATCGCCTGCCCGAGAGCTGGGCCTCGCCGCACGCGCTCGCCGATCGAGCCGCGGCCTGAGCCTGAGAGTTTTTCGTCGCGAGCACCCATCCGTTCGGACTGAGCTTGTCGAAGTCCCGCGACGACTTGTGCGGGCGCTTCCTCCGACTTGCCTTTAGTCCTGGGCTTGTCGAAGGGTCAGGACGATCGGAAATACAAGCTCAGCGCGAACGGGTCTTTGTGCACGCAGCAGAAAACAGCCGCCTGAGCCGCCGGCGCGGCCCCGCGTGCGCGTGCCCGCGCGGGCCCCGCACGCTATGCTTCGCGCCATGAAACTCATCGTTCGCTGGTTGTTGCTCGCCGCGGCCCTGTTGCTGGTGGCGCACCTGTACGCCGGGGTCGAGGTTCGCAGCTTCGGCTCGGCGATGATCGCCGCGCTGGTGCTGGGCCTGCTCAACACCCTGCTGCGCCCGGTGCTGGTGTTGCTGACGCTGCCGGTGACGCTGCTGACCCTGGGCCTGTTCCTGTTCGTCATCAACGCCGCGATGTTCTACGTCGCCGCCCAGGTGCTCGACGGTTTCAAGGTCAGCGGCTTCGCGGCCGCGCTGATCGGCTCGCTGATCTACAGCCTGTGCGGCATGGTGATCGACGTCGCGATGGAGCGGCTGTTCCAGTCGAAGTGGTGAGCGCGCGCGGCGCTCAGCCGCCGGAGTGCCGTTCGTCGGCCGCCATCTGCTTGCGCATCGCCTCGATTTCGCGCAGCCGCGCATCGATGACCGAGGCCTCGATGAAGTCGATGCCCGGCCCGCTGCCGCTGCGGGCGAGGCGCTGGCCGGCGCGCAGCCGGTCGACCGCGCCGACCACGTCGCCGAGCGCGAGGCGCGACTCGGCCTCGGCGCGCAGCGAGCGCAGGCGCTGGCCGAGCCGGCCCCAAAGCTGGCCGAGCGTGGCCCAGGCTTCGGCGTCGCGCGGATGGCCCGACACCCAGGTCTGCAGCTCTTCGGCGCTGCGCTTGAGCGCGGCGTTGTCGCCGCCGCCGAGCAGCGCGGCGCGCGCCGCGAGCAAGGTGACCGGGCGCGCCGACTGCGCCGCATAGGGCTTGAGTGCCGCCTCGGCGCGCGCGGCGTCGCCGCGCTCGAGCATCGACTGCGCGACCAGCAGCGCGACCGCGCGCGTGGCGCGTTCGTCGCTGCGCGGGCTGCCCTGCACCAGGCCTTGCGCCTTGGCGAGCGAGGCGTCGGCGCGCACCCAATCGCGCAGCAGGGTCGACGCGAGCGCGCTTTCGTAGGCGGCGGCGAGCTTGTCGGCGACCGTGCTCGCGGCGATGTCGGCGTCGACCGCCTGCCAGCGACGCAGCGCGTCGATGCGCGTGTCCATCAGCACCCGCGCGCGCGCCTGCGCCGCGCTGTGCTCCAGCACGCTGACCGGCGCGACGTGCGGGGCGGCGCCGAGCCGGGCGCGTGCTTCGCCGATGCGCTCGGTGGTGAGCGGGTGGCTGCGCAGATAGGGGAAGCCGCCGCTGTCGTTGAGGTGCGAGGCGTGGTCGAGCTTCTCGAACATCGCCGCCATGCCACCGGGGGCAAAGCCGGCACTGGTCATCACCGCGAAGCCGATGCGGTCGGCCTCGCGCTCCATGTCGCGCGAGAAGTTGAGCTGGCCCTGGATCGCCGCGGCCTGGCCGCCGGCGATCACCGCGTTGGCGGCATCGGCGTGGCTGCTGCGGCTGGCCGCGAGCACGCCGAGGATCACCGCCGCCATGCCGATCAGCGACTGGCGCTTGCTGCTGGCGATGCTGCGCGCGATGTGCCGCTGGGTGACGTGCGACATCTCGTGCGCCAGCACCGACGCGAGTTCGTCGCGCGTCGAGGTCATCGCGATCAACCCGAGGTGCACGCCGATGTAGCCGCCGGGCAGCGCGAACGCGTTGACGCTGCGGTCGCGCACGAGGAACGGCTCCCAGGCGAAGCGCTGGTCGATGTCGGCGCCGATCTCGCCGCGCTGGCGCGCTGCGGCGAGCAGCGGCTGGAAGATGCCTTGCAGGTATTCGAGCAGGATCGGATCGTCGCTGTAGTCGGGGTCGCGCCGGATCTCGCGCATGATCTGCTCGCCGACCTTGCGTTCGACGGCGATGCTGAAGTCTTCGGACTCGGTGTCGCCGAGTGCCGGCAGGGTGTTCTGGGCCCAGGCCGGCGGGGCGGCGAGCGGGAGGCACAGCGACGCGGCACACAGAGCGCTGACCAGCCGTTGGCGCAGGCGGGCGCAGGGAGCGGGTGGGTTCACGGGGCGGTCCGGCGGTGAGGAAAGAGGTTCGAGCGAAATCGGAGCCCCGAGTTCGCCCGCGGCGCGAATGGGCTGACTATGATGCCAGTCAACCGTTTCTGCATTGTTTCCTGTCATGCCCCCACCGACACCATCGACACCGCCGCTGACGCACTTCGACACCGCCGGCCAGGCCCACATGGTCGACGTCTCGGCCAAGGGCGAAACGCACCGCGTGGCGCGCGCGAGCGGCGTGATCCGCATGCAGCCGGCGACGCTGGCACTGATCGCGAGCGGCAGCGCGAAAAAGGGCGACGTGCTCGGGGTGGCGCGCATCGCCGCGATCCAGGCCGCCAAGCGCACGTCGGAGCTGATCCCGCTGTGCCACCCGCTGCCGATCACGCGGGTGGCGGTGGAGTTCGAAACCGACGCCGCGACGAGCAGCGTGCGTTGCACCGCGCAGGTGGAAACCTTGGCCCGCACCGGCGTCGAAATGGAGGCGCTGACTGCGGTGCAAATCGGCCTGCTGACCATCTACGACATGTGCAAGGCGGCCGACCGCGGGATGGTGATGGGGGAAATCCGGGTGCTGGAGAAGCACGGGGGGAAGTCGGGGGATTGGGCGGCGCCGTGATGCGTCGCGTGGCTATTTGAAATCCCGATAGTCCAGCGCCTTGGTCGGCGGTGTGCACTGGAACGGCAGCGCCGCGCCCTCGGCGGGCGTTACGTCGCAAGGCGCGAAAAACTCTTCCGAATCGTCGTTGCGGAACTCGCGCAGGCGCTGCGCCAGGTGGCGCGCGCGTTCGAGGTCGCCGCGCTCGGCGTAGGCGTGTGCCCAGGCCATCATCAGGCGGGTGTCGAGCAGGTAGTGGCTGGCGAGCGCGAACGCCGTCATCGCCTGCGACGGATGGTCGGCCGTCGTCGCCTCGGCATAGCCGGCATGGTGGGAGAAGAACCAGCTGCGCTCGCCGTCGGCAATGCGCTGGGCGAGCGGTGCCGCGCCGGTCGGTGGCGAGAAGATCACGACGACCTTGACGTAGTCGTAGAGCGCCGCCGCGCCGCCGGCGAGCAGCACCAGCGAGGCGAGCAGCAGCGGGCGGGTTCGCGACACATTCGCCGCGGCCTCGTCTCGCGTCGGCTCCACGCCGAGGCACAGACCGAACGCGAACGCGGTGGGCAGCAGGAAGTAGGCGTACCACAGCGGGTACTCGAACTGGCTGTGCACCGCCATCATCAGCACCATCATGAACGCCGCGCGCAGCACGGTGCCCTGTGGCCCCGGCGCGTCGCGCCCGGCGACGAACGCACGCCACAGCGCGAAGGCCAGCAGCGCGAGGACTAGCAGCGTCAGCGGCAGGCCCAGCTCCACCGCGAGCTGCAGCGGCAGGTTGTGGGTGTGATCGAAAAAGGCCGTTGGCCGCTGCGGGAACGGCGTCAAGGACCAGGCGAAATTGAACTCGCCGAAACCGACGCCGGCCCACGGATGCTGCGCCACCAGCGCCCACGCGTTCGACCAGATGCCGAAGCGCGAACTGGAAATATCGGCGTCGTGCGTGATGCGCGCCTCGCCGCCGAACACCTGCTGCGTCGCGTGCGCCCACGCCGTGAGCCCGATCCACGACACGACGTAGGCCACCGGTGTGAGCAGCAACACGGCGCGCGACGAGCGCGACAGGCGACGATCGAGCGCACCCCACAGCGCGAGCATCACCACCCCCACCGTGCCGGTGCGCGAGGCGCTGAGCACCATGCCGAAGACGAACAGCGCAACCAGCGCCGCCATCACGTCACGGCGCAACGAGCCCGTCTCGGCCAGCCACAGCGCGGCGATCGCCGACCACAGCAGCAGGCTGCTCAAGTGGTTGGGCTGGCGCAGGTTCCCTACCGCGCGGCCGGCGAGGCTGGACGCGGCGATCCAGTTGCCGTCGGCCCAGTCGGGCACGAACACCTGGACGATGCCGATCAGCATGCTCGACACGCCGGCGACAACGAGCGCCACGCACAGCGCGCGAAACGCGGCGGTGCGCAAGCCGGCCCGGCTCAAGGCGGCACCGGTCACCGCCACCAGCATCGCCGCGAGGACGAGCCCGAGCGCCGACAGCGACAGCGCCCACGGCAACGCGGCCCACAGCGGCGCGACCAGTGCCGCGGCGGCGACCAGCACCAGCGCGCCGAGCAGGGCGGCCAGGCCGGCGTCGAGCGCAAGCGTGCCGGCCCGCAGGCGCTCGGCAAAGACGCTCAGCCACGCGCCCCAGCCGATCAGCGCGAGCACCTGGTTCAGGAAGGTCGCCGACGGCGGCAGGTTGAAGGCCAGCAGCGTCGGCAAGGCGACGGCGACGCAGGCCGCCGCGATCCACAGCGAGGCCGACTCGGCCATCGGAGCGTTGCGCGTGGACGGGGCGGGAGCCGGGGACAGGCCGACATCGGGCATAGGGAACGCGAGGAGTGAAGCGAACCCGCGATTGTGCGGCAGGGCGCTCGGCCCCTCACGCCCGGTCAAAGCATGTCGCGAAAGCGGCTGAGCCGACCGACGGCCCAGCGCACCACGCGGCGGAACACCAGCATGTGCTGGCCGCCGCCGCGCCAGACCTGCATCCCCTCACGAGAAGATGACCGGCTTGATCTTCAGCCGCTGCGCATTGCGGCCGAGCACGGCATCGAGTGTTGCCATGTTTCTTGCGCCAGCCTGCTCGGCACAGGCCAGATGCAAAGCATCCCCGGCGCGCAGGGCCGTCGGCGCATCGAGGGCGAA
>DASXQQ010000023.1:0-15782 GCA_036507085.1 Piscinibacter sp. | reverse complement strand
CGGCTTCGACGCGCTGTACACGCCGGGCTGGGACTGCCACGGCCTGCCGATCGAGAACCAGATCGAGAAGACCTTCGGCCGCCACCTGCCGCGCGACGAGATCCAGGCCAAGAGCCGCGCCTATGCCACCGAGCAGATCGCCCAGCAGATGGCCGACTTCAAGCGCGTGGGCGTGCTCGGCCAGTGGGACCGTCCCTACCGCACGATGGACTTCGGCAACGAGGCCGGCGAGATCCGCGCCCTCAAGCGCCTGATCGAACGCGGCTTCGTCTACCGCGGCCTGAAGCCCGTGTACTGGTGCTTCGACTGCGGCTCGTCGCTGGCCGAGTTCGAGATCGAGTACGCCGACAAGACCTCGCCGACCGTCGACGTGGCCTTCCTCTGCGCAGAACCTGACAAGCTGGCCGCCGCCTTCCACCTGCCGAAGCTGGAGAAGGACGCCTTCGCGGTGATCTGGACCACCACACCGTGGACGCTGCCGGCCAACCAGGCGCTGAACCTGAACCCGGCGCTCGTGTACGCGTTGGTCGATACGGACAAGGGCCTGCTGCTGCTGGCCGAGGCGCTGGTCGAGAAATGCCTGGCACGCTACGGCCTCACGGGCCAGGTGATCGCCACCACGCATGGCGGTCATCTCGACCGCATCAACTTCCGCCACCCGCTGAGTGCGGTCGACAAGGGCTACGACCGCCTGAGCCCGGTGTACCTGGCCGACTACGCCACCGCCGAAGACGGCACCGGCATCGTGCACTCCGCGCCGGCCTACGGCGTGGACGACTTCAACTCCTGCGCCGCGCACGGCCTGAAGAGCGACGACATCCTCAACCCGGTGCAGGGCAACGGCGTCTACGACGGCGCGCTGCCGCTGTTCGGCGGGCAGGGCATCTGGAAGGCCAACGCGGCGATCATCGATGCGCTGCAACGCGCCGGCCGGCTGCTCGCCACCGACAAGCTGCTGCACAGCTACCCGCACTGCTGGCGCCACAAGACGCCGGTGATCTACCGCGCCGCCGCGCAATGGTTCGTGCGCATGGACGACGGCGAGGGCGTGTTCACCGTCGACAAAGCACCGAAGACGCTGCGCCAGACCGCGCTCGAAGCCATCGAGCAGACGAGCTTCTACCCGGAGAACGGCCGCGCGCGCCTGCGCGACATGATCGCCAACCGCCCCGACTGGTGCATCAGCCGCCAGCGCAACTGGGGCGTGCCGCTGCCCTTCTTCCTGCACAAGCAGACGGGCGAGCTGCATCCGAAGACGCTGGAGTTCGTCGAGCGCGCGGCGGTGCTGGTCGAGCAAGGCGGCGTCGAAGCCTGGTCCAAGCTCGATGCGCGCGAGTGGCTCGGCGACGAGGCCGACGCCTACGCGAAGAGCCACGACATCCTCGACGTGTGGTTCGACTCCGGCTCCACCTTCTTCCACGTGCTGCGCGGCAGCCACGATGGCGCGCGGCGCGACGACGGCCCCGAGGCCGACCTCTACCTCGAAGGCCACGACCAGCATCGCGGCTGGTTCCACTCGTCGCTGCTGATCGCCAGCGCGATCGAGGGCCGCGCGCCATATCGCGGGCTGCTCACGCACGGCTTCACCGTCGACGGCTCCGGCCGCAAGATGAGCAAGAGCCTGGGCAACTACATGCCGCTGGCCGAGACGGCGAACAAGTACGGCGCCGAGATCCTGCGCCTGTGGTGCGCGGCGACCGACTATTCCGGCGACCTGGCGATCGACGACAAGATCCTCGCCCGCGTGGTCGATGCCTACCGGCGCATCCGCAACACCCTGCGCTTCATGCTCGCCAACACCAGCGATTTCGACCCCGCCGCCGATGCGGTGCCGCTGGCCGAAATGCTGGAGATCGACCGCCATGCCCTGGCGCGGGCGGCGCAGTTCCAGGCCGATGTGCTGACGCACTACGAGGTCTACGAGTTCCACCCGGTGGTCGCCAAGCTGCAGGTCTATTGCAGCGAAGACCTGGGCGCGTTCTACCTCGATGTGTTGAAGGACCGGCTCTACACCACGGCGCCGAAGTCGCTCGCGCGGCGCTCGGCGCAGACCGCGCTGTTGCACCTGACGCACGCGATGCTGCGCTGGATGGCGCCGTTCCTCAGCTTCACCGCCGAGGAGGCATGGAAGACCTTCGCCCCGGGACGCTCGGCGACGATCTTCACCGAGACCTATGTCGACGTGAGCGTGTGGAAGAACGAGGCGCTGCTCGCCAAGTGGGCGCGCATCCGCGAGATCCGCGACGCGGTCAACAGGGACATCGAGGCAGTGCGCAGCGCGGGCCAGCTCGGCTCGTCGCTGCAGGCCGAGATCACGCTCAGCGTCGATGCGAGCGACCACGCGCTGCTCGCGTCGCTGGGCGACGACCTGAAGTTCGTGACCATCACCTCGAAGGCTGAGCTCGCGCGCGGCGACGCGCTGCAGGTGAGCGTCGTGCCGTCGGCGGCGCGCAAGTGCGAGCGCTGCTGGCACTGGCGCGACGATGTCGGCCACGACGCAGCCCACCCGACGATCTGCGGCCGCTGCACCAGCAACCTGGTCGGCGCCGGCGAAACCCGAAAGGTCGCCTGAGCATGGCTTCGCGCAACGGCGGCAGCCGCGCACTCCTGCCCTGGCTGGGCATCGCCCTCATCGTCATCATCGCCGACCAGTTCACCAAGACGCTGATCCTCGGCGACTTCCGCCTCGGCGACAGCCGCACCGTGACGTGGTTCTTCAACGTCGTGCGGGCGCACAACACCGGCGCGGCGTTCTCGTTTCTCGACGGCGCGTCGGGCTGGCAGCGCTGGCTGTTCGTCGGCCTGGGCCTGGCGGCCACCGGCTTCATCGTCTGGATGCTCAAGCGCCACGGCGAGCAGCGGCTGTTCGGCTGGGCGCTGTCGCTGATCCTCGGCGGCGCACTGGGCAACGTGATCGACCGGCTGCTGCACGGCTACGTGGTCGACTTCATCCAGGTTCACTGGCGCGGCTGGTACTTCCCGTCGTTCAACGTGGCCGACAGCGCGATCACCGTCGGCGCGGTGCTGCTGATTCTCGATGAGCTGCTGCGGGTGAAGCGCTCGAGCTGATCGAACTCGGCGCGCGCACTGCCGTAAAGCGTCGGCGCGTGTCGCGCCGTGTGTCAAGGGTTACCGCAGGCTCCTTCGCGTGCGGCCGTGACTTCCTCACGACCGCGCCGAGACCGCCGGTGGCAGAGTGGCCGCACCCCGTCCACCCTTGTCAGGCCACCATGCAATTCCTCCGTCCGACCCTGGTTCTCGCCTTCGCGGCGCTCACCGGTCTGTGCTCCGCCGCGCCCGCCCCGACCATGCAAAAAGTGTCGATGGCGGAGACGCCGCGCGCCTACCGCATGGACGCGGCGCGCTTCATCTACGCCTCCTACCCTGAGCGCATCTACAAGGGCAAGCTGCCGCCGCTGGTGCACGCCATCGTCGTCCTGGAAGTCGACGTCGACGAAAGCGGCAAGGTCAAGGACATCAACATGATCCGCGTGCCCACGCACGCGCCCGACGTGGTCGTCGCGGTCAGGAACATGATCCACAAGGCGTCCCCGCTGCCGGCGCCCAGCCGCATGGGCGGCGCCAAGTTCACCGAGATCTGGCTGGTCGACAAGAGCGGCCGCTTCCAGCTCGATGCGCTGACCGAAGGCCAGCGCTGACGCGACAATCGTCGAGCCGACGTTGCTGGTCGGCTCTGTAACCGTTTGATCCGCGACCCGGTAAAAGGCCGTCGCAGCCCGAGATCAAGGGATCAGCACGCTCGATCCCGTGGTCTTGCGCGCCTCCAGATCGCGGTGCGCCCGCGCCGCGTCGGCGAACGCATAGCGCTGGTCGATGCGGACCTTCACCGCGCCGCTTTGCACCACCTCGAACAGCTCGTCGGCCATCGCCTGCGTGCTCTCGCGGGTGGCGATGTGGGTGAAGATCGTCGCGCGCGTCACGTACAGCGAACCCTTGGGCCCGAGCATGCTGATCGCGAACGGCGGCACCGGGCCTGAGGCCGCGCCGAAGCTCGCCATCAGGCCGAACGGACGCAGGCAGTCGAGCGAACGCTCGAAGGTGTCCTTGCCGATCGAGTCGTAGACCACCTTCACGCCCTTGCCGCCGGTGATCTCCTTGACCCGCGCGACGAAGTCTTCCTTCGAGTAGTTGATCGCGTGCGCGGCGCCGTGCTCGCGCGCAAGCTGGCACTTGGCGTCGCTGCCCGCGGTGCCGATGAGCTGCAGGCCGAGCGCGCGCGCCCATTGGCAGGCAATCAGCCCGACCCCGCCGGCGGCGGCGTGGAAGAGCACGAAGTCGCCCGGGTGCAGCCCCTCCTGCGGCAAGGTCTTCTTCAGCAGGTACTGCACCGTCAGGCCCTTGAGCATCATCGCCGCCGCGGTGTCGAAGTCGATCGCATCGGGCAGGCGCACCACGCATTTGGCTGGCATCACCCGCGCCTCGCTGTAGGCCCCGGGCGGCTGGCTCGCATAGGCGGCGCGGTCACCCGCCTGCAGGTGCGTGACGCCCTCACCGACCGCCTCGACGATGCCCGCGCCTTCCAGGCCGAGGGTGAGCGGCAGGGCGTTCGGATACAGCCCGGTGCGGTGGTAGACGTCGATGAAATTGAGCCCGCAGGCATGGTGGCGGATGCGGATTTCGCCCGGGCCCGGATCGCCCAAGGGCAGTTCCACCAGCTGCAGCACGTCGGGCTCGCCGAAGTCCTCGATCTGGATCGCTCGGACGGTGGTCGCCATGGCAATTCTCCTGTGAGGGCACGTGAAGTCCGGTATCGTGCCAGTGACAGCACCGACACGCTTGCATGCGCCGACTCACCACTGCTCCCAACCTCGCCATCGCCACGCTGTGGGCCGACATGCTCACCCAGGGCGGCTTCGACGCCAGCGTGCAGCGCGCCTTCGCCAGCAGCATCGCCGGCGAAATCCCGCCCGACCAGTCGCTGCCCGAGATCTGGGTCATGGACGATGAGCAGCTCGAGGCGGCGCGCAGCCTGCTTCACCAGCTTCGCCACGCCCCGTGGCGGCACTGGGTCTGCCCCGGCTGCCACGAACGCATCGAGGGGCCCTTCGAGCAATGCTGGAACTGTGGCGCGGTCATGCCCCGATGACCCACCGCATCAGCGCGCGCACCGCCCTCCTGCTGACGCTGCCGCCCCTGCTGTGGGCGGGCAACGCCGTCGTCGGCCGGCTCGCCGTGGGCCATGTGCCACCGCTGGCGCTCAATGCGCTGCGCTGGTGGCTCGCGCTCGCGCTCTTGCTGCCGCTGGGCTGGCGCGCACTGCGCCGCTTCGACGACATCACCGGCCGCTGGAAGCACCTCGCGCTGCTCGGCCTCGTCGGCGTGGGCTGCTACAACGCGCTGCAATACGTGGCGCTGCGCACCTCGACGCCGATCAACATCACGCTCATCGCCGCCAGCTCACCGCTGTGGATGCTCGGCGTCGGCGCGCTGTTCTACCGCGAACACCCGACGCTGCGCCAGGGCGTGAGCGCCGTCTGTTCGCTCGCCGGCGTCGCGCTGGTGCTGTCGCGCGGCAGCCTCGACACCTTGCTGCAGGTGCGGCTGGTACAGGGCGATCTGTTGATGCTGCTGGCCGCGGCCCTGTGGGCCGTCTACAGCTGGATGCTGGCGCGACCGCCGCGCCCGATGCACGGCACGGCGCGTCCGGCGTGGAACTGGGCCGAGTTCCTGCTCGTCCAGGTGCTGTTCGGCAGCCTCTGGGCCAGCGTGTTCGCCGGCGTCGAGCGGGCCATCGCCCCGAGCGACATCGACTGGTCACCCTGGGTGCTGGCGGCGCTGGCCTACGTGGCGATCGGCCCGTCGGTGCTCGCCTACCGCTGCTGGGGACTCGGCGTGTCCACCGTCGGGCCGGCGCTGGCCGCGCTGTTCGCCAACCTCACCCCGCTGTTCGCCGCGCTGCTGTCGGCGGCACTGCTCGGCGAGCTGCCGCGCTGGTATCACGGAGTGGCGTTCGCGCTGATCGCGGCGGGCATCGTGGTGTCAGCGCGACGGCGGTGAGAACGCGGTTGGGGGTCGGCTCCAATCCACGCGTTGAGGCCGTCCTTTGGACGGCATGCCTTAACGCACAGCTCCCCCGCGCCCCCTCCGAGAGGGGGCTCCGGCATGTTGGACGGCTCTCCCCAGCCCCTCTCCGTGAGAGGGGCTCCAGCGTGTTTGACAAGCCGGCCTTGCGGCCGGCAACACCTCGCATGTCGCACCGCGTGTTCGCCGCGATCGACTTCGCGAAGGCCTTGTCAAACAAACTGGATCCCTCCTCGTGGAGGAGGGCGGGGTGGTGTCGTCGAACATGCCGGAGCCCCCTCTCGGAGGGGGCGCGGGGGAGTCGTGCGTTAAAGGCATGCCGTCCCATGGACGGCGCGGCCGTCCTTCGGACGGCCCCGAAACAGCTTCTGCCGCGCCGCCGAGGTGATCGCGACCACGGCCGGGTGCGTGAGCAGGCGCTGCACCGAGATCGCATAGAACTGCTCCGTCACCGCCTCGGTGCTGCCGATGGCCTTGACGCCGAACTGGCGCTGCACCTGCGCCGAGATCGCGGTGGGCGACGCGAACAGGCCGGCGCCGGCTTGGCCGAAAGCCTTCAGCAGCGCGCCGTCGTCGAACTCGCCGACGATGCGCGGGCGGATGCGTTCGCGCTCGAACCAGCGCATCAACCGCGGCCGCACGACCGCGTCCTCGCCGGGCAGCAGCATCGGCGCGCCGTCGAGGCAGGCGGGGAACGCGCCCTTGTGAGAGCGCAGCAGCGCCGGCGTGCCGAAGAAGCTGACGCCGCATTCGCCGAGCAGGTGGCTGTAGCCGCGCACGTTCAGGTGTGTGGGCATCGGCCGGTCGGCGAGCACGAGGTCGAGCCGGTGCACCGCCAGGTCGGCAAGCAGTGCGTCGAGCCGGCCTTCGCGGCAGACGATGCGCTGCGGTCGCGGCAGACGCAGCGCCGGCTCGAGCAACCGGTAGGCCACCGACTTGGGCATCGCGTCGGCCACCCCGGCCTTGAACTGCGAGCCGCGCCCTGGCGAGCCGTCGCGCAAGGCCTCCTGCAAGTCGCGACCCAGGACGAAGATGTCCTCGGCGTAGCTCAGCACCAGGCGCCCCGCGTCGGTGAGCTCGAGGCGGCGGCCGACGCGCTCGAACAGCGTGTCGCCCAGCGCGTCGGCGAACTGGCTGAGCTGGCCGCTGATCGTCTGCGGCGTGACATGCAGGCGTTCGCTCGCGCGCGCGATGCTGCCGGTCTTGGCGACCACCCAGAAGTAGTGCAGGTGCTTGTAGTTGAGTACATTCATGGCGGCATTTCACATCGGTTTTTTCGAAGGCTCGCTCAAGAATATTCGAATTTCATCGGCATTCGGTCGCTGCTATCGTGGCGCCGATGGACATTCTTTCGCTGCCGTTCCTTTCCGCCCTGCTGGGCATCGTGATCATCGACCTGGTGCTCGCCGGCGACAACGCGATCGTCATCGCCCTGGCCGCGCGCCGGGTGCCGGCGCACCTGCAGCGCCGGGCCATCGTCTGGGGCACCGCCGGCGCGATTCTGATGCGTTCGGCCATGACGCTGGTCGTCGTCTGGCTGCTCGCAGTGCCGGGCCTGATGGCGCTCGGCGGCGCGCTGCTGGTGTGGATCGCCTACCGGCTGCTGCTGCCCGACGAGGGCGGCGGCGCCTCGGCCAAGGTCCATGCGGTGAACGGTTTCTGGGGCGCGATGCGCACCATCGTCGTCGCCGACACCGTGATGGGACTGGACAACGTGCTGGCCGTCGCTGGAGCAGCGCACGGCAGCTTTCTGCTGGTGGTGCTGGGCCTGCTGATCAGCGTGCCGATCGTCGTCTGGGGCAGCACGCTGATGCTGCGCTTCGTCGAGCGCTACCCGGTCTTCGTCTACCTCGGCGCCGGCGTGCTGGCCTGGACCGCCGTGCGGATGATCACCCACGAACCACTGCTGAAGGACGCCTTCGCCGCGAATGAGCTCACGCTCGCGCTGATGTACCTGCTGACCGTGTCGGGGGTGCTGTGGGCGGGGTTCGTGATGAACCATCGCCAGCGCGAATCACGGATCCGGGCCCGTTTGCAGGCAACGGAAGGGGAACACATCATGCTGAACATCCTGGTTCCGATCCGCGACGCGTACAACTCGGTGCACGCGGTGCGTCACGTCATCGCCGAGTACCGCCGCAACCCGGCGCTGCAGGTGCACCTGCTCAACGTGCAGAGCCCGTTCTCGCGCCACATCACCCGCTTCGTCAGCCGCAAGATGCTCGCGACCTATCACCAGGACGAGGCCGAGAAGGTGTTGCGCCCGATGCAGGACTTGCTCGAGCGCGCCGGCGTGCCGTTCAGCACCCACACCCAGGTGGGCCACGGCGCCGAAGCCATCGTCCACACCGCCGAGCAGATGCACTGCGACCACATCGTGATGAGCACGGCGCGTAAGAATTCGTTGACGCGGATGGTCGAGTCCTCGGTCACCAACCGGGTTCTGGAATTGACGCAGGTGCCGGTGGAGCTGATCGCCGGCGACGCGGTTTCCAAGGTCGAGCGCTACGGCGTCCCGGCCGGGGTGGCCGCCGCGCTCGGGCTCTTGCTGCTGGCGGTCGACTAGGGCCGAGTCAGAACGTGCCCGGGTACGCGCCGCCGTCCACCAACAGGTTCTGCCCGGTGATGTAGCCGGCGTGCACGCTGCACAGGAATGCGCAGACGGCACCGAACTCTTCGGCGCTGCCGAAGCGCTGCGCCGGGATACCCGCGCGCCGGCGGCTCCACAGCAGCTCGAAGTCCTGGCCGGTCTTCTGCGCCGCGCTCTGCGTGCCCGAGCGCAGGCGGTCGGTGTCGAACGCGCCGGGCAGCAAGCCGTTGAGGGTGACGCCGCGCGCCGCGATGCCGCTGCGCGCGACGCCGGCGACGAAGCCGGTGAGCCCGCTGCGCGCGCCGTTGGACAGCCCGAGCACGTCGATCGGCGCCTTCACCGCGCCCGAGGTGATGTTGACCACGCGGCCGAAGCCGCGCTCGGCCATGGCGTCGACCGTCGCCTTGATGAGCTCGATCGGCGCCAGCATGTTGGCATCGAGCGCCTTGATCCAGGCGTCCCGGTCCCAGTCGCGAAAATCGCCGGGCGGCGGACCGCCGGCGTTGTTGACGAGGATGTCGACCTGCGGACACGCGGCGAGCGCCGCCGCGCGGCCCTCGGGCGTGGCGATGTCGCCCGCGACCAGGCGCACCTCGCCGCCGTTCAGGGCGCGCAGCTCGGCCGCCGTGGCCGCCAGCGCCTCGGCACCGCGCGCGGTGATGACGACGTTGACGCCCTCGCGCACCAGTGCCTGCGCGCAGCCCTTGCCGAGGCCCTTGCTCGCGGCGCACACCAGCGCCCACTTGCCTGCGATGCCCAGATCCATGTCAGGTCCCTTCGGTCATTCGTTCCCACCCGCTCAGCGCGAACGCGCCAGCAACCAGATGCCCACCAGCACCAGCGCCGTTCCAGCGGCGATCCAGGCGGTGAACGGCTCGCCCAGGATCAGCACGCCCATCAGGATGGTCGACAGCGGGCCGACCATGCCGGTCTGCGCGGCGACGGCCGCACCGATACGCTCGATGGCCATCATCACCATCAGCACCGGTGCAAAGGTGCACAGCGTCGCGTTGAGCAGCGACAGCCAGATCACTTCGGGCGCGACCGCCATCGCCGAGACCGGCCGCAGCACGATGAATTGAGCGATGCAGAGCAGGCAGGCGACGCTGGTGGCCAGGCCCGTGAGCCGCATCGCGCCAAGCCGCTTCACCTCTTCGCCGCTGTAGACCAGGTAGATCGCGTAGCTCACCGCGCTGCCGAAGACCAGCGCCGCGCCGAGCGCGACATGCGCGCCGGTGAAGCTTACTTCGTGCCCGAACACCAGCAGCACGCCGGCGTAGCTGACCGCGAGCGCCACCAACTGGCCGCGTGTGACGCGGCGCTTGAAGACGAACACGCCCAGCGCGAGCACCAGGGTCGGGTTGAGGTAGAGGATCAGGCGCTCGAGGCTGGCGGTGATGTAGGCCAGACCCGCGAAGTCGAGAAAGCTCGCGAGGTAGTAACCGCTGAAGCCGAGGCCGACGATGGTCACGACGTCGCGCCGCGTGAGCGCCGGTTTGCCGCGTCCGGCCCACCACGACAGCAGCACGAACATCGGCAGCGCGAACAGCATGCGGTACATGATCAGCGTGACCGCATCGACGCCGTAGCGGTAGGCGAGCTTGACGATGATCGCCTTGCCGGAGAACGCGATGGCGCCGAGAGTCGCGAGCAACAAGCCCGGGAGGACCGTACGTTGCGCCGCGGGAACCGCGGCCGGGTCGGCCGCCAGGGTGGGAGAAGACATTGCGGCCGATTCTACGGACGCGCTTCGTCGGCTGCCGGGGCGGCCCGTGATGTCCCCAGCTCATGCAGGTGTCCCCTCAGATCGCCACCGCCTGCCCGTCGCGCCGCGGATCGCTGGCGGCCATGTAGCCGTCGACCGCCGGGTCGCCGAGGCGCCAGATGAACTGGCCGGCGCCGAAGTCCTGGTACGAGTCGTTGATGACGTCGATGCGGTGCCCGTGATCGACGAGCCCCTGCACGGTGCTCGCATCCATGCTGCGCTCGACGTTGAGCTGCAGCCCAGCGTTGAAGCGCCAGCGCGGCGCATCGCAGGCGGCTTGCGGCGGCTGACGGTAGTCGAGCATGCGCACCAGCATCTGCAGATGGCCTTGCGGCTGCATGTTGGCGCCCATCACGCCGAAGGACATTAATGGCTGTCCGTTCTGGCTCAGGAACCCCGGGATGATGGTGTGGAACGGCCGCTTGCCCGGCGCCACGCGGTTCGGGCTGAGCGCGGCGAGCGAGAAGCCGTGGCCGCGGTTCTGCATCGACAGGCCGTAGCCCGGCACCACCACGCCCGAGCCGAAGCCCATGTAGTTGCTCTGGATGAAACTGACCATCATGCCGCGCTCGTCCGCGGCGGTGAGGTAGATCGTGCCGCCCTTGATCGGGTTGCCGGCGCCGAAGTCCTGCGCACGCTTGATGTCGATCAGCCGGGCACGTGACGCAAGGTAGGCCTCGTCCAGCATCTGCGCCGGCGTGAGCTCCATGCTCGCCGGATCGGACACATAGCGGTAGACATCGGCGAAGGCGAGCTTCATCGCTTCGATCTGCAGGTGCTGCGAGGCGACGCCGTCGACCTTGCACGAGGCGAGGTCGAAGTGCTGCAGGATGCCCAGCGCGATCTGCGCGGCGATGCCCTGCCCGTTGGGCGGGATCTCGTGCAGGGTGTGGCCGCGATAGTCCTGCGCGAGGGGCGTCACCCATTCGCTCTGGCAGGCGGCGAAGTCGGCCGCCGTCATCGCGCCGCCGTTCTCGCGCGCGTGGCGCGCGGCGGCCTCGGCGATCTCGCCGCGGTAGTAGGCTTCGCCGCGGGTCTGCGCGATGAGCCGCAGCGTGTGCGCCGCGGCGGGAAAACGGAACAGTTCGCCCACGCGCGGCGCATGGCCCGACGGCAGGAAGGCCTCGGCGAAACCCGGCAGCGGCGCGAGCTCGGCCGCGGCAGCGGCCCATTTCTGCTGCACGACGACCGGCACCGCGTAGCCGCGCTCGGCGATGTCGATCGCCGGTTGCAGGAGGTCGGCGAACGGCAGCTTGCCGAATCGCTCGCTCAAGGCCACCCAGCCGGCCACTGCGCCGGGCACCGTCACGCTGTCCCAGCCGCGCTTGGGAGGTGCGGTGGCATCGGCGCCGTAACGGCGTTCGAAGTAATCCGGCGTCCAGGCCTGCGGCGCGCGCCCCGAGGCGTTGAGGCCATGCAGACGCTCGCCGTCCCACAGGATGCAGAACGCGTCCGACCCGAGCCCATTGCTCACCGGCTCGACGATGGTCATCGCCGCCGCGGTGGCGATGGCCGCATCGACCGCGTTGCCGCCGGCCAGCAGCATGCGCAGCCCGGCTTGCGCGGCCAGCGGATGCGAGGTCGAAACGACATTGCGGCCGAAGATCGGCAGGCGCTGGCTCGGATAGCCGGCACTCCAGTCAAACGTGCGGTTCATGCTGGCGCCTCACTCGATGCTGATCCTGATGCGAAGACTCCGAATCGTGAGCGATTCTAGAAGGCCGACGGGCCGCCGCATTCGTAGGGTGGGCACCGCGATTCAGTCCGCGTCCGCATGCACCTGTCGATGCAGGCGCCGAATGCCCCACCAGACCGCCAACCCGATGATCGGGATGGACAGCGCGATCGCCAGGTCCGGCGACACCGCCCAGCCGGCCGCCTTCGCGCCCTTGGCGACGTAGCCGACGAGGCCCGCGCCGTAGTACGTCACCGCCGCCACCGACAGGCCTTCGACCGCGCTTTGCAGCATCATCTGCGCCTTTTGCCGGCGGTTCATCGCGTCGAGGAGTTCCTGGCTGCTTTGCTGCTGCTCGATCTCCACGCGGGTGCGCAGCAGGTTGCTGGTGCGCGAGATGCGCTCGGAGAGCGCCTGCTGGCGCCGCGCGGCCCAGACGCAGGTCTGCATCGCCGGGGCGAGCCGCCGGTCCATGAACTCGCCCAGCGTCTGCAGGTTCTCGATGTGGTGCTCGCGCAGCTCGTCGATGCGCCGCTGCACCAGTTCGAAGTAGGCGCCGCTGGCGGAAAAGCGTGCATGGGTGCGCGCGTAGAGGCTTTCCACCTGGCCGGCGAGCTGCGTCAGCTGGCGCAGCAACTCGGGCTCCTGCTGCCGCTGCGCACTGCGGATCTGCGCGGCCACGTCGGCCAAATCGCGCTCGGCGTGCATCAGCGACGAACCCACCTCGCGCGCCATTGGCAGGCCGAGCAGCGCCATCATCCGATAGGTCTCGACCTCGAGCAGGCGTTGCACCGCGCGGCCGAGCCGGCGTGGGCTCATGCCGTCGTTGACCAGCAGGATGCGGGTGTAGCCGTCGGCCGCCAGCCGCAGGTCGGTGTAGACCTGCGCATCGCCGTCCATCACGCGCGCGCCGACCAGGCTGTCTTCCTGCAGTTCGCGCCGAACGATCTGCTGCACCTGCGGCTGCGACTCGGGTGCGCCGTCGTTGAGCACCAGCATGTGCAGGCCGACGAGCCAGTGTCCCGGCATCGCCGCCAGCCACTCCTGCGGCACCTCGGCCAGCGCGGTGGTGTCGAAGGACTTCGGCGCCTCGTGCAGCGGCTTCCAGAAGGTGCAGGTATGGAACTCGGTGTGCTTTTCCCAGCGCAGGTGCACGCCGCCGAGGTCGGTGCTCAGGTGGTTGGCGTCTTCCGCCGGCAGCGGCAGATGGCGGTTGCGCAGCAGCGTGACGATGTGTTCACGCGCGGCGTTCGACTCCGGCCCGAGCAAGGCGATGTGCGAGAGCACCAGCGGTGCCGTCATGTTTTCATAAGGCCGCGCGTGGACTTCGTTGTGAAGGGCCTCGCGCTGCGGGTGCGCCGTCAACATGTGGGATTCGTTGTTTGCGGTGAGGGGGTGCAGGATACCGAACAAAAATGTCGCCCCATAAAACGACAAACCGCCCGCAGGCGGTTTGTCGTACGCAAGGAACAGGCCGCCTCAGGTCTCTTCGTGGAACGCCACCTCGCGCTTGCTCTTGATCGCTGGCAGCATCACCACCACGATCATCAGCGCCGCTGCGATCAAGAGCCCGGCCGACAGCGGACGAATCATGAAGGTGCTCCAGTCGCCGCGCGACAGCAGCAGTGCGCGGCGCAGGTTCTCTTCCATCATCGGCCCGAGGATGAAGCCGAGCAGCAGCGGCGCCCCTTCGCAGCTGAGCTTGTAGAAGGCATAGCCCACCACCGCGAACAGCGCCGTGATGTACACGTCGAAGGTGTTGTTGTTCAAGGTGTACACGCCGATGCAGCAGAACAGCGTGATCGCCGGGAACAGGTAGCGGTAGGGCACGGTCAGCAGCTTGATCCAGATACCGATCAGCGGCAGGTTCAGGATCACGAGCATCAGGTTGCCGACCCACATCGACGCGATCAGGCCCCAGAACAACTGCGGGTTGCTCGTCATCACCTGCGGGCCGGGCTGGATGCCCTTGATCGTCATCGCACCCACCATCAGCGCCATCACCGCGTTGGGCGGGATGCCCAGCGTGAGCATCGGGATGAACGAGGTCTGCGCGCCGGCGTTGTTGGCCGACTCGGGACCGGCCACGCCGCGGATGTCGCCCTTGCCGAACTTGCCCGTCGAGCCCGCCAGCTTCTTCTCCATCGTGTAGGCAGCGAACGCAGCCAGCAAGGCGCCGCCGCCGGGCAGCACGCCGAGCAGCGAGCCGAGCGCGGTGCCGCGCAGCACCGCCGGCCAGGCCTGCTGGAAGTCCTGCTTGGTCGGCCACAGACCCTTCACGTGCTTGGTGAAGACCTCACGGTGCTCGGCCGGCTGGCCGAGGTTGGCGATGATCTCGCCGAAGCCGAACACGCCCATCGCGATGGTCACGAAACCGATGCCGTCGGTCAGTTCGGGAATGTCAAAGCTGTAGCGCGCGGTGCCCGAAATGACGTCGGTGTTGATCTGCGCCAGCAGCAGGCCGAGGATGATCATCGAGATCGCCTTCAGCAGCGAGCCCGAGGCGAGCACCACCGCGCCGATCAGGCCCAGCACCATCAGCGAAAAGTACTCGGCCGGACCGAACTTGAACGCCAGCTCGGTGAGCGGCGGCGCGAACGCGGCGATGATCACCGTGCCGACACAGCCGGCGAAGAACGAGCCGAGGCCGGCTGCGGCGAGCGCGGCGCCGGCGCGGCCCTTGCGCGCCATCTGGTAGCCGTCGATCGCGGTTACGACCGAGCTCGACTCGCCCGGCACGTTGATCAGGATCGCGGTGGTGGAGCCGCCGTATTGCGCGCCATAGTAGATGCCGGCCAGCATGATGAGCGCCGGCGTCGCGTCCAGCGCGTAGATCGACGGCGGCAGCATCGCGATCGTCGCCACCGGGCCGAGCCCCGGCAGCACGCCGATCAGCGTGCCGAGCACTGCGCCGGCGAACGCGTAGAAGAGGTTCTGAAAGGTCAGCGCGGTCTGGAAGCCGAGCGCCAGGTTCGAAAGCAAGTCCATCGCGGCTCCTCAGCGTGCCAGGAAGGTGGGAAGCAGCGGGATCGTCAGGTTCAGGCCCCAGATGAAGATGGCCCAGCTGCCCAGCGTGAGGATCGCCGCGTTGGCTGTCGCCTCGCCCCAGTGAAACTCGTCGCCGGCCATCGCCGAAGTGAAGACGAGCAGAGGAAGGGCGATGAACATGCCCAGCCACGGCAGCAGAATGCCGAACAGCACGAGCGAGCCGACGATGATGGCCAGCGGCTTCCATGCGAACGCGCCGACGGGCTCGCCGTCTTCGGTGTCAATCGTCAAGGCCTCGAACAGCGTGAACCCACCGAGCACGGCCAGAAGAAAGCCCAACCCGAACGGGAAGTAGGCCGGCCCCGGTCGCGCCGACGATCCGAAGCTGTAGTTCAAGGCGCCCAGGCCGAAGGCCAGGCCGACAACGATGAACATGAGCCCGGACCAGAAGTCGCGCTGACTCTTGATCTTCATAGGTCTCCTCGGCGAATAATGTGTGGTGTTGCGTGCCGCGTTTATCCCACCGCATGGCTGACCACTGCCTGACCGCGCGCATGCGCGCTAACACGTAGAGCGGAGACTTCGAACCGTGCGCATCCTGATGGTGGAGGACGACATCGTCTTGCAAGACGTCATGCAGCGAAGCCTGAGCGAGGCCGGTCATCGCGTCGACGTTGCAGCCACGGCAGCGCAGGCGCGGCATCTGTGGCGCGTGCAGCCTT
>DASXQQ010000022.1:0-25992 GCA_036507085.1 Piscinibacter sp. | reverse complement strand
TCCTCCTCCTCCTCGAGCACCTGCACCAGCAGGTTCTTGCGCCGATAGAAGTCGGGCGAAATCAGCGCGTCCTTGTCCGGGATCAGGTCGCGAATTCGCATGCCCGGCGTGTACGGGTAGCGCAGCGGTTGCGCCACATGGCCCTTCAGCGTCACGGCGTTGGCGAACTGCGGCGAGATGGCGAGCAGGGTCAGCACGTCGCCGTCGCGCAGCGATTTTTGCAAGCCGCTCGCGTCGAGCTTGAACTCCTCGACGAAGCGCGCCGCCTTGGGCTGCGCCGCATCGATGCGCTCGAGCTGGGCCCGGTTCGGGTTCGCCAGCACCGGCGCGCCGCCGGCATAGCGCAGCAGCTCGCGCAGCGGCTCCTGCGGGCTCTTCAATTCATAGATCGCCGGTGTGTCGATCGCACCGGTCAGCGCCACCCGCGGGCCCACCGGCTGGAACACCAGGACGTCGCCGGCGGCCAGTTGAATGTCCTTCGACTTGTCGCCCTGGACCAGGAAGTCATAGACGTCGAGCTCCGAGATCACCTGCCCGTCGCGGCGCAGGCTGAGCTTGCGCATCGAGCCGTTCGGCCCGGGGCCGCCGGCCGCTACCACCGCCGACAGCATCGTCGACTGGCTGGGCAGCGTGTAGACGCCCGGTCGCTGCGCCGGGCCGACCACGAACACTTTGACGCCGCGCAGGTGGCCGAGGGTCACGCTGAGGCTGAAGTTGGTGAAGATGCGCCCGATCTGGGCGCGCAGGTGGTTCTCGAGCCCCGCAGCCTTGACGCCGGCGACATTGAAGCTGCCGACCTTCGGCAGGTGGATCTGGCCGTTGCGGTCGACGGTGGCGCGGTAGTCGACGTCGATCGAGCCCCAGGCACGAATCAGCAGCTCGTCCCCGGGGCCGACCACATAGTCGGCCGACAGCGGGACGTTGTCCGCCGGCCCCGGGCCCTCGGCCGCGTCGGCGAAGAAGTTGGCGCCGAACACCGGCAGCATGCGGCCGGTGGCTTCCTCGACGAACTTCTGGAACTCGCTCGGCTTGGCCGGCGGCAACTCGGCGCGGCGCAGCCGCAGCTCGGGGGCCTGGTCGGCGCGCGCGCCGTTGGCGGGCGCGCGCAACGGGGTGCTGCCGTCGGTGCTCGCCGGCCGCTGCAGCATCGTCCCGGCCGGCGCGGTGGCGCCGGGCTTCTGCGTCGGGGTGGGCGCCGACGGGTAGCCCGGCGTGTTGAAGGTGCCGCCGCTCGTCGTCTCGTCCGCGGCGAGCGCCATCGAGGCACCGGCCAGCAGGCCCAGGGCGGCAAGAAAATGTAGTTGTCGCATGCGATGGTGACGGGTGAAGAGACCGACCAGGAAACGAGGGCACGCAAGCGCCGCAGGCCGCTTAGGCGTTCGCGGCACGGCTCGCAATGCGCGGCGCGCGCCGGCGCCAACAGACCCCGGCAGCCCGCGATGGTAATGGATGGCGGCGACACCCCGCCTTGCCTTCCTGCCGAGGGTCCGCGCCGGCACGCGCGCCGTATCATCGCCACGGAGGTTGGCCATGGTCGACGACACACCACCCGGCTCGGGTGTCGAGCTGTTTCGCGAGGACGCGCAACGGCGCGAATGCAGCGCCCGCATCGTCACGCTCGACGAGCGCGGCCTGCGCCTGGACCGCACGGTGTTCTATCCGCACGGCGGCGGACAGGCGGGCGATCGCGGCGAGCTGGAACTGGACGACGGCCGCCGCCTCGCGATCATCGACACGCGCAAGGGCGAGCAGCCGGGCGAGATTGTTCATGTGCCCGCCCCGGGCCAGGAGCCGCTGTGGCGTGCGCTCGCGCCGGGCACGGCGGTGACTGCGCGCATCGACTGGGCGCGCCGCCACCGCCACATGCGCTTTCACACCGCGACCCACCTGCTGTGCGCGCTGGTGCCGCACCCGGTCGACGGGTGCTCGATCACCGCCGACTACGCGCGGCTGGACTTCCACATGACTGAGCCGCTCGACAAGGACGAGCTCAGCGCCGGCCTGGCACGCCTGGTGGCGCAGGCGCACCCGGTGCGCCAGCGCTGGATCAGCGACGCCGAGCTCGACGCCAACCCCGGCCTGGTGCGCAGCATGAGCGTGCAACCGCCGCGCGGCACGGGGCAGGTGCGCCTGCTCGAAATCGTCGGCGTCGACCTGCAGCCGTGCGGCGGCACGCATGTGGCCAACACGGCGGAGATCGGTGCGGTCATCGTGACGAAGGTGGAGAAGAAGTCGGCGATGACGCGCAGGGTCGTGCTCGGCTTCGCGGCAGACATCGCGCGGTGATGGAGCCTGGGCGGCTAAACTTGTCCTTCCCATGATGTTGCCTTCGCGGATGGACGCCCCCGACATACGTCTGGTCTTTCCCGACACGCCCGAGCTGATCGCGTCGACTCGCGAGGTCTTTCGCGAGTACGCGCACAGCCTCGATGTCGACCTGTGCTTCCAGAACTTCGAGGCCGAGCTCGCCGGGCTGCCCGGCGAATACGCGCCACCGACGGGCTACCTCGTGCTCGCCTTCGTCGATTCGGCGCTCGCCGGCTGCGGTGCCTTGCGCGCACTGACCGACGTCGACTACGCCAACGCCTGCGAGATGAAGCGCCTCTATGTGCGCCCGGCGTTTCGCCGCTTCGGCCTCGGGCGCATCATCGCCCAGGCGCTGCTCGACGAGGCGCAGCGCGCCGGCTACTCGGAAATGCTGCTCGACACGCTCGACGACATGGAGGCCGCGCGCGGCCTGTACGCCTCGCTTGGCTTTGAGACCATCCCGCCGTATTACTACAACCCGATCCCGGGCGCGCACTACCTGAAGGCGCAGCTCGGCGTCACGCCATCGCAGTATTGACCCCGCATCACCGAAGGACCCGCATGAACGCCTTCCTGCAACTGCTGAAAGCCGCCGGCGCACACCCGCCGGTGGGCACCTGGATCGGCTCGGCCAGCCCGATCGTCGCCGAAGCGATCGGCTGCGCCGGCTTCGACTGGGGGCTCGTGGACATGGAACATGCGCCGCTGGACATGATGAACCTGGTCCATGTGCTGCAGGCGCTGGCCGGCACCAAGCTGGTCCCGGTCGTGCGCGTACCGTGGAACGACGCTGTGGTCGTCAAGCGCGTGCTCGACGCCGGCGCGATGACGCTGATGTACCCGTTCGTGCAGAACGCCGACGAAGCGCGGCGCGCGGTCGCGGCCACGCGCTATCCGCCCGAGGGCATTCGCGGCCTGGCGGGGACGACCCGTGCGGCCCGCTTCGGCACCACGCCGAACTACTTCAAGACGGCCAACCAGCAGATCGGCGTGATCGTGCAGATCGAGACGCCGGCGGCGATCGAGCAACTCGATGCGATCGCCTCGGTCGAAGGCATCGACGCCCTCTTCGTCGGGCCGGCCGACCTGTCCGCGGCGATGGGGTACATCGGCAACGTTGCCCACCCTGCGGTGATGGACCGCTTGTCGCACGTGGTCCAGCGTTGCAAGGAGCTGGGCAAGCCGGTCGGCACGCTCGGCAGTACGCCCGAGCTGGTGGCACAGTACCGCGCGACCGGCTTCGACTTCGTCGCGGTCTCGTCGGACATCGGCCTGATGATGCGCAGCGCGCAGGCGGCGATCGCTGCGCTGCGAACGCGCGACACCGAACACGTCCACACGCTGGCCAGCGGCACCGCGTCGACCTACTGAAGCGCTCGCGCCGCCGGTTACCTGCCGGTACCGGCGTACGATGGTTCGCACCGATCTTCATTCCCCGGGAAGGCCATGACTGGAACCACAACGCAAGCCGCCGACAGCACCTTCGAACTGCGCGCCGGGGCCTTGCGGCTGGCGCTGCGTGCCGACATCGGCGGTGTCGTCGCCGGGCTGTGGCACCGCGACACGCCGATCCTGCGCTCCAGCGAGCCATCGCTGCTGGCCGGCGCGCGCGAGTCGGCCTGCTTCCCGCTGGTGCCGTATTCGAACCGCCTGGGCTACCGGCGCTTTCGCTGGAAAGGGCGCGAGTACAGCACGCAGGCCAACTTCGGCGACAGCCCACATTCGCTGCACGGTGTCGGCTGGCTGCGCGCGTGGGAAGTGGTTTCGCACAGCGCGCTCGACGTCGTGCTGCGTTACCGGCACGCGGCCGACGAACACTGGCCGTTCGCGTTCGAAGCCAGCCAGTTCTTCACCCTGACGCCGCAGTCCCTGGGTGCCCAGATGGTGATCACCAACACCGCCGACATCGCGCAGCCGGTGGGCCTGGGCTGGCACCCGTACTTTCCGAAGCGCGCGCGCAGCCGGCTGCACATCGAGTGCCGTGAGCGCTGGGACTGCGACGCCACGCAACTGCCGACGCGCCGCGTCGCCCAGCCCGGCATCGACGCCGACGTCGCGCACCTGGACTTCGACCACTGCTTCGAAGGCTGGAAGGGGCCGGCGCGCATTCGCGACGAGAAGTTCTCGCTCCAGCTCAGCGCGTCGCTGCCCTACCTCGTCGTCTACACGCCGCAGGACAAGGATTACTTTTGCGTCGAGCCGGTGAGCCATGTCGGCAACGCGATCCACATGGCCGACCCGGCTGCGCACGGCTTGCGCACGCTGCAGCCGGGCGAGAGCTTCGAAGCGTCGATGACGCTCGACGTGGCGGTGCGCTGATGCCGGCCGCCGACCCGGGCATCACGCTGGCTGTGGCCTCGGCGAGCCTGCTCGGCGAGTCGCCGATGTGGCATCCGCGCGAGCAGGTGCTCTATTACTGCGACATCCCGGGGCGCAGGTTGCAGCGCTTCGACCCGGCCAGCGGCGAGCTCGCCCACTGGGACTTCGACACCGACGTGGCGAGCTGCGCGCCGATGCTCGACGGCGCGCTGCTGCTCGCGATGCGCGACGGCCTGTGGCGCTTCGATGCGGCAACGGGCCGGCGCACCCGCCTCGCCGAGCCGCCCTACGACACGAAGAACGAACGCTTCAACGACGGCAAGTGCGACCCGCAGGGCCGCTTCTGGGTCGGCACGATGTACGAGCCGCGCGACGCCGCGATCGCGTCCTTGCACTGCTATTCGAACGACAAGCTCGAGCGCAAGGCCGAAGGCATCACGATCTCGAACGGCCTCGCGTGGAGCCCGAACGGCCGCACGATGTACTGGAGCGACACGACGGCGCACACGATCTACGCCTTCGACTTCGATCCGGCCACCGCGGCGATCGGCAACAAGCGCGTGTTCGCGAGCTTCCCCATCAAGCAGCCCGGACAGGACCTCGCGAGCTATGGCGGGCGTCCCGACGGCGCGGCGGTCGACGTCGAAGGCGCCTACTGGGTCGCGATGTTCGAAGGCCAGCGCCTGCTGCGCCTGTCCAGCGACGGCGAGTTGCTGCGCGAAGTGACGCTGCCGGTGCGCTGCGCGACGATGCCGTGCTTCGGCGGGCCCGACCTGAAAACGCTGTACATCACGACCGCGCGGCTGAATCGTCCAGCCGAGGAACTGCTCGCCCAGCCGCTCGCGGGCTGCGTGTTCGCGTTGCCCGTCGACGTGCCGGGCTTGCCGGTCAACCTGTTCGGCTGAAGGCCTCGCGGGCGGCGGCTCGCGCCGTAACGAGGCACCTGCGCAGTTGTGCAGTGAAGGCGCGAGATGAGCCGCCTGCGCTGCGCAATTGCATAGGCGCTTCGCTTCGGCGGCTCAGTCAGGCCGCCGACAGCATCGCCAACGACACTCCCGGCCGGGATGGCGAAGGAGCACGGGTTTCCACGTATATAATCCCGAGGCTTTGCCGAGACCGACTGTGACCCCTGCCGAGGATTTCCGATTGGGCAACCGATTCGACCGCGGCCGTGACGCAGATGAGGTGGAGGATCCGCCTTTCAAGCCACTGACGCGAGAACAAGCGCAGGCCTTGAGGGCCAGGCACCCGCCGGTGTCACCGTGGTGGGTCATCGCGGCGCAAGCGGCGGTGGGGGCGGTGATCGCGATGCTTGCATGGCTGATCACCGGTCGCGAAGAGATTGCGTGGTCGGCGTTGTATGGCGCGGCCACGGCGGTGGTGCCGGGGGCCTTGATGGCACGCGGCATGACCAGCCGGCTTTCCAGCCTGTCGCTCGGCACGAGTGCCGCGAGCTTCATGCTGTGGGAGTCCGTGAAGATTGGTGTGACGGTGGCCATGCTGATGCTGGCCCCGCGCATCGTGCAGCCGCTGAGCTGGCCGGCATTGCTGGTGGGCCTGGTGGTGTGCCTGAAGATGTATTGGGTGGCGCTGCTGTGGCGCCGCTAGAGACGACAAGACAACGGGATTGGTGAAGAGAACATGGCAGCCGAAGGTCAAGAGCAGCTCAGCGCGGGCGAC
Source organism: Piscinibacter sp. (assembly GCA_036507085.1). GTDB lineage: Bacteria > Pseudomonadota > Gammaproteobacteria > Burkholderiales > Burkholderiaceae_C > Albitalea. Next base: position 19,686 of record DASXQQ010000022.1, on the reverse strand, counting down.
TACATCGTCCACCACCTGACGTTTTGGCAGAACCACCCGCCGAAAGCCGTCGCCGATTTCTCGGTCTTCAATTACGACTCGATCTTCTTCTCGCTGACGCTGGGCATCATCGTCTGCTGGCTGCTGTGGAAGGCGGCGCGCAAGGCGACCCCGGGCGTGCCGGGCCGCTTCCAGGCGGCGGTCGAGATCCTCGTCGAGATGGTCGACGCGCAGGCGCGCGGCATCGTCCACAACGCCCACAGCCGCAAGCTCGTCGCACCGCTCGCGCTCACGGTGTTCCTCTGGATCTTCTCGCTCAACGCGATGGACCTGCTGCCAGTCGATCTGCTGCCGTGGATCTGGCAACAGCTCTACGGCGCCGCCGGCTACGACCCGCATCACGCCTACCTGCGTTCGGTGCCGACCGCCGACCTGTCGGTGACGATGGGCCTGTCGCTCGGCGTGCTGCTGGTGTGCCTGGTCTACAACGTCAAGATCAAGGGCGCCGGCGGCTGGGTGCACGAGCTGTTCACCGCACCGTTCGGCAACCATTTCGCGCTGTGGCCGCTGAACTTCGGCATGCAGATGATCGAGTTCATCGCCAAGACCGTCTCGCACGGCATGCGATTGTTCGGCAACATGTACGCCGGCGAACTGATCTTCCTGCTGATCGCGCTGATGGGCGGCGCGTTCACGCTCAGCGCCACCGGCATCGGCCTCGCGCTCGGCCACATCGTCGCCGGCACCGCCTGGGCGATCTTCCACATCCTGATCATCACGCTGCAGGCGTTCGTGTTCATGATGCTGGCGCTGGTCTACGTGGGCCAGGCCCACGACGCGCACTGAATTTTCCCGCCGCTTTACCGATCCCCCGTTTTTTCTCTCTCCAAACACAACTGACTAAGGAGTCACCATGGAAGTCATCAGCTTTGTTGCCCTCGCCTCCGGCCTGATCATCGGTATGGGCGCCATCGGCGCCTGTATCGGCATCGGCATCATGGGCAGCAAGTACCTCGAGTCGGCCGCGCGCCAGCCCGAGCTGATGGGCGAACTGCAGACCAAGATGTTCCTGCTGGTCGGCCTGATCGACGCCTCGTTCATCATCGGCACCGGCGTGGCGCTGTGGTTTGCCACCGCCAACCCCTTCCTGGCCCAGATCGCCAACCTGCCGAAGTAAAGCGCAATCGCGTGCCGGCCCCGCCGCCGGTTGTGTCCACCACCGTGATTGAGGCAACAACGTGAGCATCACCGGTACCCTGATCGTCCAGATGATCGTCTTTGCGATCCTCGTCTGGTTCACGATGTCGTTCGTCTGGCCGCCGATCGCCGCGGCCCTCGATGAGCGCGCGAAGAAAATTGCCGACGGCCTGTCGGCGGCCGACAAGGCGAAGGCCGAACTGGCCAACGCCAACAAGCGGGTCGAAGAGCAGTTGTCTGCCGCCCGCACCGACGCGACCCAGCGCCTGGCCGATGCCGAACGCCTGGCGCAGTCGATGATCGAGGAAGCCAAGAGCCGCGCGACGGAAGAAGGCAACAAGATCATCGCCGCGGCCAAGGCCGAGGCCGAGCAGGAAGCCGTGAAGGCCCGCGAAGCGCTGCGCGAGCATGTGGCTGCGCTGGCCGTCAAGGGCGCCGAGCAGATCCTGCGACGCGAAGTCAACGCCGGCATTCACGCCGAGCTGTTGGGTCGCCTGCAGACCGAGCTGTAAGCCATGGCCGAACTCGCCACGCTCGCCCGCCCGTACGCCGAGGCGCTGTTCAAGGTCGCCATCAACGGTGATGTGCAACCGATCGCGCAGCAGCTCGATGCGCTGGCCGCGGTCGCCGCGAATGCGCAATTGCGCCAGTTCGCCGACGACCCGAAGTCCAGCGACGAGCAGGTGTTCGACGTGATGACATCGACGGTGAAAGCGCCGCTCGGCGACACGGCGAAGAACCTGCTGCGCACGGTGATTGCCAATGGCCGCCTGACGGTGCTGCCCGAGATCGCCGCGCAGTTCCATGCGCTGGTCAACGCCCGTTCGGGCGTGTCGGACGCCATCGTCTACAGCGCGTTCGCCATCGAGTCGAAGCAGCTCGGCGAGGTGGTCGCCTCGCTGGAGAAGCGCTTCGCGCGCAAGCTCAACGCGAGCGTGGTGGTCGAGCCCGAGCTGATCGGCGGCATCCGTGTGGTCGTCGGCGACGAAGTGCTCGACACCTCGGTCAAGGCGCGTCTTGAACAAATGAGAGCGGCGCTCACGGCCTGAAGGCCGCGTGTCGTCGCGTGATCCAACCTGCTTGTGCACCCAGTACAGCAGACCGGAGAGAAGCAATGCAACTCAATCCCGCTGAAATTTCCGAACTGATCAAGAGCCGCATCGAGGGTCTTGGCGTATCGGCCGACATCCGCAACCAGGGCAGCGTCGTCTCGGTGACCGACGGCATCTGCCGCATCCATGGCCTGTCGGACGCGATGCAGGGCGAAATGCTCGAGTTCCCGGCCGCCCCCGACGGCTCGCCGACCTTCGGCCTGGCGCTCAACCTCGAGCGCGACTCGGTCGGCTCGGTGATCCTGGGCGAGTACGAACACATCTCCGAAGGCGACACGGTCAAGTGCACCGGCCGCATTCTGGAAGTGCCGATCGGCCCCGAGCTCATCGGCCGCGTCGTCAACGCGCTTGGGGCACCGATCGACGGCAAGGGTCCGATCAACGCCAAGATGTCGGCGCCGATCGAGAAGATCGCCCCCGGCGTGATCGCGCGCCAGAGCGTGAGCCAGCCGATGGCCACCGGCCTCAAGTCGATCGACTCGATGGTGCCGATCGGCCGCGGCCAGCGCGAGCTGATCATCGGCGACCGCCAGACCGGCAAGACCGCGGTGGCGATCGACGCGATCATCAACCAGAAGGGTCAGAACATGACCTGCATCTACGTTGCGATCGGCCAGAAGGCGTCGTCGATCAAGAACGTGGTGCGCTCGCTCGAAGCCACCGGCGCGATGGACTACACCATCGTCGTCGCCGCGTCGGCCGCCGAATCGGCGGCGATGCAGTACGTCTCGGCCTACTCCGGCTGCACGATGGGCGAGTACTTCCGCGACCGCGGCCAAGACGCGCTGATCATCTATGACGACCTGTCGAAGCAGGCCGTGGCTTATCGCCAGGTCTCGCTGCTGCTGCGCCGCCCGCCGGGCCGCGAAGCCTATCCCGGCGACGTCTTCTATTTGCACAGCCGTCTGCTCGAGCGCGCTGCCCGCGTCAACGCCGACTACGTCGAGAAGTTCACCAACGGCGCCGTCAAGGGCAAGACCGGCTCGCTGACCGCGCTGCCGATCATCGAGACGCAGGCCGGTGACGTGTCGGCCTTCGTTCCGACCAATGTGATCTCGATCACCGACGGCCAGATCTTCCTCGAGACCTCGCTGTTCAACGCCGGCATCCGGCCCGCGATCAACGCCGGCATCTCGGTGTCGCGCGTCGGTGGCGCGGCGCAGACCAAGGTCATCAAGGGCCTGTCCGGCGGCATTCGTACCGACCTCGCGCAGTACCGCGAGCTGGCCGCGTTCGCGCAGTTCGCCTCCGACCTCGACGAAGCCACCCGCAAGCAGCTCGACCGCGGCGCCCGCGTGACCGAGCTGCTCAAGCAGGCCCAGTACTCGCCGCTGCCGATCTCGCTGATGGGCGCCACGCTGTTCGCGGTGAACAAGGGCTTCCTCGACGACGTCGACGTGAAGAAGGCGCTCGCCTTCGAGCACGGCCTGCACCAGCACCTGAAGACCAGCCACGCGCCGCTGCTGAAGAAGATCGAAGACAGCAAACAGCTCGACAAGGACGCCGAGGCCGAGCTGACCGGCGCGATTGCCGCGTTCAAGAAGTCCTTCGCCTGACGAACCCGAACAAGGAGCTCCGTCATGGCAGTCGGCAAGGAAATACGCGGCAAGATCAAATCGGTGGAGAACACCAAGAAGATCACCAAGGCCATGGAAATGGTCGCCGCCTCCAAGATGCGCAAGGCACAGGACCGGATGCGCCATGCGCGTCCGTACAGCGAAAAGATCCGCAACCTGGCGGCCAACCTGTCGCAGGCCACGCCCGAGTACAAGCACCCTTTCATGCTGCGCAACGACGCCGCCAAGCCCGCGGGCTTCGTCGTCGTCACCACCGACAAGGGCTTGTGTGGCGGCTTGAACACCAACGTGCTGCGCGCGGTGACGGTCAAGCTGAAAGAGCTGGAAGGCCAGGGCGTGAAGGCCGAGGCAGTGGCCATCGGCAACAAGGGCCTCGGCTTCCTGAACCGCATCGGCGCCAAGGTCGTCTCGCAGGCCACGCACCTGGGCGACAAGCCGCACCTGGACAAGCTGATCGGCCCGGTCAAGGTGCTGCTCGACGGGTACGCCGAGGGCAAGCTCAGTGCCGTCTACCTTTGCTACACCCGCTTCATCAACACGATGAAGCAGGAGCCGGTGGTGCAGCAGCTGCTGCCGCTGACGGCCGAGAGCATGACCGCCGACAAGTCGCAGCACGGCTGGGACTACCTCTACGAGCCCGACGCGCCGACGGTGATCGACGAGCTGCTGCTGCGCTACACCGAGGCGCTGGTGTACCAGGCCGTCGCCGAGAACATGGCGTCCGAACAATCGGCGCGCATGGTGGCCATGAAGTCGGCGACCGACAACGCCGGCACCGTGATTGCCGACCTGAAGCTGATCTACAACAAGACGCGGCAGGCGGCGATCACCAAAGAATTGTCCGAGATCGTCGCCGGTGCGGCAGCGGTCTAACAAAAGTTTTGATTCAAAGGAAAGAACATGGCTGACGGCAAAATTGTTCAGTGCATCGGCGCGGTGGTGGACGTGGAGTTCCCCCGCACTGACATGCCCAAGGTGTACGACGCGCTGAAGATGGTGGGCTCCAACCTGACGCTCGAAGTCCAGCAGCAGCTCGGCGACGGCGTCGTGCGCACGATTGCGCTGGGCTCGTCCGACGGCCTGCGCCGCGGCCTGATGGTTCAGAACACCAAGGCGCCGATCTCGGTGCCGGTGGGTCGCGCCACACTCGGCCGCATCATGGACGTGCTGGGTGCGCCGATCGACGAGCGCGGCCCGGTCAGCCAGGAACTCACCGCCTCGATCCACCGCAAGCCGCCGGCCTACGACGAACTGAGCCCCTCGCAAGACCTGCTGGAAACCGGCATCAAGGTGATCGACCTGGTGTGCCCGTTCGCCAAGGGCGGCAAGGTCGGCCTGTTCGGCGGCGCCGGCGTCGGCAAGACGGTGAACATGATGGAGCTCATCAACAACATCGCCAAGGCGCACAGCGGCTTGTCGGTGTTCGCAGGTGTCGGCGAGCGCACCCGCGAAGGCAACGACTTCTATCACGAGATGATGGAGTCGGGCGTCGTCAACAGCGACAACCTCGGCGAGTCGAAAGTGGCGATGGTCTACGGCCAGATGAACGAGCCGCCGGGCAACCGCCTGCGCGTCGCGCTGACCGGCCTGACGATTGCCGAGTCGTTCCGCGACGAGGGCAAGGACGTGCTGTTCTTCGTCGACAACATCTACCGCTACACGCTGGCCGGCACCGAAGTGTCGGCGCTGCTCGGCCGCATGCCGTCGGCGGTGGGCTACCAGCCGACACTGGCCGAAGAAATGGGCCGCCTGCAAGAGCGCATCACCTCGACCAAGGTCGGCTCGATCACCTCGATCCAGGCCGTCTACGTGCCGGCGGACGACCTGACCGACCCGTCGCCTGCCACCACCTTCGCCCACCTGGACTCGACGGTCGTGCTGTCGCGCGACATCGCCTCGCTGGGCATCTACCCGGCGGTGGACCCGCTCGACTCCACGAGCCGCCAGCTCGACCCGCACGTGGTCGGCGAGGACCACTACAACACCGCGCGTGCGGTGCAGGGCACGCTGCAGCGCTACAAGGAACTGCGCGACATCATTGCGATTCTGGGCATGGACGAACTGTCGCCCGAAGACAAGCTCGCCGTGTCGCGCGCGCGCAAGATCCAGCGCTTCCTGAGCCAGCCGTTCTTCGTCGCGCAGGTGTTCACCGGCACCGAAGGCAAGTACGTGCCGCTGAAGGAAACCATCCGCGGCTTCAAGATGATCGTCAACGGCGAGTGCGACAGCCTGCCCGAGCAGGCCTTCTACATGGTCGGTACCATCGACGAAGCTATCGCCAAGGCGAAGACGATTCAGTAAGACACGGATCACCCACATGGCCACCCTGCACGTTGATGTCGTCTCCGCCGAGGAGAGCATCTTCTCCGGCGAAGCGAGCTTTGTCGCCCTGCCCGGCGAGATGGGCGAGCTCGGGATCTACCCGCGCCACACGCCGCTGATCACCCGCATCAAGCCCGGTGCGGTTCGCATTGCGCGCGCCGACACCAATCAGGAAGAGTTCGTCTTCGTCGCCGGCGGCATTCTCGAAGTGCAGCCGGGCACGGTCACCGTGCTCGCCGACACCGCGATCCGCGGCAAGGACCTCGACGAGGCCAAAGCCGCCGAAGCGAAGAAGCTCGCCGAAGAGGCGCTGAAGAACGCGAACAGCGACATGGACCTGGCGAAGGCACAGAACGAACTCGTCGCGCTGGCGGCGCAGCTCGCCGCGCTGCGCAAGTTCCGCGGCAAGTAAGAAGCGCTGCGGCGTTTTCCACACGGCCCGCCCGGCGCAAGCCCGGCGGGCCGTGTTGTTTGTGGCGTGCCGATCCAGCGTCGAGAATCTCGGCAATGGCCACGCTGCACGTCGACGTCGTCTCTGCCGAGGAGAGCATCTTTTCCGGTGAAGCGACCTTCGTCGCGCTGCCCGGCGAGATGGGCGAGCTCGGCATCTTCCCGCGCCACGCGCCGCTGATCACCCGCATCAAGCCGGGCGCGGTGCGCATCCGACGCGCCGACACCGGCGAGGAAGAGTTTGTCTTCGTCGCGGGCGGCATTCTCGAGGTGCAACCGAACGTGGTCACCGTGTTGGCCGACACGGCCATCCGCGCCAAGGACCTCGACGAAGCCCGCGCGGCCGAAGGCAAGAAGCTCGCGGAGGAGAAGCTGAAGAACGCACGGACCAACATCGATTTCGCACTCGCGCGCAGCGAGTTCGCGATGATGGCGGCGCAGCTCGCGGCGCTGCGGCGCTTGCGCGGCAAGTGACTGACGACGCTAGCGCAGCAGCGGTGCGTCGGGCAGCTCGTTGGGATTGACCTCGCCGGGCGCCAACGGAAAGTGCCTCGCCAACAATTCGTCGATCGCGTCGATCGCCGCCATCAGCCCCGCTTCGAATCGCCCGGCCTTGAACGCTGCCGCCATGCTGTTGAGCAACGCCTGCCATTGCGCCGTGGACACATGGGTGTTGAGCCCGCGGTCGGCGACGATCTCGATGCGCCGTTCGGCGAGCAGCAGGTAGATCAGCACGCCGTTGTTGTTCGCGGTGTCCCAAACCCGCAGCTTGCCGAACAGCGTGACGGCGCGCTCACGCGCCGTGGCATTGCGCCACAGGTAGGACAGCGGCAGGCCCGCTTCGACGCAGACGCGAATCTCGCCACTGTGGCGAGATTCGCTCGCCTTCACCCGCGCCTCGATGCGCGCCAGCGCGTCGGGCCGCAGCGCGCGCCGCGCGTCGGTCTCGTCGAGCCAGCGGTGTTGGAGGATGCGCAGCAGCTTGTTCATCGTCATTGCGCTACCAGTCGCCCGACGCGCCGCCGCCACCGAAGTCGCCGCCGCCGCCCGAGCTGAATCCGCCGCCATCGCCGCCGCCACCACCACCACCCCAGCCACCGCCGCCGATGAACGGACCGCCATGGCCCGGTCCGATCGACGAGCCGCGCCGCGCGGCGCCGATGCCCATGATGCCCACCAGCAGCAACGCAACCATTACCGCTGCCCCGGCGAGCAGCGCGCTCGCGGTCAGCCACCAGCCGATCACGCCGGCGGCGCCGCTGGTCGCCAGCGAGCCGAGCTTGCGGCCGAACAGGCCCGTCAGCACCGCGCCGAGGATCGGCACGCCGACAAAAAAGAACATCGCGAGTTCGTCCCACTGCACGCCGGGTCGCGCATCCTTCTTCGCGCCCGGCGGCGGCAGCGCCTCGCCCTTGATGCGCGCGCCGAGCCGGTCGACCGCCGCGTTGAGCCCGCCGGCAAAGTCGCCGGCCTTGAACGCCGGCGTGATCTGCTCGTTGATGATGCGCTTGGCGGCGAGGTCGGGAATCGCGCCTTCGAGCGCCTTTGCCACCTCGATGCGCAGCTTGCGGTCGTTCTTTGCAACGACGATCAGCACGCCGTCGCCGACATCGCGCCGGCCGATCTTCCATTGATCGGCCACGCGCTGCGCGTACGCCGCGATGTCTTCGGGCTGCGTGGTCGGCACCAGCAGCACCACGATCTGGCTGCCGGTCTGTTCCTCCAGCGCGGCGAGCTTGTTCGCGAGCGCCGCGCGCTGCGCTTCGGTGAGCGTCGCGGTCTGGTCGACCACGCGGCCGGCGAGCGGCGGCACCGGCAGCACGTCCTGCGCGAACGCGCCGCCCGCCAGAACGGCGAACAGCGTGGCAAGCACCGCGACCGCCCAGCGTCGCATCACCTTCTCGGGCCTACTTCGACGCCGCCTTCTCGAAGCTGACCGCCGGCGGCGCCGAGATCGTCGCTTCGTTTTGCACCGTGAAGTTGGGCTTCACCGCATAGCTGAACAGCATCGCGGTCAGGTTGGTCGGGAAGCTGCGTGTCAACACGTTGTAATCGGCCACCGTCTTGATGTAGCGGTTGCGCGCGACGGTGATGCGATTCTCTGTCCCTTCGAGCTGCACCCGCAGGTCCTGGAAGGCCTGGTTGGCACGCAGCGTGGGGTAGGCCTCGGCAACGGCCATCAGCCGGCTCAGTGCGCCGCTCAGCTCGCCCTGCGCCCTCTGGAATTTTTCGAAGGCCGCGGGATCGTTGATCAGTGCCGGCGTGGCCTGGATGCTCGTCGCCCTGGAACGCGCTTCGATCACCCTGGTCAGCGTTTCCTGCTCGAAATTGGCCTCGCCCTTGACGGTGGCGACGATGTTCGGAATCAGGTCGGCGCGGCGCTGGTACTGGTTCAGCACCTCCGACCAGGCGGCCTTGACCTGCTCGTCCAAACGCTGGAAATCGTTGTAGCCGCAGCCGGAAAGACCGAGCGTGGCGACGAATGCGAGCGCGAACAGCCAAAGTCTGCGAGTCATGTTCGTATCCTCCGAGGTGACCGGGGTGGATGCTACCCCGCGGCGAACATGAGGGGATTCGCGCCGTCTTCAAGTGATGAGGCGCCCGAGCCGCGATACTCGGATCATGAAGCTGCTGCAAGACGCCTTGCGTGCCGGCCGCGGGTCAGCCCCGCCGCGGCGCGCCGGCGCGCGGCGCGTGCTGGTGGCGGGCGCTGCGGGCGCGCTCGGTGCCGCGGTGCTCGAGCAGTTGCTGGCCGGCCGCGCGTTCGCGCAAGTGTCGGTGCTGGTGACGCAGCCGCTCAACACCAGCGCGCTGCCCGGCCTGGTGCCGGTGCCGGTGAGCGCACTGTCGCTGCCGGTGGCCGCGCGTGCGGTCGAGGACACCGCGCTGATCGTGTTCGATCGCGAGCGCCACGCGAATGGCCGCGAGGACGCCTTCCTGCGCCCCGAGCCGGCGCAGCTGCCGAACCTGGCACGTGCCTTGCGCCAACGCGGGGTGCGCCGCCTGGTCGTCGTGATGCCGCATGCGAGCGCGAGCCTGCCCGGCGCGCTGAAGCAGGGCCTCGCCAACCTCGACGAGCAGGCGGTGGCCGCGCTCGGTTTCGAGCAGCTGGTGTTCATGCGCGCGGCGCAGATGCCGGCCGGCGAGCGCGCATCGCAGGCGCTGCAGCGGCTCGCGAATGGCGTGCTCGCGCAGCTGCACCTGATGGTCCCGCAGCGCGACAAGCCGGTGCGCGCGGCCAAGGTCGCGCAGTTCGCGGCGCAGCTGGCGACGCAGCTGGCCGACGCGCCGGCGGCCACGCGTGTGGTGCCGCCCGAGCTGGTGTGGGAAGCGGCGCAGGCGCGCGACATCGCGGCGTTCACCGCCGACTGGATCGCGGGCCGCGTGATCGTCGAGTCGCCGGCGCCGGCGCTGCGGCTCTGACGAGCCCGGCTCACGGCCCGGCCGGCGACCAGCCGTCCAGCCCTTCGACCAGCGCATCGCGCCTGGCCTTGGCGAGCGGGCGCATGTGGTCGATGACCCAGGCGACGCGTTCGGTGTCGACATGGCCGCGCTGCGCCATCTGTTCCAGCTCGCGGTCGGGGTTGCGCAGCAGGCTCGCGAGCCAAGCCGCTTCGGTGGGCGTGAGCTGGTTGGCGCGCTTGCCCGCGTGGTGCCAGGCCGCGGCATGCGCGCCGCACAAGCCGTTGCCCCAGGGCGCGATCGCGAGGTACAGGTTCAGCACCCGCGCCTTGCCGAGCGTGCGGTCGAGCTCCACCGCATAGAGCAGCTCGCGCAGCTTGCGGGCATGGCTGCGGCTGTCGCCGGTGTAGATCAGCTTGGCCAGTTGTTGCGACAGCGTGCTCGCGCCACGCGCCGCGCCCGGCGACCAGGCGGCGACGATCTCGTCGAGGTCATAGCCGCTGTGCTCGTAGAAGCGCTGGTCCTCGGCAGCGACCACGGCGCGCGGCAGCCAGCTGCCGAACTTGATCGCCGAGGGTTTGCCGTGGCAGGTGGGCACTGCCGTCAGCAGCGCTTCGGTGCCGAGTCCCGACACCGCGAAGCCATCGATGTGCGGGCGCACGACCCACTCGCGCGCCGGCAGGCGCAGCCGCACATCGAGGCGCAGCTGGCCGTCGATGCGGGCGCGGGCGAGCTCGGGGATCGCGCTCGCGAACAGCGCATAGGCGTCGGCCATCGGCGTCGGGGCCAGCTTGAACGCGAGCTGCGCGCCGGTCGCTTCCAGGTGCGCGGTCCACTGACCCCGCACCGCATGCGGTGCGTCGCCGAGCGCGAACTCGCCTTTCAAATCGTTCTGGCTCGTGCGCTGCACGTCGAGCTCGACGCGGCTCCAGCGGATCGTGTCGTCGCCGAGTTCGGCCAGGCGCAGCGTGCACGGTGCACAGACCGCGCGCCAGTGCCCGGGCTGCGCGCCGGCGCGCCACTGCACCGGGCCGAAGCGGGTGCGCAGCGTGCGCCCTTCGAGCGCGCGCAGCGCGAGCGGATGGGTGGCCATGCGCAGCATCGCCGGGACGCTGGCGTTGACCTGCCATGGCCCGACGCGCAGCGGATGCGACCACTCGCCGGCAGCGGGCCGCAGCAGCTGCACCAGCAGCAGCACGAAGACGATCGCCCCGAGGGCGAATCCCAGTGCCCACGCGAGCAGCCATTTGAAGACGCGTTTCACAGTGCCCTCGCGGTGGTGAGCGCCTGCCACGGGCCGATCGACTGGCCGAGTTGCGCCGCCCAGAACCAGCTCGACGCGTCGGTGTAGGCCTGGCCCTGCGCGTCGACGATGCGCTCGCACACGCGCAGCCGTTGGCCGCCGCGTTCGGCGACGAAGCAGCGCCACAGCCGCTGCCGCGCATCGCGCTCGAGCCGTGCGTCGGCGATGCGGTAGCCGAGGCCGCGGTAGCAGTCGGCTGCGGGGTGCAGCATGCGCGTCGGCGCGGTCACTGCGCGCCACACCAGCACCTGCTCGCCGTCGGTGAGCCGCGCAATCTGGCCGGGGAAACGCGCGGCGAAGCGTTGTTCGACCGCGCTCAGCGCGAGCGGTCGCAGCGCGCGGCCTTCCCATTCGGTCGGCGCCTCGCGCGTGGCCGTGCTGCGCGGCGCGGCCGATGGCGGAGATGCCAGCGGCGCGAGCGCACAGGCGAGCAACAGCGCCGCGAACGGCAGCTGCCAGCGGTGACGCGTCGAGCGATCAACGGCGCGCATCGCGGCCTCCGCCAACCAACGCGACGACGGTCCCGCACACCAGCGCCAGCACGACCAGACCGACCCCCTGATGCCACGCCTCGGGCACGCTCGCGCGCCGCGCCTCGAGCACGACCAGCACGCTGTTGCGCAGCACGTTGCCGGCGAGCACCAGAACGCCGATCCACGGCAGCTTGCGAACGAAATGGCGATCGCTCACGCCGGTCCACGCGGCGACCGCGCAGGCGCAGAAGTACGCCATCCAGACCATCTGCACGCCGGAGCAGGGGGCGTCGACGATGACGAGCCGGCCCTCGACCTGCATCGCGCTGCCGCTGCGCGCCGCGGCGATGCCGGCGAGCTGCAGGCTCCAGGTGCTGAGCTGCGCGGTGAGCACGCGCAGCGGGTAGCCGGCGTAGAACTGCAAGGACGAGATCAGCGGCAGCGCGAGCAGTGCCAGTCCCGCGAGCGGCAGGCCGGCGCGCCCCGAAGGCATGAAGGCGCGCGAGGCCGCGGCCAATGCGAGCGCGGCCAGCAGCGCGCCGGGCAGCGGCGGCGCGACGAAGGTGGACACGGTGGCGGCGACGCTCAAGCCGAGCGCCAGCGCCAGCCAGCCCGGCCGCGGTGTGCCTCGCAACTCGGGCGCGAGGCGGGCGACGGCCCACAGCAGCGCGGCCAGCGCGACCACGCCGAGCGGGTCGTCCGAGCCGTCGCCGACGCGCGCCGCGGCCCAGCGCCAATGGGTCCACAAGGCCGCCGCCTGCAGCGCGAGCCAGGCGACCGGCGGCACGGCGCCGAGGCGCTCGTGCCAGCGGCCGCTGCGACTGGTGGCGATGACGTGATTCATGCGCCTGCCCTCATCCCCGCCGCCGCGCCACCACGGTGGCGACGACGATGCCCAGCACGACCAGCAGCGCGAGCCACGCCGCCGGTTCCGGCGTGCCCGGCACCTCGGCGCCGACCGCGAGGTTGCTGACCCCTTGCGGCAGCGGCAGCGGCTGGTCGACCGTCGTCGCGAGCGCCGGGTTCGGGTTGCGCACGACCTGGTCGATCGCAATGAAGCTGGTGTATTGGGTGAGCAGGCTGTACTTCAGGCCGAGCTCGGTGATCCCGTTCTTCTGCGCGTTGCCGCCTTCGAGCGCTTCCTGGTCGCTGAGCGCGCCGATGCGCTGGCGCGCCCACAGGTGGCGCAGCGCGGCCGAGGTCTGGTCTTCGTGGCCGTCGCTCGCGACCTCATTGCGGTACGCGCCGTCGGCGCTGCGGCCTTCGACCACCAGCTTGCCGGCGGCGTCGCCGCGCCACTTGCCGAACACGACGACCGGCCGCCCGCCCAGCAGGTCGGGCAGTTGCGCCGGCTCGACGTCGTAGACATCGAGCCCTTCGAAGTGCGCCTTCACCTGTGTGAGCACCGGAGAGTCGATCATCTTGCGCAGCCGCTCGGCCTGCGCCGCGGCCTCGGCCGGCTTGCTGACGACGAACGCCTCGCCCTGGCCGGCGCGCGCGATGCCTTCGATCAGATGGCGGTTGACGCTGCTGCCAATGCCGAACGCGAACACATTGCTGCGGTTGAGGTTCTTCGCGATCAGCTGGAAGACTTCGTTCTCGACCGTCACATAGCCGTCGGTGACGACGATGACGCTGCGCGACACGTCGGGCGCCTTCGGCAGTGCGGCGATGCGCCGCAAGGCCGGGACGATCTCGGTGCTGCCGCTGCCGCCCATTTCCTTGATGGTGCGCAGCGCCTGTTCGATGTTGGCGCGCGTCGCCGGCACCGAGGCGGGCGCGAGCATGCGGTTGCTGCCGGAGAACAGCATCACGTTGAAGGTGTCGCTCGGGCGCAGGCCGCCGATCAGTTGCTGCAGCAGCACCTTGGCGGTGTCGAGCGGGTAGCCGTGCATCGAGCCGGAGATGTCGACGACGAAAATGTAGTCGCGCGGACTGATCTGCCGCACCGGCACCGCCTTCGGGGGCTCGACCAGCGCGAGGAAGAAGTTCTCGTTGTCGCCGCGATACAGCATCAACCCCGATTCGATGCGGTCGCCGGCGAGGCGGTAGTTCAGGATGAAGTCTCGATCGTTGGCCGGCCGGTCGTCGCCGCCGCGGACCAGCGCGACGCTCGCGTGCGGCGTGCCGACGCCGTCGACATCGATGTCGTGCGAGCTGGAGACGATCTCCTTCACCGGCAGCGGCGTGTCGAGCGTGAGCTTCAGTTCGAACGCCGCCGCAGAGGCGACGCCGCTCGGGTGGTAGGGTGTGGCGACCCACTTTTTATTCGCCGCCGCGCCTTGCGGGCTGTTGTAGCGCGGGCCGACGACGGTGGGAAAGACGAAGCCGTATTGCGCGTCGTGCGGGGTCAGCAGTTCGGTGTAGCGCAGCTCGACCGCGACCTCGTCGCCGGGCAGGATGTTGGCGACGTTCATCTCGAACACGTTGGGCCGCTGTTGCTCGAGCAGTGCAGTGGTCTTGCCTTCCTTCTTCGCGGCCTGGTATTCGATGCGCGCCTGCTGCTTCTCCCGGATGCGCGCGGTCAGCAGCCGCTCGCCCAGACGCACGTTCATCGCGTAGACGGCAGCCCGCGTCGAGCCGGGGAACACATAGCGCGCTTCGATCGCGCGCTGGCCTTCGTTGCGGTAGTGCTGGGTGACGGTCACGTCGGCGATCACGCCGGCGATGCGCACGTCCACCCGCGTCGATTTCAGCGGCAGGCGGTCGGTCGCGGGGTCGGCGCTGTCGACGAAGAAATACGGGCTTTCGGCCTTCGGCGCTTCGGAGTCGTCGGCGTGGGTCGGCGGGCTGATCATCAGCAGCAGCGCGGCCAGCACGGACAACGCGATGCACAGCAGCACCCGGCCGATGCCGGTGAGCGGTCGAACGGGGTGGCGAAGCAGGGGCATGACGGTTCTCCTGGGGTCGCACCGCCATGGGCGGCATGACAGGCAGGATCAACGCGGCATGCGAAGTGCGTAGGAAGGCTTCGTGAAGGCGACGTGCGTTGTATGAAGTCGGTGTGAACAGCGGGCTTCAGGCAGAGTCAGGCTCGCAGCTGCTAGATTTCCAGCTTCGCCTGCGCTGTCAGGCGGCCCACGCCTTCGAGGAACAGCACGCATGCCGAGCGCCAGGAAAAGTACCGCCACAGGGCGCAAGCCGCAGCGCAAGCCGGCAGCGCGCACACCCGCCGAACCCCGGCTGTCGCGCCAGCGCCGCCCCACCGACATGCCGGTCGAAGACTGGCAGGCCCACCTGCGCCGGCAGTTTGGCCGCGAGCAGCCCTTCCTGCTCGAGAACATCGGCACCGAGCCGGTGTTCTCCGAGTTCATTGTGAGCAACCCGGACAGCGGCGGGCGCTACCGCATCGCGATCCGCGGCGCCGTGGCCGGTGACAACTTCTGCGCCTGCGCCGACTTCGCGACCAACGAACTGGGCACCTGCAAGCACATCGAGTTCACGCTCGCTCGCCTCGCGGCCAAGCGCGGCGGCAAGGCGGCGTTGAGGAGAGGCTTTCAGCCGCCGTACAGCGAAGTCCATCTGCACTACGCAGCCGAGCGCAGCGTCCGCTTTCGCGCCGGCGCGTCGTGCCCGCCAGCGCTGCTGCAGCGCGCGCACAAGCTGTTCGATGCGGCCTGCGGTTGGACGCTGCCGCCGGCCCGCTTCGCCGAACTCGACGCGTGGCTCGCGGCGGCGCAGCGCGCGGGGCATGAGGTGCGTTGCTACGACGACGCGCTGGGCTTCATGGCCGAACTGCGCGACGCGCAGCAGCGGCAGCGCCTGCTGAGGGAGGCGTACCCGAAGGGCGCGCAGAGCACGGCGCTCGCCAAGCTGCTCAAGACCACGATGTACCCCTACCAGATCGAAGGCGCGTTGTTCGCCGCACGTGCCGGGCGGGCATTGATCGGCGACGAAATGGGCCTGGGCAAGACGATCCAGGCGATCGCTGCGGCCGAACTGTTCGCGCGTCACTTCGGTGTGCAGCGCGTGCTGGTGGTCTGCCCCACCTCGCTCAAGCACCAGTGGCAGCGCGAGATCGCGCGCTTCGCGGGGCGTGACGCGCAGGTCATCCACGGCCTGCGGGCGGCGCGGCAACAGCAGTACGCAGCAGACGCGTTCTGCAAGATCACCCACTACGAGACGCTGGCCCGGGACGCCGATCTGATCGCCGCGTGGGCGCCCGAGCTGGTGATCGTCGACGAGGCGCAGCGCGTGAAGAACTGGAACACCATTGCCGCGCGCGCCTTGAAGCGCATCGACAGCCCGTACGCCATCGTGCTGACCGGCACGCCGCTGGAAAACCGGCTGGAGGAGCTGATCTCGATCGTGCAGTTCGTCGACCGGCACCGGCTCGGCCCCACCTGGCGCCTGCTGCACGAGCACCAGATGCGCGACGAGACCGGGCGCGTCGTCGGCTATCGCGCGCTGGACCGCATCGGCGCCACGCTGGCGCCGATCATGCTGCGCCGGCGCAAGGCCGAGGTGCTCGACCAGCTGCCCGCACGCGTGGACAACACGCTGTTCGTGCCGATGACCGAGCAGCAGCGCAAGCACCACGACGAAAACGGCGACATCGTGGCGCGCATCGTGAAGCGTTGGCGCAAGACCGGGTTCCTGTCGGACGCCGACCAGCGCCGCCTCACCTGTGCGCTGCAGAACATGCGCATGTCGTGCAACAGCACCTTCTTGCTCGATCACGAGACCGACTTTGGTGCCAAGGCGGATGAACTGGCCACGCTGCTGGATGAACTGTTCGAACAACCTGACGCCAAGGTGGTGATCTTCAGCCAATGGGTGCGCACGCACGAACTCATCATCCGCCGGCTGCAGACCCGAGCTTGGGACCATGTGCTGTTCCACGGCGGCGTGCCGGGCGAGCAGCGCGGTGCACTGGTGGACCGTTTTCGCGAAGACCCGAACTGCCGCGTGTTCCTTTCGACCGATGCCGGCGGCGTGGGGCTCAACCTGCAGCACGCGGCCGCGACCATCGTCAACATGGACCTGCCGTGGAACCCAGCCGTGCTGGAGCAACGCATCGGCCGCGTCCATCGGATGGGGCAGACCAGGAGCGTGCAAGTGGTCAACTTCGTCGCGCAGGGCAGCATCGAGGAGGGCATGTTGTCGGTGTTGGCGTTCAAGCGATCGCTGTTCGCCGGCGTGCTCGATGGCGGCGACAACGAGGTGTTCCTGCATGGAACGCGCCTGTCCAGGTTCATGAAAAGCGTCGAAGAGGCCACGCAGGCCATGGGCCCGGCGGAAGCGGGCGACGTGGTGCAGGAGCCGCCGCTGTCCGAGCCGCTCCCGGTCGCCGCGGCCGGAACCACTCCCGCGACCGACCCTTGGGCCCCGTTGATCGACGCGGGGCTGGCGCTGATTCAGACGCTGGCCGCTGCGCGCGGCGAAGGCGCCGGCACGGCATCGACCGTGGCGCGGCCGGCGTGGATCGAAACCGATGCGGCGACGGGCAAGTCCTGGCTCAAACTGCCGATGCCGGAGCCCGCCGTCGTGCAACGTCTGGCCGACGGGTTGAGCGGCTTGCTGGCCGGTCTTCGACCTTGAGCGAGGCCCTCTTCACCCCCTGCGGAGATCACCCATGACCGCCCTCCAGATCAAACGGGATGACTTCATCATGGCGCTCACGTTCCGAATGGATTCATTCGATGCCGCCAACTACCTCGACCGCGAAACCGGCGACATCATCCTCGTCAGCGACGGCGTCGACGAGGACATGATTCCACCGGACCTGGAAGACAACCCGCGCTACCTGCTGATCGAGCCGATCGAGTCGAGCGACGGCTTTCGCATCATGGAGGACTTCGTCGCGACGATCGACGACGAGGCGGTGGCCGAACGGCTGGCCAGCGCGCTGCAGCGACCCAAACCGTTCCGGCGCTTCAAGGACGCTCTGTTCGACGACCTCGCGCTGCGCGAGGCCTGGTTCGCGTTCGAGGCGGCGGCCCACGCGCAACTGGCGTCGCAGTGGTGCGAGGACCACGAGATCGACGTGGAGTGGGTTTGATGGGTGTGGCGAAGTGCGGCGCGGCGGGTTTACAGCACGGTGACGGCAAGAATCTTTGCCTCGTTGGAACAACAGTTCAGCTCGCCGCCGGCGCCTCCAGCCGCGGCAGCGACAGCGTCGCCAGCGCGCCGCCGTCGGCCGCGTTGGCCAGCGTGACCCGGCCCTGGTGCAGCTCGGCGATCTCGTGCACGAAGGCGAGGCCGAGGCCGGTGCTCTTCTTGCGCGAATGCGGCCGGGCGAGCGAATAGAACTTCTCGAACACCTTGTCCTCCGCATAGTCGGGGATGCCGGGGCCGCGGTCGCGCACCGTCACGTCGACCGTGCGCCGCTGCGCCGTCAGCCCGAGCGTGACGGTGCCGCCGGCGGGCGAGAAGTCGAGCGCGTTGTCGATCAGGTTGGCGATCGCGCGGCGCAGCAGGAAGGCGTCGCCTTCGACGATCGCGTCGTTGCCGGGTTGCACGTCGACGCGGACTGCGCGCGCCGCGCCGGCCGCTTCGGCGCTTGCCGCCAGTTCGGCCAGCAGCGGGCGCAGCGCGACCGGCTCGGTCGCGTCCAGGCTGCGCCGCGACTCGAGCGCGGTCAGCTCCATCATGTGGTCGACGAGCTCCTGGATGCGCTGCGTCTCGCGCACGATGTTGCCGGCGAAGCGTGCGCGGTCGGCGTCGGGCATCGGCTCTTGCAGCAGCTCGGCCGCGCCACGGATGGCCGACAGCGGGCTCTTCACTTCATGCGTCAGCGTCTGCACATAGTCGGCGACGTAGTTGCGCCCGGCCAGCGCGTCGCGCATCTCGTCGTAGGCCGCACCGATCGCGCCGAGCGCGCGCCGGCCGAGCCGCGGCAGGCTGAACGAGCGTTGTGCGCGCACATAGCGCACGTAGTCGGCGATCACGCCGAAGGGCCGCACCAGCCACGCCGAGACGATGACCGCGAGCAGCAGCACCGCAACCACCGAGGTCGCGCCGACCAGCATCGTCTTGCGCCGCGCCGCATCGACGAACTGGCCGAAGCTTTGCACCGGCTTGCCGACGCTGACCGCGCCGACGATCTGGTTGTCGACGCGGATCGGCGCAGCCACGTACATCACCGAGCTGCGCGGATCGGTGTCGACGTCGGCGGTGGTGCGCGCCCCGTAGGCGCCGGTGAGCGCGAGCCGCACGTCGCGCCAGGCCGAGTAGTCCTCGCCCTCATGGCGCGCCTGCGAGTCGAACATCACGCGTCCGGCGCGGTCGACGACGATCACGCGCAATTCGACCCGCGTCTTCTCGAAGCCGAAGATGTCGGCCTTGAAGCGGCGCGCATACAGCGACTGGAATACCGGGCGCAGCGCGTCGGCCTGCAAGGTGCCGTCGCGCGAGCCGTTCTCGAGGGTCGCCGCCAGCAGGTGCGCGGTCTCGACCAGCGACTCCTCGGCCGATTCGCGGTAGCGCGGATCGATGTCGCCGAGCAAGCGCAGCATCAGCAGGCCCACGCCGATGGCGTAGGCGAGCAGGATGCCGATGAAGATGCGGGTGCGCTTGCTCAAGCCGCCACATTAACAGGCGGCCGCCGCGCTAGTGCCGCTTGAAGTACTGGATCTCGCGCTCGTGCTTGAGCGCGGCTTCGCGCGTGTCGAAGGTGCCGAGGTTGCGGCGCTTGCCGGTCTCGGGGTTGATCTTGCGCGAATAGAGCCGGTACTGTCCTGACTTCAGCTTCCGGATCATCGCCGGTCCTCCGAACATCACCAGGAGCGTCACGGCGCCAGCGTGGCCGGCAGGTCTTCGGCCAGCGCGTAGCCGGTGCCGCGATGGGTCCGTATGGGATCGAGCTGCGGGGCCACGAGTTTCATCTTCGCGCGCAGCGTCTTCACATGCGCGTCGACGGTGCGGTCCAG
>DASXQQ010000021.1:0-34786 GCA_036507085.1 Piscinibacter sp. | reverse complement strand
CGGCGAGATGGGCTACGACCGCTGGGCGGGGATCTTCTCCTCGCAGTGGATGAAGGTGCTGACCTTCGTCGTGATCGTTTCGCTGCTGTACCACGTGTGGGTCGGCATGCGCGACGTGTGGATGGACTATGTGAAGCCGGTAGGCGGGCGCTTGCTGTGCCAGGTGTTCACGATCGTGTGGCTGGTGGGCTGCGCCGGTTGGGCAATCCAAGTGCTGTGGAGACTGTAAAAGTGAGCTCATCCGTTTCAAAGCGCAAGTTCGACGTGGTGATCGTCGGGGCCGGCGGCTCCGGCATGCAGGCGTCGCTGCGCCTCGCACAGGCCGGCTTGAACGTGGCCGTGCTGTCCAAGGTGTTCCCGACTCGCTCGCACACTGTGGCGGCGCAAGGCGGCATCGGCGCCTCGCTCGGCAACATGAGCGAAGACAACTGGCACTATCACTTCTACGACACGATCAAGGGCTCCGACTGGCTCGGCGACCAGGACGCGATCGAGTTCATGTGCCGCGAGGCGGCGAACGTGGTGTACGAGCTCGAACACCAGGGCATGCCGTTCGACCGCAACCCCGACGGCACGATCTACCAGCGCCCGTTCGGCGGCCACACCGCGAACTACGGAGAGAAGCCGGTGCAGCGTGCCTGCGCCGCCGCCGACCGCACCGGCCACGCGATGCTGCACACGCTGTACCAGCAGAACGTCAAGGCGCGCACCCAGTTCTTCGTCGAGTGGATGGCGCTCGACCTGATCCGCGACGCCGACGGCGACGTGGTCGGCGTGACGGCGCTCGAGATGGAAACCGGCGAAGTGCACATCCTCGAAGCGAAGACCGTGCTGCTCGCCACCGGCGGGGCGGGGCGCATCTTCGCCGCGTCGACCAACGCCTTCATCAACACCGGCGACGGTCTGGGCATGGCGGCGCGCGCCGGCATCCCGCTCGAGGACATGGAGTTCTGGCAGTTCCACCCGACCGGCGTCGCCGGTGCCGGCGTGCTGCTGACCGAGGGCTGCCGCGGCGAAGGCGCGATCCTGCGCAACAGCGGCGGCGAGCGCTTCATGGAGCGCTACGCGCCGACGCTGAAGGACCTGGCGCCGCGCGACTTCGTCTCGCGCTGCATGGATCAGGAGATCAAGGAAGGTCGCGGCTGCGGTCCGAACAAGGACTATATCAACCTCGACATGACGCACCTCGGCGCCGAGACGATCATGAAGCGCCTGCCCTCGGTCTACGAGATCGGCCACAACTTTGCGAACGTCGACATCACGAAGGAGCCCATTCCCGTGGTGCCGACGATCCACTACCAGATGGGCGGCATCCCGACGAACATCCACGGCCAGGTGGTGGTGCCGAAGGACGGCAACCCGAACAGCGTGATCAACGGCTTGTACGCGGTCGGCGAATGCGCCTGCGTCAGCGTACACGGTGCGAACCGCCTCGGCACGAACTCGCTGCTCGACCTGCTGGTGTTCGGCCGCGCGGCGGGCAATCACATCGTCGACGCGGCGCTGAAGACCAAGAGCCACAAGGAGCTGCCGGCGAATGCGGCGGACTACAGCCTGGCGCGCCTCGCCAAACTCGACGGCAGTTCGGGCGGCGAATACGCGCAGGACGTTGCCAACGACATCCGCAAGTCGATGCAGCTGCACGCCGGCGTGTTCCGCACGCAGGCGGCGATGGACGAAGGCGTCACGCAGATCAAGGCGATCGCCGAGCGGGTCAAGGGCATCTACATGGCCGACAAGTCCAAGGTCTTCAACACCGCGCGCGTCGAGGCGCTGGAAGTCGAGAACCTCATCGAGGTGGCGCTCGCGACGATGGTCTCCGCAGCGGCACGCCATGAGAGCCGCGGCGCCCACACCGTGAACGACTACGCCGACAGCCCCGAATTCCCGAACGGCCGCAACGACCCCGTGTGGCTGAAGCACACGCTGTGGTTCAGCGAGGGCAACCGCCTCGAGTACAAGCCGGTCCAGCTCAAGCCGCTGTCGGTGGAGTCGGTTCCGCCCAAGGTCCGCTCGTTCTAAATCCAGGAAAGAAGTCCATGACCAAGCGCGTGTTCCAGATCTATCGCTACGACCCCGACACCGACGCCAAGCCGCGCATGCAGACGATCGAGGTCGAGCTCGACGGCAGCGAGCGCATGCTGCTCGATGCGCTGATGAAGCTGAAGGCGGTCGACCCGACGCTGTCGTTCCGCCGCTCCTGCCGTGAAGGCGTCTGCGGCTCCGATGCGATGAACATCAACGGCAAGAACGGCCTGGCGTGCCTGACCAACATGCGCACGCTGAAAGATCCGATCGTGCTCAAGCCGCTGCCCGGCCTGCCGGTGATTCGCGACCTGATCGTCGACATGACGCAGTTCTTCAAGCAGTACAACTCGATCAAGCCCTACCTCGTCAACGACGAGATGCCGCCCGAGAAGGAGCGGCTGCAGTCGCCGGAGGAGCGCGAGGAGCTCAACGGCCTGTACGAGTGCATCCTGTGCGCGAGCTGCAGCACCTCGTGCCCGAGCTTCTGGTGGAATCCGGACAAGTTCGTCGGCCCGGCCGGCCTGCTGCAGGCCTACCGCTTCATCGCCGACAGCCGCGACCAGGACACCGCCGGGCGGCTCGACAACCTCGAAGATCCGTACCGCCTGTTCCGCTGCCACACCATCATGAACTGTGTCGATGTCTGCCCGAAGGGGCTGAATCCGACCAAGGCCATTGGCAAGATCAAGGAATTGATGGTGCGCCGCGCGGTCTGACGCGCCTTCGTTCAGACTCGTGCAAGCCAGGCCATGCAGACTGCGATCGACGAACGCGCCCTGAGCAAGCTGCGCTGGCGCTGCCGCCGCGGTCTGCTGGAGAACGACTTGTTCGTCGAGCGCTTCTTCGCTCGCCACGCGGCGACGCTGACCGCGTCGCAGGCAAGCGGCCTGGAAGCGCTGATGGACCTCGCGGACAACGACCTGCTCGACCTGCTGCTCGCGCGCAAGCAGCCCGAAGGCGAGCTGCTGCGCGACGATGTGCTGGAGGTGCTGCGCCTGATGCGCACGCCTGGTTGACGACGACACGCAACGATTTCTGCCAAACGAATCCAATCCGGAACTTCAAGGAACGACCATGATCCCGTCCGATGTGAAAGCCACCCTGTCGTTCTCCGACGGCAGCCCCAACATGGAATTGCCGATCTACCGGGGCACCATCGGCCCGGACGTGATCGACATCCGCAAGCTCTACGCGCAAACCGGCAAGTTCACCTACGACCCGGGCTTCTTGTCGACCGCCTCGTGCGAATCCAGGATCACCTACATCGACGGCGACAAGGGCGAGCTGCTGTACCGCGGCTACCCGATCGAGCAATTGGCGCAGAACTGCGACTTCCTCGAGACCTGCTACCTGCTGCTCAAGGGCGAACTGCCCAACCCGCAGCAAAAAGAGGAATTCGTGAAGCTGGTGACCAACCACACGATGGTCAACGAGCAGATGCAGTTCTTCCTGCGCGGCTTCCGTCGCGACGCCCACCCGATGGCGGTGCTGACGGGCCTGGTCGGCGCGCTGTCGGCCTTCTATCACGACAGCACCGACATCACCAATCCGCAGCACCGCGAGATCTCCGCGATCCGTCTGATCGCCAAGATGCCGACGCTGGTGGCGATGGCCTACAAGTACGGCATCGGCCAGCCCTACATCTACCCGAAGAATGACCTGTCGTACTCGGCCAACTTCATGCGCATGATGTTTGCCACGCCGTGCGAGGAGCACAAGACCAACGATGTGCTGGTGCGCGCGATCGACCGCATCTTCATCCTGCACGCCGACCACGAGCAGAACGCGTCGACGTCGACGGTGCGCCTGTGCGGTTCGTCGGGCACCAACCCGTTCGCCGCCATCGCCGCGGGCGTGGCCTGCCTGTGGGGCCCGGCGCACGGCGGCGCGAACGAGGCGGCGCTCAACATGCTGGAAGACGTGCAGAAGATGGGCGGCGTCGAGAAGATCGGCGAGTTCATCAAGCAGGTGAAGGACAAGAATTCCGGCATCAAGCTGATGGGCTTCGGCCACCGGGTCTACAAGAACTACGACCCGCGCGCCAAGCTGATGCGCGAGACCTGCCACGAGGTGCTCGCCGCCCTGGGCAAGAACAACGACCCGATCCTCAAGCTCGCGATGGAACTGGAGAAGATCGCGCTGGAAGACGAGTACTTCGTCGCCCGCAAGCTGTACCCGAACGTCGACTTCTACTCCGGCATCGTGCAGCGCGCGATCGGCATACCGGTGACGCTGTTCACCGCGATCTTCGCGCTTGCGCGCACGGTCGGCTGGATCGCCCAGCTCAACGAGATGATCGGCGACCCGGAGTACAAGATCGGCCGCCCGCGCCAGCTGTTCAACGGCTCGCCCAAGCGCGACGTCAAGCCGATCGCCGAGCGCGCCTGAGCGGCGCAACGGCAGACTTCGCGCCAAACCCCTGCCTGACCGGGCAGGGGTTTCTTGTTTGAGCGCGCGAATCCGCGGGTATTGCGCAAGCGCCTAAAATCACCGCCTCACCCGAGAGGCATTGCACACGATCATGGGTCGCACGCTGTACGACAAGATTTGGGACGAGCACGTCGTCCACACCGAGGATGACGGCACCGCGGTGCTGTACATCGACCGCCACCTCGTCCACGAGGTCACGAGTCCGCAGGCCTTCGAAGGCCTCGACCTGGCGGGGCGCAAGGTCTGGCGTATCTCGGCCAACCTGGCGGTCAGCGACCACAACGTTCCGACCACCGACCGCTCGCACGGCATCGCCGACCCGGTGTCGCGGCTGCAGGTCGACACGCTGGACGCCAACTGCGACCGCTTCGGCATCACGCAGTTCAAGATGAACGACAAGCGCCAGGGCATCGTTCACGTCATCGGGCCGGAGCAGGGGGCGACGCTGCCCGGCATGACGGTGGTCTGCGGCGATTCGCACACCTCCACCCATGGCGCGTTCGGCGCGCTGGCGCACGGCATCGGCACCAGCGAGGTCGAGCATGTGCTGGCCACGCAGACGCTGCTCGCGCGCAAGGCGAAGAACATGCTGGTCCGCGTCGAGGGCCGCCTCGCGCGAGGCTGCGGCGCGAAGGACATCGTGCTCGCGATCATCGGCCAGATCGGCACGGCCGGCGGCACCGGCTACACCATCGAGTTCGCCGGCGCGGCGATTCGCGCGCTCAGCATGGAAGGGCGCATGACGGTGTGCAACATGGCGATCGAGGCCGGTGCACGCGCCGGGCTGATCGGCGTCGACGAGACGACGCTCGCCTATGTGCAGGGCCGGCCGTATTCGCCCAAGGGCCTCGAGCTCGAGCAGGCGCTGGCGTACTGGCGCACGCTGCACACCGACGCAAACGCGCATTGGGACGCGGTGGTCGAGCTCGACGCCGCCACGGTGCGCCCGCAGGTCACCTGGGGCACCTCGCCCGAGATGGTGCTGTCGATCGAAGACCGCGTGCCCGACCCCGACCGCGAGAAAGACCCGAACAAGCGCAGCGCGATGGAACGCGCGCTCACCTACATGGCGCTGGAGCCGAACAAGCCGATCGCCGACATCCTGATCGACAAGGTGTTCATCGGCTCGTGCACCAACTCGCG
This sequence comes from Piscinibacter sp., assembly GCA_036507085.1. Taxonomy (GTDB): domain Bacteria; phylum Pseudomonadota; class Gammaproteobacteria; order Burkholderiales; family Burkholderiaceae_C; genus Albitalea. The sequence continues at coordinate 29,185 of DASXQQ010000021.1, read as the reverse complement.
CATCGAGGACATGCGCGAGGCCGCCGCGGTGGTGCGCCGGCTGGGCGGGCGGATCGCGTCGAACGTCAAGCTCGCGATGGTGGTGCCGGGCTCCGGCCTGGTCAAAGCGCAGGCCGAGCAAGAGGGACTCGACAAGATCTTCAAGGCGGCCGGCTTCGAGTGGCGCGAGCCCGGCTGCTCGATGTGCCTGGCGATGAACGCCGACCGGCTGGAGCCGGGCGAGCGCTGCGCTTCCACGTCGAACCGCAATTTCGAAGGCCGGCAGGGGGCCGGTGGGCGGACCCATCTGGTGAGCCCGGCGATGGCCGCCGCGGCCGCCATCGAGGGCCATTTCGTCGACGTGCGCCGCATCGCCTGAGGCGCTTTGGAAAAGAAAGAGACTCCATGAAGAAGCTTGTGCTGATCGCTGCCACACTGGTCGTCGTGCTGTCGGGGTGCAACACCATCAACGGCCTCGGCAAGGACATCCAGAAGGCCGGCGAGTCGATCGAAGACGCCGCCAGGAAGAAGTAGCCATGCAGCCGTTTCGCATCCACAAGGGGCTCGTCGCCCCGATGGACCGGGAGAACGTCGACACCGACGCGATCATCCCGAAGCAGTTCCTGAAGTCGATCAAGAAGTCGGGCTTCGGCCCCAACCTGTTCGACGAATGGCGCTACCTCGACCCCGGCTTCCCGGGCCAGGATCCGGCCAGTCGCCGGCCGAACCCCGACTTCGTGCTGAACCAGCCGCGCTACCGCGGTGCGTCGGTGCTGCTCGCGCGCAAGAACTTCGGTTGCGGCTCATCGCGCGAGCACGCGCCGTGGGCGATCGAGCAATACGGTTTTCGGGTCCTGATCGCGCCGAGCTACGCCGACATCTTCTTCAACAACTGCTTCAAGAACGGGCTGCTGCCCCTCGTGCTGAGCGAGCACGAGGTGGCGCGCTTGTTCGACGAGGTGGCGGCGTTCGTCGGCTATGAGCTCACGGTCGATCTGGAGCGCCAGGTGGTCGTCAAGCCCGACGGCGCCGAGTTGTCGTTCGACGTGCAGCCGTTTCGCAAGTACTGCCTGCTCAACGGCTTCGACGACATCGCGCTCACCTTGCGCCACGCCGACAAGATTCGCGCCTTCGAGGCCGAGCGCCTGCTGAAAAAGCCCTGGCTCGCGCATCGCATCTGAGCGCGGCGCCGTGGCCTACAACCGCCTGTATCGGTTCCTGCTGCGACGCTGGTGGCTCACTTTCCTGGTGATGGGGGTGAGCTTCGTCGCCTTCGGCCTGGTGTCGCTGGACCTGCTGCGCATCCTCACCGCCAACTTCGAGTTCCTCAGCATGTACGGCCTCGACGCGGCGCGCGAAGGCGGCCTGGTGCAGTTGCTCGGACTGATCTTCTCCGGCTACGCGGCGGCGTTCTTCTACCTGGTTTTCAAGCTGTGCGAGAAGGTGCTCGTCGACCGCCTCAGTCTCGCCAACCCGAAAGGAATTGATTCGTGAAGATTGCGATCCTGCCCGGTGACGGCATCGGCCCCGAGATCGTCGCCGAGGCGGTGAAGGTGCTGCAGGCGCTCGACCTGCCGCTCGAGACCGAGCAGGCGCTGGTCGGCGGCGCTGCCTACGAGGCGAGCGGCCACCCGCTGCCGGAGGCGACGCTCGCGCTCGCACAAGCCGCCGACGCGGTGCTGTTCGGTGCGGTGGGCGACTGGAAGTACGACACCCTCGAGCGCGCGCTGCGGCCCGAGCAGGCCATCCTCGGCTTGCGCCGGCACCTGCAGCTGTTCGCCAACCTGCGCCCCGCGATCTGCTATGAGCAGCTCACGCACGCGTCGAGCCTGAAGCCCGAACTGGTGGCCGGTCTCGACATCCTGATCATTCGCGAGCTCACCGGCGACATTTACTTTGGCCAGCCGCGCGGGCGCCGCACGTCGCCCGACGGCGCCTTCGCCGGCCAGCCCGAGGCCTTCGACACGATGCGCTATTCGCGCCCGGAGGTCGAGCGCATCGCCCATGTCGCGTTCCAGGCGGCGCGCAAGCGCAGCGGCCGCGTGACCAGCGTCGACAAGGCCAACGTGCTGGAGACCTTCCAGTTCTGGAAGGACATCGTCACCGAGGTCCACGCCCAGTACCCGGACGTCGCGCTCGACCACATGTACGTCGACAACGCCGCGATGCAGCTCGTCAAGGCGCCGAAAAAGTTCGACGTCATCGTCACCGGCAACATGTTCGGCGACATCCTCTCGGACGAGGCGGCGATGCTGACCGGCTCGATCGGCATGCTGCCCTCGGCCTCGTTGGACGCGCACAACAAAGGCCTGTACGAGCCCAGCCACGGCAGCGCCCCGGACATCGCCGGTCAGGGTATTGCAAACCCACTGGCTACAATCCTGTCTGCTGCCATGATGCTCCGCTACTCCCTTGCCCAACCCGAAGCTGCCGACCGGATCGAGTCGGCCGTCGAGCATGTGCTCGCCTCGAGCCTGCGCACCGCGGACATCTGGTCCGAAGGCACGACCCGTGTCGGCACCCGCGAAATGGGTGACGCAGTGGTCGCCGCCATCACCAAAACGATTACCAAGAGCTAGCCAGCTCCGCATCGTCTCGCCCCACCCTCTCCGGCGATTCGAGCCGGAGGATCGGAGAGGTTTCCAGCAAACACAAGGGCATTGAGATGAGACTCGTAGGATTGGTGGGATGGCGCGGCATGGTCGGTTCCGTGCTGATGGACCGGATGCAGCAAGAGGGCGACTTCGCCCACATCGAGCCGGTGTTCTTCAGCACCAGCAACGCCGGCGGCAAGGCCCCGGCCCAGGCGAAGAACGAGACCACGCTGCGCGACGCGCACGACATCGATGCGCTCAAGCGCTGCGACATCGTCATCACGGCCCAAGGCGGCGACTACACCAGCGAGGTCTTCCCCAAGCTGCGTGCCGCCGGCTGGAACGGCCACTGGATCGACGCCGCCTCGACGCTGCGGATGAAGGACGACGCGGTCATCATCCTCGACCCGGTCAACATGCCGGTGATCCGCAACGCGCTCGCCAAGGGTGGGCGCAACTGGATCGGCGGCAACTGCACCGTGAGCTGCATGCTGATGGGCGTCGGCGCGCTCTACAAGGCCGGGCTCGTCGAGTGGATGAGCACGCAGACCTACCAGGCTGCGTCGGGCGGCGGTGCGCAACACATGCGCGAGCTGCTGACCCAGTTCGGGACACTGCACAGTGAGGTCAAGGACCTGCTGGCCGACCCGAAGAGCGCGATCCTCGAGATCGACCGCACGATCGCCGCCAAGCAGCGCGCACTCGGCGAGGACGAGACGGGGCACTTCGGCGTTCCGCTCGGCGGCAGCTTGATCCCTTGGATCGACAAGGATCTGGGCAACGGCGTCAGCCGCGAAGAGTGGAAGGGCGGCGCCGAAACCAACAAGATCCTCGGCCAGGGCGCGGGCTTCGGCACGCCGGCGGTGCCGGTCGACGGTTTCTGCGTTCGCGTCGGCGCGATGCGCTGCCACAGCCAGGCGCTGATGTTCAAGCTGAAGAAGGACGTGCCGCTCGCGGACATCGAGGCGATGATTGCGGCCGACAATGCCTGGGTGAAGGTGGTGCCGAACAACCGCGAGGCGACCAGCACCGAGCTGACGCCGGTGGCGGTGACCGGAACGCTGTCCATTCCCGTCGGACGACTGCGCAAGATGGCGATGGGGCCGGAGTATCTGGGCGCCTTCACCATCGGCGACCAGTTGCTCTGGGGCGCCGCCGAACCGTTGCGCCGCATGCTGCGAATCCTGCTCGGGGCATGATGGCGCGCAGGAGCATCGCCGGGTGAGGGTGTCTGCTATCGGCAACGAGGCGCTTGGCGGCCTAATGTCAGTAATTGCATTAGCTTGTCATCGTATCTAGTTGATGTTATTGTGATTTCTGGGTTTTCGCCGCCGACACTGCTGAATCGGTCAGACGACGACGGCGAAACGGCGGGCGCCAGCAGGTGTTCCGCATGACGAGTTGGGAGACGCCTTGAAACGAACCTCGCTGTACACCGGGCGATTCGCCTTGACAGGAGTGGCTGCAGCCGCCCTGTGGTTGACCGTGCCCGATGCATCGGCGCTCGGCCTCGGACGCTTGGCGGTGCAGTCGGCCCTGGGCGAGACGCTGCGAGCCGAGATCGACATCACGAGTCTCACCTCCGAAGAGGCGGCCAACCTGCGCGTGCGCGTCGCGCCGCCCGAGTCCTATCGCTCGGCGGGCGTCGACTACAACCCCGTGCTGCCCGGCACGCAGGCCGTTCTGCTGAAGCGTCCCGATGGGCGTCCCTACCTGCGCCTGACCAGCGACCGCGCCGTTCAAGAACCGTTCGTCGACGTGATCCTCGAGCTGTCGTGGTCCACCGGACGGCTGGTGCGCGAGTACACCTTGCTGTTCGACCCGCCGACCATCGCGCGTGGCCAGGCGCCGGCTCCGGCCGCAGCCACCGCGCCCGTGACCACTCCGGCGCCGACGCCTGCGCCAGCGACCGCCGCGGCTCCCGCGCCGGCCCCGGCCCCCACTGCTGAACCGGCCCCGCTACCCGCGGCGCCGCGGCTGGCCGAACGCAGGCCGGCGCCCACCAAGGCGCCGGCCTCCGAGGCCGCCGCCAAGCCAACCCCAGCGGGTGTCGACGAGTACCGCGTTCGTCCGGGCGACACGCTGTCGCGCATCGCGTCGACCACGCAGCGCCCGGGGGTGTCGCTCGACCAGATGCTGGTCTCGCTGTACCGCGGCAATCCGCAGGCATTCATCGAGAGCAACATGAACCGGCTGAAGGCCGGTGTGGTGTTGGCGGTGCCGAGTGCCGAGGCTGCGAAGGGGGTCGTCCCGCAAGAGGCGCGCGAGGTGATCCAGGCACAGAGCGCCGACTTTGGCGCCTATCGCCAAAAGCTCGCCGGCGCGGTGCCCGCCGCCAAACCGGAAGGCCCGGCCCGCCAAGCCGGCGGCAAGGTGCAGGCCACTGTCGAAGACCGCAAGCAGACCGCCGCGCCCGCGCCCGACAAGCTGACACTGAGCAAGGGAGCAGCCAGCGCGAAGGCGTCGGCGCCGGAAGACCGACTGTCGAAGGAACGCGAGAAGAAGGACGCGGCCACTCGGGTGGCCGAGTTGTCGAAAAACGTCGAGGAATTGAAGAAGCTGTCGGGCGCGGCCTCGGCGGTTGCAAAGGCGCCTGCGGCAGCAGCGCCGGCCCCCGCGCCGGCGCCCACCGCGGCCGCCAAGCCCACGATCACCGTGCCGGTGACCCCACCGGCTGTCACGCCGCCCCCGGCGCCCCCGCCGGTCCCTGCGCCCGTCCCGGTCGCGCCCACCGTGGCGGTCAAGCCGGCTGCGCCGCCTGCCAGCGTGGCGCTGGCCGCGGCGCCTGCGGCATCGCCGGTGCTGACCGCCCGGCCGGCCGCGAGCGCGCCGGTCGCCGCCGCCAACTCCCGGCCGAAGGTTCCGGTCGCTCCGGTCGAGGAACCCGGCCTGCTCGGCTCTTTGCTCGACGACAACCCCTTGGCCCTGGCGGTCGGCGCTGGCTTGCTCGCGCTCGCGGGCTTCGGCGTCTATCGCTACACGCGCCGCTCGAAGGGCGACAGCGGCGAGACATCGTTCCTCGAGAGCCGTCTGCAGCCCGACTCGTTCTTCGGTGCCAGCGGCGGCCAGCGCATCGACACGCGCGACGCCAGCGGCGCCTCGTCGTCGATGAGCTATTCGCTCAGCCAGCTCGACGCGATCGGCGATGTCGATCCGGTGGCCGAGGCCGACGTCTATCTCGCTTACGGTCGCGATCTGCAGGCCGAAGAGATCCTGAAGGAGGCGATGCGCAGCAACCCCGAGCGCCTGGCCATTCGGACCAAGCTGCTGGAGGTGTATGCGAAGCGCCGCGACACCAAGGGCTTCGAGCAGCTGGCCACGCAGCTGTTCGCGCTGACGCGGGGCGAAGGCGAAGACTGGGCCAAGGCGCAGGACTTGGGTGCGCAGATCGATCCCGACAACCTGCTATACCAGCCGGGTGGCGCGCCGATACTGGCGGCCGGCGACACCCAGCGCATCGGCGAGCCGCTGGGCCAGAGCACGATGCCGCAGTCCGTCATGCCGTCAGCGTCGGAATTCGACAGGGCGCAGGCGGAAATCGTGCCCCTCAATCCGAAGAACGTTGACGTCGACCTCGATCTGGGCATCGATCACCCGGTCGCGCCCGCCCCGGCCCCGCGGAGCGCCCCGGCGCCCGTGGCGGCGGCGCCGTCCTCGCCTCGTGCGGTCGATGTCGGGACGCTGAATTTCGATTCGGTTCCCGACCTGCCGCCGCTTGCCGCCAAGCCGCCCGCGCCCGCGGCGCCCGCTGCGTCGGCGGACTTCCCGATGGACTTCGATCTGTCGGCGATCTCGCTCGACCTCCAATCGCCGACCAGCGCGGCGCCGACCCCGGCCCAGGCGCCAGCGCCCGAGGAAGGGGAGCTGGCCGACATCGACTTCGCGCCCGAGGAAGACGATGGCACCGATCCGCTCGCGCGCAAGCTCGAACTGGCCGAAGAGTTCCGCCAGATCGGCGACATGGAGGGTGCCCGCGACTTGCTGCAGGAAGTGGTGAGCAAGGCCGACGGGGCGCTCAAGGCCAAGGCGCAGGGCATGCTCGACGCGCTGGCCTGATCGCCGGCGGACGCAGGCATTCCCTTCCATGCGGCTGGCCCTGGGCGTCAGCTATCGCGGCACCGCCTATCAGGGCTGGCAAAGCCAGCCCGGCGGCCAGACGGTGCAGGACCGGCTCGAGCTTGCGTTGTCGACTTTCGCCGACGAGCCGGTGCGCACGCTGTGTGCCGGACGCACCGATGCCGGCGTGCACGGCCTGAACCAGGTCGTGCACCTGGACACTGCGCTGGACCGGCAGGCGTTCTCCTGGGTGCGCGGCACCAACCGTTTTCTTCCCGACGACATCGCGGTTCAATGGTGTCAACCGGTGGTGGAGGACTTTCATGCCCGCAACAGCGCGCTCGGGCGGCGCTATGCCTACGTGCTGCGCGAGTCGCCGGTGCGCCCCGCGCTCGAGACCGGCCTCGCCGGCTGGGTCTTCCGCCCGCTGGCGGTCGAGCCGATGCGGGCCGCAGCGCAGCGCCTCGTCGGCGAGCACGACTTCAGCGCGTTCCGCTCCGCCGAATGCCAGGCGTCGTCGCCGGTGAAGCGGGTCCACGCCATCGGCATCGAACGGCGCGGCGCCTACTGGCGCTTCGACTTCGACGCCGGCGCGTTCCTGCACCACATGGTGCGCAACATCATGGGCTGCCTGGTCGCGGTGGGCACAGGCAGCCGCGCGCCCGACTGGCTCGGTGAGGTGCTCGCCTCGCGCGAGCGCAGCCAGGCGGCGCCGACGTTCCCACCCGACGGCCTGTACTTCGTCGGACCGTACTACGATCCACGTCATGCCATCGTGCAGCGCAGCGCTGCGATCGATTGGCTGCCCTGACATCCGCACGCATGCAGCAACGCACACGCATCAAGATCTGCGGCCTCACCCGCCGCCAAGACCTCGACGCGGCCATCGAGGCCGGCGCCGATGCGGTGGGCTTCGTCTTCTACGCCAAGAGTCCGCGCTGCATCGCGGTCGAGCAGGCGGCGGAGCTCGCGCGCGACTTGCCGCCGTTCGTGACACCGGTCGGGCTGTTCGTCAATGCGTCGCCCAATGCCATTGCCCAAGCGGCGCAAGCCATTCCGCAACTGCTGTTGCAGTTCCATGGCGACGAGTCCCCAGCGGACTGCGACGCGGCGCAGCGGCCCTACATGCGCGCCGCGCGGATGACGCCACAGCTCGATTTGTTAGACTTCGCGGCTCGGTATCCCGACGCCCAGGCGATTCTGCTCGACGCCCATGTCGAGGGCTACGGTGGTGGTGGAAAGGTCTTCGATTGGTCACTCATTCCTCGAAACGTGCCCCGTCCAGTCGTTTTGTCTGGTGGGTTGCATGCCGGAAATGTGATCGACGGCATTCTTCAGGTGCGGCCCTGGGCCGTTGACGTGAGTTCCGGCGTGGAAGCCGCCAAAGGCATCAAGGATGCCGAGGCGATTCGCCGGTTCTGTGAAGCGGTGCGCGAGGCCGATGCCCGCATCGCCAACTCCGAAGCCTGAAGATTGGACTTGTTCGATGTTGAACTACCAGCAACCCGATGCACGGGGGCATTTCGGTCCCTATGGCGGCACCTTCGTCGCCGAGACGCTGATCCATGCGCTCGATGAACTGAAGCAGGCCTACGCCGACGCGCAGCGCGACCCGGCTTTCATGGCCGAGTTTCGGTCCGAGCTGGCGCATTTCGTCGGTCGGCCGAGCCCGGTCTACCACGCGGAGCGCATGAGCCGCGAATTGGGCGGGGCGCAGATCTACCTCAAGCGCGAAGACCTCAATCACACCGGCGCGCACAAGGTCAACAACACCATCGGCCAGGCACTGCTCGCTCGACGCATGGGCAAGCCGCGGGTCATCGCCGAAACCGGCGCGGGCCAGCATGGCGTGGCGACCGCGACGATCTGTGCGCGCTACGCCATGGAGTGCGTGGTCTACATGGGCAGCGAAGACGTGAAGCGCCAGTCGCCCAACGTCTATCGCATGAATTTGCTCGGCGCGAAAGTCGTGCCGGTGGAGAGCGGCTCGAAGACGCTGAAGGACGCGCTCAACGAGGCGCTGCGCGACTGGGTGACCAACGTCGAGAACACCTTCTACATCATCGGCACCGTGGCGGGCCCGCACCCCTATCCGATGATGGTGCGCGACTTCCAACGCGTGATCGGCGACGAATGCCTCACGCAAATGCCCGCGATGATCGGGCGCCAGCCCGATGCGGTGATCGCCTGCGTCGGCGGCGGCAGCAATGCGATGGGCATCTTCTACCCCTACATCGAGCACGAGGGCACGCGGCTGATCGGCGTCGAAGCGGCCGGGCTGGGCCTGCAAAGCGGCAAGCACGCCGCGTCGCTGCTGGCCGGCTCGCCCGGCGTGCTGCATGGCAACCGCACCTACCTGCTGCAAGACGCCAACGGCCAGATCACCGAGACGCATTCGATCTCGGCCGGCCTCGACTACCCCGGGGTCGGTCCCGAGCACTCGTACCTGAAGGACATCGGCCGAGCCGAGTATGTCGGCGTGACCGACGACGAGGCGTTGAAGGCCTTTCATTACCTGTGCCGCACCGAAGGCATCATCCCGGCGCTCGAGTCGAGCCATGCGGTGGCGTATGCGATGAAGATCGCGCCGACGATGCGCTCCGACCAGCATCTGCTCGTCAACCTGTCGGGGCGCGGTGACAAGGACATCGGCACGGTCGCCGACCTGTCCGGCGCAGACTTCTTCTGTCGTCCATCGTGCCAGGGGCAGAGCGTGAAGGGCTCCGACACGATCGTGAAAGGGCCGAAATGAGCCGCATCGCGAAGGCGTTCGATGCGCTGAGAGCCGAGGGTCGCAAGGCGTTGATTCCGTACGTCACCGCGGGTGACCCGTATCCCGATGCGACCGTCGAGCTGATGCTCGCGATGGCGAACGCCGGTGCCGACGTGATCGAACTCGGCGTGCCCTTCTCGGACCCGATGGCCGATGGCCCGGTGATCCAGCGCGCGGCCGAGCGCGCGCTCGCCAAGGGCATCGGGATGGCGCAGGTGCTCGCCTTCGTGCGCGGTTTCCGCGCGAAGAACGACGCGACGCCGGTGGTGCTGATGGGCTATGCGAACCCGATCGAACGCTATGGCGTCGAGCGCTTCGTCGCCGATGCGAAGGCTGCCGGGGTCGATGGCGTGCTCGTCGTCGACTACCCACCCGAGGAGTGCGAGGCCTTTGCCGCCACGCTGCGTTCGAACGGGCTGGATCCGATCTTCCTGCTCGCGCCCACCTCCACCGAGCAGCGCATGAAGGACGTGGGCCGTGTCGCCAGCGGCTACGTCTATTACGTCTCGTTGAAGGGGGTGACCGGCGCCGGCCACCTCGACACGGATGCGGTCGCGCAGATGGTGCCGCGCATCAAGGCGCACGTCGCGCTGCCGGTGGGCGTGGGCTTCGGCATTCGCGATGCGCAGTCGGCGATGGCTGTGGGCGCGGTGTCCGATGCGGTGGTCATCGGCTCGGCCATCGTGCAACTGCTCGAGACCCAATCGCGCGACAATGTCGCCTCCGCGGGTGGCCGGTTCATCGCCGACATTCGCAAGGCGCTCGATTCCCTGCAAGGAGTTCATTGATGAGCTGGCTCGAAAAACTGCTGCCGCCGAAGATCCAACACACCGATCCGAGCGAGCGCCGCACGATTCCCGAGGGCCTGTGGGTCAAGTGCCCGGCCTGCGAAACGGTGCTCTACAAGACCGACCTCGAGCAGAACCTCAACGTCTGCCCCAAGTGCAACCATCACCACCGCATCGGCGCGCGCACCCGGCTCGATGCCTTCCTCGACCCCGAGGGTCGCTACGAGATCGGCCAGGAAGTCGTGCCGGTCGACGCGCTCAAGTTCAAGGACAGCAAGAAATACCCCGAGCGGCTGAAGGAAGCGCTGGAGAACACCGGTGAAACCGACGCGCTCGTGGTGCTGGGCGGCGCGGTGCACAGCATCCCGGTGGTGGCGGCGTGTTTCGAGTTCGATTTCATGGGCGGCTCGATGGGTTCGGTGGTCGGCGAGCGCTTCGTGCGCGGCGTCGAGACCGCCTGCGAGCAGAAGACGCCGTTCATCAGCTTCACCGCCACCGGCGGCGCGCGCATGCAGGAAGGTCTGCTGAGCCTGATGCAGATGGCGAAGACCAACGCCTCGCTGACGCGCCTGGCGAAAGCCGGGCTGCCCTACATCAGCGTGCTGACCGACCCGACGATGGGCGGCGTGTCGGCCAGCTTCGCCTTCGTCGGCGATGTGGTGATCGCCGAGCCGAAGGCGCTGATCGGATTCGCCGGCCCGCGCGTCATCGAGAACACCGTGCGCGAGAAGCTGCCCGACGGGTTCCAGCGCGCCGAGTTCCTGCTGCAGACCGGTGCGATCGACATGATCGTCGACCGCCGCGAGCTGCGCGCGACGGTCGCGCGCGCCATCGCGATGCTGCAGCGGCAAAGCGCCGACGCGTTGGCCTAGCAGTCGCTCCTCGTGTCCACTCCCGACACAGCGCTACCGACCACGCTCGACGACTGGCTCGCACGCTGCGAGCGCCTGCACCCGAAGGAGATCGACCTCACGCTGGAGCGCGTGCTGCAGGTCAAGGAGCGGCTCGGACTCGCGTTCGGTGTGCCGGTCGTCACGGTCGCCGGCACCAACGGCAAAGGCTCGACCTGCGCGATGCTCGAAGCGATCGCGCTGCAGGCCGGTTACCGCGTCGGCCTCTATGCCAAGCCGCACCTGGTGCACTTCGAGGAACGCTGTCGCGTCAACGGCGCAATGGTCGCGGCCAGCGAGTTGCTGCCGCACTTCGAAGCGGTCGAGCGTGCCCGCGGCGACGTGCCGCTGACCTATTTCGAGTTCACCACGCTCGTCATCGCACGAGCGCTGTCGCAAGCGCCGCTCGACCTGGTGATCCTCGAGGTCGGCCTCGGAGGTCGCCTCGACGCGGTCAACGCCTTCGACAGCGACTGCGCAATCATCACCAGCATCGCCATCGACCATGTCGAATACCTCGGCCCCGACCGCGAATCGATAGGCCGCGAAAAGGCCGGCATCATGCGAACCGGCAAGCCCGTGATCGTCAGCGATCCGGTCCCGCCGCAAAGCCTGGTCGACCACGCCCGCGAGATCCAGGCCGATCTGTGGCTGTTCGGACGTGACTTCAACTACGCCGGCGACAAGCAGCAGTGGTCGTGGGCCGGCCGCAGCAAGCGCTTCAACGCGCTCGCCTACCCGGCGCTGCGCGGCGTCAACCAGTTACTCAATGCGTCGGGTGTGCTCGCCGCTCTGGAGGCCTTGCGCGAGCGGCTGCCGGTGCCCGCGCAGGCGGTGCGCAACGGGCTCGCCATGGTCGAGCTGCCGGGCCGCTTTCAGATCGTGCCGGGTCAGCCGACACTGGTCCTCGACGTCGCGCACAACCCGCACGCGGTCGCGACGCTTGCGCAAAACCTCGACCAGATGGGGTTTTACCCGCGCACCCATGCAGTGTTCGGCGCGATGCACGACAAGGACGTCGCGGCCATCCTCACGCGCATGGCGCCGCTGGTCGATGCGTGGCATTTCACCGACCTGCCGGTGGCACGCGCGGCGACCGCGGCGCAGCTGCGCGATCGGCACGCCCAGCTCGCACTGGTCGGGCCGGGGTCGGTCGCGGTGAGCTGCCACGCTGATCCCCTTCAGGCGTTGCGCGCCGCCCTCGAGAGCGCGGACCCGGCTGATAGAATTCTTGTCTTCGGCTCCTTCTACACCGTGGGTGGCGTGTTGAAGGAAGGTCTGCCCCGGTTGACCGCCACGCACGTCGGCTGATCCGGCCGAGCCGCAGCTGCTGCGGCAGCGTGTTTGCGGGGGCACACGAATCACGCCTTCTCGCACCACAGAAATCCGCACCCATGGGTTTGTTGTCGATCTTCCAGAGCAAGTCGCGTGCTGCGGCCGCCAAGCCCGCGCGGGCCGAGCCGCCCGCCGATGCAGTGGCGCAGGCCCGAACGCGCGCTCGGAGGCGGCTGATCGGTGCAGTGGTGCTGGTGGGTATCGGCGTCGTCGGATTCCCGCTGTTGTTCGAGACCCAGCCGCGTCCGATCCCGGTCGACATTCCGATCGAGATCCCGCGCAAGGAAGGCGCACCGCCCTTGGTGATGCCGGCGGCACGGCCGAAGACGCCGGTGGCACTGGCGCCGGCGGAGCCCGCCGCATCGAGCGCGCCGACCGCGATCATCACCGAGACCCGCGCCGACGCCGGACGCGAAGTGCCGGCGGCACCGACGCCGGCGGGATCGGCCGCACCCAAGGCGCCTGAGCCCGCGCCTGCGAAGAAGGCGGCCGAGCCGGCACCCGCGCCGAAGGCGGCCGAACCCGCGGCGGCAGCCAAACCGGCGGCGAAAGACGGCGCCCGTTACGTGGTCCAGGTCGGTGCGTTCGCCGACGCCAGCGCCGCCCGCGAAACGCGGCTCAAGGTCGAGAAGCTCGGCATGAAGACCTACACCCAGGTCGCCGAGACCCCTGCGGGCAACCGCATCCGCGTGCGTGTCGGCCCGTTCGCCTCGCGCGAGGACGCTGACCGCGCACTCGCCAAAGCCAAGGCCGCCGGCGTTGCTGCCGTCGTCCTCACCTTGTGACGAATGCCCGACATGGCCTGGGTCGACATCGCGTTCCTGATCATCCTCGGCCTGTCGGTGCTGGTCGGGCTCTTGCGCGGCCTGGTGTTCGAAGTGCTGTCGCTGCTCGGCTGGGTGGCGGCCTGGCTGGCCGCCCAGTGGTTCGCGCCGGCGGTGGCGCCGCACATTCCGGTGGGCACGGCGGGCTCGGCCTTGAACCATGGCGCGGCGTTCGCATCTATCTTCGTGGCGGCACTGATCGTCTGGGCGCTGGTGGCGCGCTTGCTTCGGCTGATGATTCGTGCCACGCCGCTCAGTGGGGTCGATCGCGTGCTGGGTGCGAGCTTTGGATTGGCGCGCGGCCTGGTCGTGCTGCTGGCGATCACCACGGTCGTGATGCTCACGTCGCTGGCGAAGTCGGCGGCGTGGCAGCAATCGCGCGGTGCGGTCTGGTCGGTCGAGGCACTGCAGGGCCTGAAGCCGGTCTTGCCGCGGCAGATTTCGGAGCATCTTCCGCGCTGAGCCGATGCCAGCCCGCGGCCGTTTGATTTTGGAGTAAACCATGTGTGGCATCGTCGGCGTGATCTCGAAGGCCCCCGTCAACCAGCTGATCTATGACGCGCTGCTGCTGTTGCAGCACCGCGGGCAGGACGCGGCCGGCATCGTCACGATGCAGGGCACCCGCTGCTTCATGCACAAGGCGCGCGGCATGGTGCGCGACGTGTTCCGCACCCGCAACATGCGCGGCTTGCCGGGCGCAGTGGGGCTCGGCCAGGTGCGCTATCCGACGGCCGGCAACGCCTACAGCGAGGAAGAAGCCCAGCCCTTCTATGTGAACGCGCCGTTCGGCATCGTCCTCGTCCACAACGGCAACCTGACCAACGCGCACGCGCTGAAGAAGGAGCTGTTCGACATCGACCGCCGCCACATCAACACCGACAGCGACACCGAGGTCCTGATCAACATCCTCGCCAACGAGCTGGAGGTTGCCGCGCGCGACCTGCCGCTGTCGCCCGAGGAGGTCTTCAAGGCGGTGCGCGCGGTGCACAAGCGCATCAAGGGTTCGTATGCGGTGGTGTCGCTGATCGCCGGTTACGGGCTGCTCGCGTTTCGCGATCCCTTCGGCATCCGCCCGCTGTGCTTCGGCGAAGGCACAACGCCCGTCGGGCGCGAAGTGATGGTGGCGAGCGAGTCGGTCGCGATCGAGGGCACCGGCCACAAGGTGCTGCGCGACGTGGCGCCGGGCGAAGCGGTGTTCATCGACCTCGAAGGCAACATCCACACGCAGCAATGCGCCGAGAACCCGACGCTGAATCCGTGCATGTTCGAGTACGTCTACCTGGCGCGGCCCGACTCGATCATGGACGGCATCTCGGTCTACCAGGCGCGCCTCAACATGGGCGAGACGCTGGCGCAGCGGCTGATCTCCACGATGCCGCCGAGCGAGATCGACGTGGTGATTCCGATCCCCGAATCGAGCCGCCCATCGGCGATGCAGCTGGCGCAGAAGATCGGCAAGCCGTATCGCGAGGGCTTCGTGAAGAACCGCTACGTCGGCCGCACCTTCATCATGCCGGGGCAGGGGATGCGCAAGAAGTCGGTGCGCCAGAAGCTCAACGCGATCGCCACCGAATTCAAGGGCCGCAACGTGCTGCTGGTCGACGACTCGATCGTGCGCGGCACCACCTCGAAAGAGATCGTGCAGATGGCGCGCGACGCCGGTGCGCGCAAGGTCTACATGGCCTCGGCCGCGCCGCCGGTGCGCTTTCCGAATGTCTACGGCATCGACATGCCGACCAAGGACGAGCTGATTGCGCACAACCGCAGCATCGAAGAGATCCGCGTGTTCATCGGTGCCGATGCGCTGATCTACCAGGACGTGGCCGCGATGAAGCGGGTGGTGGGGCAGCTGAACCCGAAGCTCGCCGGTTTCGAGGCCTCGTGCTTCGATGGCCACTACATCACCGGCGACGTGACGGACGCCGACTTTGATGCGCTGGCTGCGCAGCGCCAATCCCAAGGCGAAGAAGAAGACGGCCCCGACCGTTCGCGGCTCGCCCTGCAAAGCGCCGCGGAGGAGACTCGATGACCGACAAGAAGATTCCGCGTGTGCCGTTGCCCGACGATGTGCGGCTCGACACGCTGGCGGTTCGCGAAGGCTTGCCGCGTTCGGCCTGGGGCGAGAACTCCGAGGCGCTGTTCCTGACCAGCAGCTTCGTCCAACCCGACGCCGCATCCGCTGCGGCGCGCTTCGCCAACGAGGAAGAAGCCTTCATCTACTCGCGCTTCACCAACCCGACGGTGATGATGATGGAGCGGCGCCTGGCTGCGATGGAGGGCGCCGAGGCCTGCATTGGAACGTCGAGCGGCATGAGCGCGATCCTGCTGCTGGGCCTGGGCCTGCTGAAGGCGGGCGACCATGTGATCTGCTCGCAAAGCGTGTTCGGCTCGACCATCATGCTGTTCGGCCGCGAGTTCGCGAAGTTCGGCGTCGAGACCACGTTCGTCTCACAGACCGATGTCGGCGAATGGCGCCGCGCGGTCAGACCCAACACCCGGCTGCTGTTTGCCGAGTCGCCGACCAATCCGCTGACCGAAGTCTGCGAAATCCGCGCGCTGGCGGAGATCGCGAAGACGGCCGGCGCGCTGCTCGCGGTCGACAACTGCTTCTGCTCGCCGGCGCTGCAAAAGCCGATCGAGTACGGCGCCGACCTGATCATCCACTCGGGCACCAAGTACCTCGACGGGCAGGGCCGCGTGATTGCCGGCGCGATCTGCGGGACCGAGGCGATCGTCAACGAGAAGCTCGTTCCGGTGATGCGCAGTGCCGGCATGACCTTGTCGCCGTTCAATGCCTGGGTCGTGCTCAAGGGACTGGAGACCTTGTCGATCCGCATGCAGGCGCAAAGCGAACGCGCGCTCGCGCTCGCCGCCTGGCTCGAGCAACAGCCGACGGTCGAGCGGGTCTACTACCCCGGGCTCAAGTCGCACCCGCAGCATGAGCTCGCGATGGCGCAGCAATCGGGCTGCGGCGGCGCGGTGGTGTCGTTCATCGTCAAGAGCCCGGCGTCGGGTGGGGCGACGCTGGCGCGCAAGAACGCGTTCCACGTCATCGACAGCACGCGGATCTGCTCGATCACCGCCAACCTCGGCGACACCAAGACCACCATCACCCACCCGGCCAGCACCTCGCATGGCCGCTTGACCGAAGAGCAGCGCCTGGCGGCCGGCATCACGCAAGGGATGATCCGCGTCGCGGTCGGGCTCGAAGATCTTGCCGATCTGAAGGCCGACTTGCTGCGCGGCCTCGCGTCGGTTTGAACGGCTCGCGTCTATGACCCGCAAAGTTCGCACGCGCATCGCGCCGTCGCCGACGGGCTTCCTGCATCTGGGCACCGCCCGCACGGCGCTGTTCTCCTGGGCGTTCGCGCGCCACCATGGCGGTGAGTTCATTCTGCGCATCGAAGACACCGACGTGGCGCGCTCCACGCAAGAGGCGGTCGACCAGATCATCGCCGCGATGAAGTGGCTGCGGCTCGACTATGACGAGGGTCCGTTCTTCCAGATGCAGCGGCTGGCCCGCTACCGCGAAGTCATCGCGAAGATGCTCGCCGACGGCAGCGCCTACCGCTGCTACTGCACGCCGCAAGAGCTCGATGCGATGCGCGAGGCGCAGCGCGCGCGCGGCGAGAAGCCGCGCTACGACGGCCGTTGGCGGCCCGAGCCGGGCAAGACGCTCCCGGCCGTGCCGCCCGGCGTGGAGCCGGTGGTGCGGTTTCGCAATCCGCTCGACGGCGACGTGAGCTGGCACGACATGGTCAAGGGCACCATCAGCATCAGCAACCGCGAGCTCGACGACTTGATCATCGCCAGACCCGACGGCACCCCGACCTACAACTTCTGCGTCGTCGTCGATGACTGGGACATGCAGATCAGCCACGTGATTCGCGGCGACGACCACGTCAACAACACACCGCGACAGATCAACATCCTGCGCGCGCTCGGCGCCGAGCTGCCCGAGTACGGCCACGTGCCGATGATCCTCGGCCCCGATGGCGACAAGCTGTCCAAGCGGCACGGCGCGGTCAGCGTGATGCAGTACGAAGAGGCGGGCTACCTGCCCGATGCGATGGTGAACTACCTGTCGCGCCTGGGCTGGAGCCATGGCGACGACGAGCTGTTCACGCGCGAGCAACTGGTGAGCTGGTTCGACGGCCACCATCTGGCGAAGAGCCCGGCGCAATGGGACGCGGCTAAGCTGAACTGGGTCAATGCGCACTACCTGAAGGGCATGACCGACGCGTCGCTGGCGGCGCTGGTATCAGCCCAGCTGGCGCGCCGCGGCATCGTCGCGAGCGAGGCGCAGCTCACGCCCTTGTGCGGACTGTTCAAGGACCGCTGCGCCACCACCGGCGAGCTCGCCGATTGGCTGGGCATGTACTTCGCCGATGTTGCGCCGAGCGAGCAGGACCTCGCGTCGCACGTCACTGATGCGGTGCGGCCCGCGCTGCGCGCGCTGCGCGACAAGCTCGCCGCGATCGAGTGGAACAAGGCCGCGATCGGTGCCGCAATCAAGGAGACCCTCGCTGCCCACAGCCTGAAGATGCCGCAACTCGCGCATGCGGTTCGCGTGCTGGTGTGTGGCCGCGCGCAAACGCCGTCGATCGATGCGGTGCTCGAGCTCTTCCCTCGTGACACGGTGCTCGCGCGTTTGCGAAGCGTCTGAAAGTCTGGCTATAATCGCGGTCTCGCTTGAACAGCGCGTAGGCCTAAAGGAAGCCCGAAAGGGCAAGCCAGAGGGGGTATAGCTCAGCTGGGAGAGCGCTTGCATGGCATGCAAGAGGTCAGCGGTTCGATCCCGCTTACCTCCACCAAAATGGTGGCGCGCGGTTCAAGAAGATGAAGAACATGTCCCCTTCGTCTAGAGGCCTAGGACACCACCCTTTCACGGTGATTACAGGGGTTCGAATCCCCTAGGGGACGCCAAGTTTGGCAAGGCTTGCGCCGAGAACTAAAGTTCAAAGCGGAATGTTGCCACCACGCGGAGTGGTAGTTCAGTTGGTTAGAATACCGGCCTGTCACGCCGGGGGTCGCGGGTTCGAGCCCCGTCCACTCCGCCAATAAGATCAAGCACTTGCGCCACCCTTCGGGGTGGCGCTTTGCTTTCATATTCCAAATTTGGAGTTCGATTGACCGAATCCGGTCATCTTGTGGGCTTTGCCTTGCGCAGCCGGCGGCGGTCATAGACCTCCCGCACCATCCGCTCGGACGTGTGCATGGTCGCCTCCATGACGTCCGTGTCGCCATGTTCGAGCTTGTCGCTTACGCCCTTTGGTCGGCAGTCCCTGCAGGCTAAGCGAGGCTAAGCGGCTTGAACTCAACGCCACGCCGCTTGGCCTCTGCTTCACACTCTGACATGAGCTTGGCCAAGGTCGCCTTCCATCCACCCTTCGTGTAGCGCTGACCATTCATGTTTCCAAACACGTACCAGGTGCCAGCTAGTTTGTTTCGCTCGATTCCCAGTGCCTCATCGACTGTCGCACGCAGTTCATCGCTCCATTCAATCAGACCCTTGCGTGGCTCCTCAGCTTGGGGCGTCTTGCCGTCTTGCCAATTGAGCCCATCATCCGTCAACTGATCGCGCGTGCAGGCGCGGACCTCTACTGAGCGACGAACACATAGAAATGCTGTCTTCAGTCCCAAGGCGACGATATGTTGGGGTCCACCCGTCCGTCGACCTACGTCGACGGCAAGTGCGAGTTCCGCATCCGTCACGTAGCGTTTTCGCTTCACCGTTGCCAGCTTCTTCACGTTCGCGAACGGATTCGCCCTGAGCTTTCCCTTCCTGATGCCGTATTCGAGGATCGATCGCCGCCAATTGCAATAGGCGAACTGAGGTGTCGATTGACGGCCACTGATCCAGTCGGGTCAGTGGCCGTCGTTGCCTCAGGACGCACGCCCAAGGCGCGGCGTTACCTCTTCCTACACAAAGTTAGGGACGGACAGCCGCACGATTCGGTCTATATTCCCCGCCCGTGAGCGATGCCGTCGACGCCGAATTCGCTCGATTCGTCGAGTTGGAGCGGCGCGCCCAGCGTCTCCCCCGTGCGGTGCGGCCGATGGCCGAGGGCGATGTCTTCGACTCCGTGCGCATCACGCCCAAGCAGGGCACCGAGCTGATGCGCGTGGCGTCACGCCGCGCGGCCGGCTTCTTTCGCCCGACCAAGCGCACCGAGGTCGTCTGGGTCGAAGGCGAGAGTGAGCTCGCGGTCGGCATCGCCGGCGTCGAGGTCAAGGTCGACGAAGGGCTGATCCGCGTACTGATCCCGGTGCGCTGCGACCAGACCGGGCCTGCGACTGTCGAGGCCTTGTTCGCGACAGGCTCACCCAGCGCACCCGCCGGCCTGTACGCCGCCACGCCGCGCCGCCCGAACGGCCCGCCGATCGTGATCGACGCCTGGGGCGACGCGCTCGTCGCGTTCGCGTGGCAGTGCGTGCTCGGGCTCGTCACCGGCATCGCCGCGGCCATTGGCAAGGACACGCGAGGCAACCTGCTTGTGCCGGTCGAGCTGTCGGTCAGCGCGCGCGGCATCGAAATCTTGCCGATGGCTCGGCACCGCTTCGCGGGCTCCAGCTCGCTCAAGGCATGAACCTCGACCTCGGCATCCTTGGCAACCTCGCCAAGGCGCTGGGGATTTTCGACGCGAGCGGCAATCCGAACCAGGGCTGGTTCGCCGACCCGGAGAGCTCGCTCAAGAGCATGCTCGCGTCGCAGGTGCAGCGCGAGGCGCTGATCGCGTTCATCGACGAGGCACTCGGCGGCGCGGAGCGCAGCACCACAGGCGGCGTGACGTGGCTGCCGATCTTGTCGATCGAGGACCCGGCGCTGTCGATCGCGCTGACGATCGACGAGAACCCCAGCGATGGCCTGCACGTCGGCGTGGGTCTGAGCTTCTCCACCGCCGACCCGGGCTCGGTGACCACGCTCGCCGTGCCGCTGTTCCGTGCGCACAAGGATGGCGGGCCGAGCGTGTCGCAGCCCTTGCTGCTCGGCTCGGTGGGCGGGCGCATCCGCATCGGCACGTCGATCACGATCGACCCCGGGCCGGCCGTGCCGGGTCAGCCGCGGCTCGGCGGCATCGGCCTCGAGGTCGACCTCCCGACCGCGCCCGGCGACCCGCAGGCGCCGGTGTTCGGCGTCTCGCTCACCGGGCTACAGCTGCCGGGTGCTACCGAGCCGCGCGACGTACGCGTGCGCGCCGACGGCGCCGATCAGCTCGACGACGCACTGCTCGACCTCGTGCTCTCGCTCGTCAAGGCGCAGGCCGATGCAGCGCTCGCCCCCCCCGTGTTGCGCGCGGCGGCCGGCTTGCTGGGCTTGCGCGGCAACGACCAGGTGCCCGACTTCCCGATCACCACGCTGCCCACGCGCGGCGTGCTCACGATCGCCGACTGGGTGCGCTTCATCCTGACCGACACCAACGCGCGCAACGACTGGCTCGGCCATCTCGCGACGCTGCTCGGCGGCACGCCGATCGCCGACGGCGTGAGCTTCAGCCTCGGCGGCGCCGCGCTGCTCACGCTCTCGCTGCGCACCGACACCGGCCCGAGCGGCAACGCGCGGCTCACGCCGAGCCTCGCGATCGAGCTCGGCAACAACGACGCGCGCGTCGAGGCGCGTGCCGACGTGTTCCGCATCGACCTCGTCACTGGCGAAGCCTTCGCGCTGCCGAGCTTCGGCGTCTGGGCCGCAGCGGGCCGCGCGGGCAATCGCATCCTCAACATCACGGCGCCGACGGTCGCGCGCGCCGACACGCTGCGCATCGGCTTCGGCATCGATGCGCAACGCCGGCTCGGCTTCGTGCTCGCGGCCGACAACGTGCGCCTCGGCACACGCGACTACGCCACGCTCGACCTCACGTCGCCCGACGCGGTGATGGACGCCGCGGGCAACGCCGTCGAAGACATCGCCGACGAACTGCTCGCCGGACTCGGCAGCGCGCTCGGCCTCGCGCGCCAGCTGCTCGGCCTCGATCCACCCGCCGGCGTGCCCGCGGTGACGCTCGCCGCGCTGATGACCGACCCCGTTGCGGCGGTCGCGGGGTATTGGCAGCAGCTCGTCGCCAACACCACGGCAGCAAACACGGTGCTGTCGGCGCTGCGAAGCGCGATCACCGATGCGAGCGAAGCGGTGTCCGTGGTGTCCGGCCTCGGCACGCTCGAGAGCCCGTGGCGGCTGCCGGTGATCGGCCCTCTGGCGTTCGAAGTCGCGGCGGACGGCGCCAAGCTGCACATCGGCCTCGCCGCGGCGACCGAGGTCGAGGACCTCGGCCAGCACTGCACCGTGGTCACCACGCGCATCGCCGCGCAGATCGCGCGCATCGACCTCGCTGCGCGCAGTGCCGCGCTGCTCGGCAACGTCGAGGCGACGCTCACCGCGCGAGAACGTGGTGCCAATCCGCGCCGCGCCCGGCTAGCGTTGGGCGACGCGGCGGCCGTGGTGGCTGATCACGTCGGCCTGCGGCTCGCGTGGTCGCCAGACGCGGGCATCTCCGCGAACGTCAGCGCGCCGCATCTGCGCCTCGAGCTCGATGCGATCGATGTGCCGATCGCGCTGCCGGTGATCGGCACCGACGGCAGCGTCACGCTGCCTGCCGAGGCCTGGGACGGCGTCGAGGCGCTGATCGGCCACCTGGGCACGCTGATCGGCGGCGTGGTCGGCGATGTCGCGCGGGCGCTCGGCTGGGCCGAGTCCGTTCGCGAAGCTGGCGGTGTCGCACGCAGCGGTGCACGGCTGCGCCTGGCCGATATCGTCGCCACGCCCGAGGCCGCGCTGCGCGACTGGCTGCCGCGTCTCGCGATGAGCGAGCTCGGCGAGCGCGCGCTTGAACTGATTGCCGACCTGTTCGGTGGCCTCGGTGCGGCACGCGGCGTGATCGCCGGCAGCGGCCGGCCGCACGACCCGTATCGCTTCGCACTCGCCGACGGGCTACCGAACATTGCCGTGTGGTTCCCGCCGGACGGGCTGGAGCCGGTCGTCACCGCCGCGCATCAGGCGATCCGCTCGTGGCGACCGGGGAGACCGGGGTTGTCCACCGCGTCGCTCGCTGCGGCGCTGCGCAACGAAGCCGAGGTCGCCGAGGAAGTGCGCGCACTCGTCGAAGGCCGCGATCTCGACGCCGGATTCACCGCGCTCGTGCAACGCTTGGTCGGCGGCGACGGTCGCATCGTCGCGCCGGCGCAGCCGCCGACCGGCGTCACGATCCGCCGCGTCGGCGTCGGTGCCTCGCAGCTGCTCGACGAGCTGAACCTCGAGGACCTGATCGGCCGCGCACCGACGACGACGATCCATGTCGCGCTGGGTGCGTCTGCATGGACGGGCTTCGGCGAAGAGCGGCGCATCGACCTGAGCACCGCCGGCCTCGACGCGAGCATGTTCACGGCGCCGACCGCCGACACCGGCGACTGGTACGTCGCGCTCGGCACACGCGCCGACTGCCGCACCGGCACGAGCACCGGCGATGGCACGGCCGAGCAGTCCGCGCGGCTCGAACGCGTACTCGATGCGTTTGCCGCCATCGCCGGCGGCGTGGTGATCGTCGCGGTCGGCGGCGCGGGCCATGCGGCGCGGCGTGCCGCCGACGCGAAGGCGGTGGTCACCGAGCTGGTGCTGCTCGGCACACCGCTCGCGCCGATCTCGCTCACCGCCGTCAGCGTGCAGCCCACGGCAGACATGCTGCGCCTGCTCGACCGCCTGCTGCCCACCGACGCGATCGACGAAGACGATGCCGACCTTGCGCTCGGCCGCTCGCTCGTCGGCGCATTGATGGAGCTCGCGCCGCTCGCCGACCCGGCAGTAGACCTTCGCCCGCCGACCGACCCGCTGCCCGCACCGCGCGCCGGCCTCGCCGTGCATGCGCTGTTCGGCGCCGTGCCCGCCGAGCGCATCTCGAGCGCACTTACCGCGATCGTCGCCGCAGGCCTCGCCGGCCGCGCGCGTGATCGCTCGAGCATCGGCATCGCTGCGCCGACAGGCGTGCACGCCGGCCTGCGCTGGGCCTTGCCGGAAGACACCAGCGGCACGCTGCGTATCCGCGCAAGCGCACAGCTCGGTCTGTTCGGCTACGACCTCGACGACGGCGTCGACCGCACGCACGAACTGCGTGTCGACCTACGCATCGGCGACGCGATCGGCTGGCTCGCCGCGACACCCGAGCTCGAGTTGCGCGCGATCTCCGCCGAGTTCTCGATGCCGCTCGACGGGTCATCGCCCGGCGAGGCGCGCGTCGTGCTGCACGAGGCGCGCGTTTTCGGCCAGTCGTGGGAGTCGCTCGTGGTCGGCCTCGGCGAGGACGATGTGCCCGTGCTGCCCGAAGCGCGCGTTCTGCTGTCGGCGGCCGTGCAGCGGCTCACCGCGGACCTAGGCAGCGCGCGCTCGCTGGCGCTGTCGAACCTGTTCTCGGCGCTCGGGCTGATCGGCGTCAACGGCGGCGTCGTCGGCGATGCGGTCGACCAATTCGTGCACGACCCCGCCGGCTTCGTGCGCCAACGCCTCGTCGCGGCGAGCGCGGCCGTCGAGACGGCGATCGCGTCGCTGCTCGGCCCGCTCGGCGCGAGCATCGATCTCGCGGCGCGCAGCGTGCATGTGCACGGCGGCGGCAGCACGCTCGGTCGCTTCGGCTGGCAGGCCGATGTCACCGCGTCGCTGTCCGGCCTTGACGGCGAACTGCGCTTCGGCCCGGATGCGGCGCTTCCAACGACCGGCTCGCTGCAGATCCAGGTCGCGCTGGCGCCGTTCGCGATCACGCTGCAGTGGCAACAAAGCGCGACCCGTCAGGTCGTCGTGCCGCTGTGGCCGGCGCCGGACGGCCAGGCGCTCGCGCGCGTGCTCGCGCAGGCCGCGCCCAGCCTGGCGGCGCATGTCGCGCTTGAGCTGATGCGTCGCGCCGACGAAGAAGCTCGGCCGCTGATCGACGCGGTGCTCGACGCACTCGGCATGCTGAAGGGCGCCGTGAGCGACACCGAACGCGCGCTGCGTCCGCTCGCCGGCCTGCTCGCCGATCCGGGCGCATGGCTGCGCAGCGCCGGCTCGCTGGCGTCGAGCCCGCTGAAGATCCAGGCGCTGTTCGATGCGCTGCGCCCGCTGATGAAGCTGCAAGGCGGCGCGGGCTCGCCGTTGCCCATCGCCACCGGCGTGAGCCTGTCGGTGGCGGCAGACGGCGCCGGCGCGCGTCTCGCGCTGAGCGTCGATCCATCCGCATGGACGCCGGCCGGCGGCGTGCGGCTCGCGGGCGGCATCGGCGCGAGCCTGGCCATCGCGCCCACCGGCGCGCCGCGCGTCGCACTCGAAACCCACCTCGGCCTCGACGGCACGACGCCGGGCCGCCAGGCGGTCTACGCGCGCATCGGCAACACCGGGCTCGAACTCTTCCTGCGTCCGGCCAGCGGCGCCGACATCTCGCTGGTGCCGTTCTCCGGCCTCGGCGCACTGTCGGCCGTGGCCGAAGCGGCGCTGCCGTTCCTGCTCGACCAACTCGCCAAGCTCAACGGCACGCCGGGCCAGCTGGTCAGCAAGGTCGGCGACGCGCTCGGGCTGCGCACCGGCCTCGACCCCAACAAGAAGTTCAGCGCCGACGCACTGCGCCAATGGGCCGCCAATCCGGTCGGCTCGCTCACCGCGGCGATCCCGTCGATCACCGCGACCGGCCTGAACCTGATCGCGCCGCTGCTCGACGACTTCCTGCCCAACGGCGTCAGCGCGAGCGGCACGAGCAACGAGCTGACGGTTCAAGTGACGGGCGCCTTCACGCTGCAATGGCAGCCGGGCGCGAGCCGCGTGCGGCTCACGGTGCCCGGCATCGCGGTGCCCGGCATCGAGCGGCTCGGCGGCACGCTCGCGATCAGCGCCGCGGGCCTCGACGAGTTGAGCGTCGCGCTCGGCCCGGCGAGCATCGATGCCGGCGGCGTGCTGCTGCAGCCCTTCGTGAGCGTCAGCGCGGGCCTGGCCCCGGCGGGTGGACGCCGCGTGATGGTCGGGCTCTCCGCCGACGCCACGCATCACTTCGCCGCACGCTGGACGCTCGACACCGCAAGCTTCGACCTCGTGGCCAGCGACGGCGCGATCGCCACCGCGATCGCGACGACGGACCCTGGCGCGGTCGCGCTGCGTGTTGTCGAGATCGTCGCCGACGTCGTCGCCGCAGTCGCGATGGCGCAGCAGGCGGTCAAGGACCTGCTCAACGTCACCGTCGGCGCCAAGGACGTTCGCTTCCTGCTCGCCGGCGTGCTGCTCGACTCGGGCAACCCGACCCAGCTGATCGACCAGCCCTTCGATGCGAACCAGCTGCTGCCGCGCATCCATCGCCTGTTCACGAACATCGCCGGCGCCGGCATCACGATCCCGATCGGCCCGCTGAAGATCGACTTCACCACCATCGACGGCAGCATCGGCCTGCAGCTCGGCGTGACCGACCGCTTCGCGCTGGTCGAGAGCGACGTGTCGCTCTGGCTCGAGAACGACGACCGCTGGATCAACCCGAACCCGCCCGGCGACGGCGGCCTGTTCATCGGCTTCCTGCCGACCACGCTGCCGCTTGCGTTCACGCCCAGCCTGGTGGTCAACGGCCTCGGCCTGCGCGTCGGCAAGGCCTCCGGTCCGCTGCTCGACGCCGGCATCACGATCGAGTCGATCGCGCTGTACGTCTTCGCGGCGATCGACTCCAGCGGCGCAAAGAGCGGCGGCGTGCAGCTGAAGTTCTCGAACCTGGCGGTGTCTGCGTCCGGCGCCGGCGGCGAGAACGGCATCGCCAAGGGGATCATGCGAGACACCGGGCCGACACCGCCCAAGCCCGCGTTCTCGCCCGCGCTCGCGATCCAGTCGCACAACGGCGGCGCGGTGCAGGTCTCGCTCACGGCCGGCGACGGCACCGGGCCGTGGTGGATCGCGATCCAGCGCGGCTTCGGTCCGCTCTACCTGGAGCAGATCGGCTTCGGCACCGCGATGCCGCAGGGCCGGCTCGAACGCATCTCGCTGTTGATGGACGGCTCGGTGTCGATGTTCGGCCTGACCTGCGCGGTCGACGACCTGCAGCTCACCTACATCGTCGGCAACAACGACTTCTTCAACCCGGCGAGCTGGGCGATCGACCTCGCCGGCCTCGCGGTGTCGGCCAACATGGCCGGCGTGTCGATCGCCGGCGGCCTGCTCAAGCAGACCACGCCGCAGGGCATCGAGTACCTCGGCATGCTGCTTGGGCGCTTCGCGGTCTACGGCCTCACCGTGTTCGGCGGCTATGGCGAAGGCAAGACCGAGCAAGGCGAGAAGTTCGTCGCGTTCTTCGCGATCGGCGCGATCAACGGCCCGATCGGCGGGCCGCCCGCGTTCTTCCTGACCGGCATCGGCGGCGGCTTCGGCATCAACCGCATGTTGAAGGTGCCGAGCGATCTCTCGAACTTTGGCAACTACCCGCTGATCCAGGCGCTCGACATCGCCGCGAAGCCGAGCGATCCGATGAAGCAGCTGCGCGAGCTCGGCCAGTACTACCCGATGCGCAAGGGCACGTTCTGGTTCGCGGCCGGGATCTCGTTCAACAGCTTCGCGCTGGTCGACGGCATCGCGGTGGTCGCGGTGCAGATCGGCGACGGGCTCGACATCAACATTCTCGGCCTCGCACGCATGGCGCTGCCGCGCCCGCAGGCGGCGATCGTCTCGATCGAGCTCGCGCTGCTGGTGCGCTTCTCGAGCAGCGAGGGCGTGCTGTGGGTGCAAGGCCAGCTCACCGACAACTCCTGGCTCCTCTACCCCGACATCAAGCTCACCGGCGGCTTCGCGTTCGTGATCTGGTTCAAGGGCGAGAAGGCCGGCGAGTTCGTGCTGACGCTGGGCGGATTCCACCCGGACTTCCATCGCGACGGCTATCCCGTCGTGCCGCGCCTCGGCCTGCGCTGGAGCATCGGCAGCACGATCGTCATCAAGGCCGGCAGCTACTTCGCGCTGACCTCCGAAGCCTTGATGGCCGGCGGCGACTTCGAGGCCTCGGCGAGCTTCGGGCCGGCGTGGGCGGAAGTGAAGTTCGGCGCGCACGGCATCGTGTTCTTCGATCCGTTCTCGTACGACGTGATGGCGTATGCGCGCATCGCGGCCGGCGTGACGATCGACACCTGGCTGTTCGGCGAGATCACGATCTCGATCCACATCGGCGCGCGCATCCGCGTGATGGGCCCGGAGTTCCGCGGCAGCGTGACCTTCGAAGTCGGCCCGATCGGGCTGACCTTCGCGTTCGGCGGCTCGGGGCAGGAACAGAAGCAGCCGCTCGCGGCCGACGCGTTCATCGCCAAGTACCTCGAGGCGGCCGACAGCGGCAATGCGCGCCCGCATGCGGTGATGGCCAACACCGGCACGCTGCCGGCCAAGGGCGAGAACTCGACGCCGGACGGCTCGTCGCAGCGGCCGTTCATCGTCGTCGTCGAGTTCTCGGTGACGTTCACGAGCACGGTGCCGGCGTCGCGCGTCAACCGCACGCTCGCGCCGGCGGCGATCACGAGCACCTCGTACGCACCGAGCCGCGCGCTCGGCGTCGCGCCGATGGACACCGCCAGCGTGACGCCGACGGTCACGATCACCTGGCGGCGCGAGGGCGTCGACCGGCCCTATCCGTTCATCGACACGGTGCGCCCGTTCGGCCACTTCCCGGCCGGCATCTGGGGCCAGCCGCAGGACGCGAACGCGCCGAAGATGCCCAAGGGCGAAATGATCGAGGCGCTCAACGAGCTCGATCTGGCCTGCAAGGCCACGCCGTCCGGCGGCGGGCCCGAGATTCCGTACTACCAGGTCGAGATCGGGCCGCGCCGGCCGTTGCCGTTCACGCGCAAGGCGACCGAGATCGCCAACCAGCGCAACTCGGCGAAGGCGGTGAGCCAACTGGTCACGGCGCCGATCACGCGTGAAGCGGCGTTCTCGGCCGCGTCGCGCTTCATGGGTCAGCGCGCGTCGCCGACGGCGCTGGCCGCGTTGCGCGGCGAACGGCAAAGCCCGCCGCGGCTCGGCACGCTGACCGAAGGGCTCGAGGTCGCGACGGCGACGACGGTTCCCGCGGTCGCTGAGCCCATGCCGCCGAAGGTCTATGACCACTTCGTCGATGCGCCGCGTGCGGTCGGGCTGCTGTCGGGCGCGACGGTGGGCATCAGCGTGGCGTCGAAGGCGCGCACGACGGTCGAGGGCAGTCAGCGTGCCTGGCGCGTTGCACCGCCGACGCTCGCTGCCGTCGAGGCGCAGCGCAGCCGTTCGATCGCGACGCGGCTCGTGGTCACCGACACGCCGGCCGTGTCGACCGCTGCTGTCAATCGCATCACGAGCCGCGGCGCCGGCGGCACGCTGATCGCCGCGACGCAGTTGCCGCCGTCGGCGGTGGCGCACGGCGCGACCGCGATGGTCGCGCGTCGCGGCGCGCCGCTCACTGGCGCGCTCGGCGATTTCGGCACGGCGATGCTCGCGCCGACGCGCCGCGCCGCAGCCGGCGGTGCGAGCCTCGCAGCCGGCCAGACGGCAGTGCTCGAGCTGCCCAATGCGCGCCGCGATGCGGGCGAGGGCGATCGACCGAAGCTCGCGGTCAGCGGCGCCGCGGCGCGCATCGTGCTGCTGTCGCACGGCGGACGCTGGCTCGCCGACGAGCGCGTCGAGCAGCGTGCGCTCGAGATCCCGCGTGGCACCGAGCGAATCGTCGCGATCGGGCAGGGCAGCGACGCGCCGTCGCAGCTCGGCCTCGCGGGATGGCATGCCGGCATGCAGCTGCCCTACGCGGGCCGCTCGACCGCGCTCGGCCCGGGCTGCGTCGTGCACTCGGTCGGCGAGCGCCTGGGTGCGCATGACGAGCGACTCGATGCCGGCTGGGTCAGCGGCGCCGAACTCGCGCGCGGCACGAGCACGGTCACGACCACCTTCACCGGCGTGCCGCGTACCGTGGTGATCGTGCTCGACGATCCCGCAGCGGCAGGCGACCCGGTGTCC
>DASXQQ010000020.1:0-2224 GCA_036507085.1 Piscinibacter sp. | reverse complement strand
GGCAGGATGCCGAAGCGCTGCTCGTCGGGTAGCGCCGAGAAGCCGAACAGCTCGCGGTAGAAGTCGGTCCAGTCCTCGGTGCGGTCGTTGCCGATGTACTGCACCACGCCGAACCAGCGCAGGCCGGCGATCGCCGGCGGCGCGCGATCCACCGTCGGGATCGGCACGAAGTCGACGTCGTAGATCGAGAACTCCTTCCAGCGGTCGACGAAGTAGACGCGGCTCGCGCCGACGCCGTGAATCGCCGGGATGTGCAGCTCCATCGGCTCGACCTTCACCGGCACCGCCCAGGCGCCGCGCTCGATCGCACGCCGATACGCCGCGCCGGCGTCGCGCACCCGCAGCGCGATCGCCGCGATCGCCGGCGTGTCGGCACGCGGCAGCTCGCTCGCATGCGCGTTGACGATGATGTTCATCGGCCCTTGCCGATACAGCAGCACCTCGCGCGAACGGTGCCGCGCCACGGGCTTGAAGCCGATGGTCTCGAGCACCTGGCCCAGCGCCTGCGGCTTGCTGGTGCTGAATTCGATGAACTCGATGCCGGCCAGGCCCAGCGGGTTGGGCAGTTCGCCGATGGCTTCGCGGTCGGGGGTCGTCATGAAATCTCCTTGTTCGGTCTCAATCGATTCGTACCGGCGTGCCGCCCAGTCGGGCCGACTCCGCCACCGCCAGCGTCACCCGCAGCGTGCGCGTCGCATCGGCGGCGCTGACGCGCGGCGCGGTCTGGCCGCGGATGACGGCGCAGAAATGCGCGAGCTGGCGCGCCAGCGGATCGCCCACCGGCGCGTCCACGGTCTCGGTCCTCAGCGGCGACCACCACGAGGCTTCGCCCTCGGCGGTGCGCAGCCGCATCGTCGGCACGTTGAGCGAGCCGCGCTCGCCGGCGATGACGTAGCAGTCTTCGTCGCCATGGTGGTCGTAGGCGCTGTTCTCGCCCGAGGTCTGCTCCCAGCTGCGCGGGCTGGCCGCGGCGTCGCTGAGCAGGAAGGTACCGAGCGCGCCGCTCGCGAAGCGCAGCCCGATGGCGGCGCTGTCCTCGACCTCGAAGCCGCGCACCGCGTTCGACGCCATCGCCTGCACCTGCACGATCTCGCCGAGCAGCATGCGCAGGTTGTCGATCTCGTGGACCAGGTTGATGAGGATCGGCCCGCCGCCCTTCTTCGCCCGCCACGGTCCGTCGGCGAAGTAGCGGTCCGGCTTGCGAAAGGTCGCGCTACCGTTGACGGCGACGATGCGGCCGAGCCGCCCGCCGGCGATGACCTCGCGCGCCGCTTCGAGCACCGTGCTGTGACGCCGGTGGTGACCGACCAGCACCGGCACGCGGCTGGCGGCCTCGGCGTCGGCCAGGCGTCGCGCGTCGGCGAGCGAATCGGCCACCGGCTTTTCCACCAGCACCGGCACGCTGCGCTCCAGGCAGGCCAGCGCGCCGGCGACATGCAGGGCGTTCGGCGTCGCGAGGATCACGCCGTCGGGCTTGGTCGCGTCGAGCATCGTGTCCAGGTCGGTGTGCAGTGCAACGCCCTCCTCCTTCGCCACCGCGACAGCGGCTGGCGATGGGTCGGCCAGCGCGACCAGCGTGCAGTCGTCATCGGCCCGGATGCGTGCCATGTGGGCCCGCCCGATCAGCCCCGCGCCGGCGATCGCGAGCCGCAGCGGTGCGCGTCGTGCCATCACGCGGCCTTTGGCGCCGGCGCGTGCGCCCCACCGAGAAACAGTCGCTCGATGTTCGGATCGTTCAGCAATTCATCCGCCCGCTTGTGCAGCACCAGCCGACCCGACTCCAGCGCAATCGCCTCGTCGGCCATCTTCAGCGCGCTCTTCACGTTCTGCTCGACCATCAGCACCGTGGTGCCCTGGTCGGCGAGCTGGCGCAGCAGCCGGAACACGTCGGCCACCACCAGCGGCGACAGGCCGATCGACGGCTCGTCGATCAGGATCACCTTGGGCCGCAGCAGCAGCGCGCGCCCCACCTCGAGCTGCTTTTGCTCGCCGCCCGACAGCGACGACGCCGCGCTGCGCAGTCGCTCCTTCACCCGCGGAAAGCGCTCCAGCACTTCGGGGATGCGCTCGTGCGTGGTCTTCATGCCGAGCGTGATGCCGCCGAGCTCGAGGTTCTCCCACACGGTGAGCTGGCCGAACAGGTTGCGCCCCTGCGGCACGAAGGCGACGCCGTGCTGCGTCAGCAGGTCCTTCGCGCTCGCGCCGGTGATGTCCTCGCCGTCGA
>DASXQQ010000019.1:0-13170 GCA_036507085.1 Piscinibacter sp. | reverse complement strand
GGGCGCGTGCCGGGGCTGGCCACCGACGAGGTGCCGCTGGAACTGGCGGCCGCTCTGCGCCGCCACAGCGCGCCGCATTGCCTGGTGGTGATCGACTGCCTGACGCTGTGGCTCACCAACCTGCTGATGCCCTTGCGCGGCAACGCGATCGACAGCGCGGCCTGGCAGGCGATGTCCAATGCGCTGTGCGATGCGCTGCGCCAAGCTGGCGGGCCGGTGCTGCTGGTGTCGAACGAAATCGGTCTCGGCGTGGCGCCGCTGTCGTCCGAGTCGCGCCGCTTCGTCGACGAACTGGGACGATTGCACCAGGCCGTGGCGGCGCTGTGTCCGCGCGTCACGCTGATGGTCGCCGGCATCGAGGTGCCGGTGAAGCGGGAGTCCGCATGAATCGGCTGCTCGCCCTGTGGTTCGCGTTGTGCCTGCACGCCATGGCATGGGGCCAGGTCAGCGTT
This sequence comes from Piscinibacter sp., assembly GCA_036507085.1. GTDB lineage: Bacteria > Pseudomonadota > Gammaproteobacteria > Burkholderiales > Burkholderiaceae_C > Albitalea. The sequence continues at coordinate 12,718 of DASXQQ010000019.1, read as the reverse complement.
CGCGACGATCGCGGCGTCACCGTGAGTCTCGCCGCCGCGCCGCAACGCATCGTCAGCCTGCTGCCCTCGTTCACCGAAAGCATTTGTGCGCTCGGCGCCTGTGCGCGGTTGGTCGGCATCGACCGGTTCTCCAACTGGCCGGCGAGCGTGCGCAACTTGCCCAAGCTGGGCGGCCTTGACGACGCCCAGATCGAGCGCATCGTCGCGCTGCGTCCCGACGTGGTGCTGGCGGCGCCATCGGCGCGCGTGATCGATCGGCTCGAAGCGCTCGGCGTCAAGGTGCTGGTGCTCGACTCGAAGAGCCATACCGATGTGCAGCGCGCGTTGCACACGCTGGCCCGGCTGCTTGGCACGCCCGACGCGGCGGCTGTGCTGTGGGCCCGCATCGAACGCGAGATCGGCGACGCGGCGGCGCGCGTGCCGCCGCTGTTGCGCGGCAAGCGGGTCTACTTCGAGGTCGACGCGGCGCCGTATGGCGCGGGCGCGGCCTCGTTCATCGGCCAAACCCTGGTCCGGCTCGGCCTGGCCAACGTCGTGCCCGCCGAACTGGGTCCGTTCCCCAAGCTCAACCCCGAGTTCGTCGTGCGCGCGCAACCCGACATCGTGATCGCCCCCGAACGCAGCCTCGCCGACATGCCCAAGCGCCCCGGCTGGGCGTCGCTGCGCGCGTTGCAGGCCGGGCAGACCTGCGGCTTCGCGAGCGATCGCTACGAGATCCTGATCCGCCCCGGCCCGCGCATGGGCGAGGCGGCCCAATTGCTCGCCGACTGCCTGGTCGGGCTCGAAAGGACACGCTGATGTCGACCAGCGATCGAGCGGCGCGCCGGCGGTTGGCCATCGGCCTGCTGCTGTTGAGCGTGCTGCTCAGCGCCGCCGGGCTGGTCATCGGTGGCGATGGCTGGTCCCTGGTCACGCTGGGCGACCTGTGGACCGGGCCCGATGGCCGGCTCATCGTCGGCGAGATTCGCGCGCCGCGCACGCTCGGCGCCTGGCTCACCGGCGCGCTGCTGGGTCTTGCCGGCGCCGTGGCGCAAGGCCTGTTTCGCAACCCCCTGGCCGACCCGTACCTGCTCGGCTCCGCCTCGGGCGCCTCGCTCGGTGTCGTGCTGGTGCTGGCCGGCAGCGCGCTCGCAGGCCATGGCATCAGCCTCGCGACGGCCGATGCACTGGCCCGCTTCGGCCTGGTCGGCGCCGCCTTCGCCGGTGCCCTGGCCGGCGTGCTGCTGACGCTCGCACTGGCGCGCGGCGCGCAGCACACGACCCGCTTGCTGCTCGCGGGTGTCGTGGTCGGCGTGGTGCTGTCGGCGCTCAGCGACCTGGTCACCACCGCCGACCCCGACGCCTTGCGCGGCAAGCAGACCTTTCTTCTCGGCAGCACCGGCTTTCTCGGCTGGGGCAGTTGCGCCACGCTGGCGCTGGGGGTGGTGCTCGCCGCGCCGCTGGCGTGGCGGCTCTCGCGTGCGCTCGACGCGCTGACGCTCGGCGAAGAGAGCGCGCGCAGCCTGGGCCTGGCGCTGCCGCGCCTGCGCATGTCGCTGGTGGCGGCGCTGGCGCTGGCCACCGGGCTGGCGGTGTCGCAGGCGGGATTGATCGCCTTCGTCGGCCTGGTCTCGCCGCACCTGGTGCGCCGCTTCGCGCCGGCGCCGCACGGCTACACGCTGCTGGCCAGCACGGCGACCGGCGGCACCCTGCTGCTCGCGGCCGATGTGCTGGCGCGTGCATTGATCGCGCCGCAGGAACTGCCGGTGGGCGTGCTGACGGCGGTGCTCGGCGGCGGCTACCTGGTGTGGTTGCTGTACCGGCGGAGGTGGGGATGAGTCTGCGCGCCGATGGTCTGAGCGTGTTGCTTGGCGGCGTGCCGGTGCTGCACGACGTCGCGCTCGACCTGCGGCCCGGCTGGACCGCGATCGTCGGCCCGAACGGCGCCGGCAAGTCGACCTTGTTGCGCGCCTTGGCCGGCCTGCAGCCGCTGCTCACCGGGACGGTGTGGCTCGACGATCGACCGCTCGCACAGTGGTCACCGCGCGAGCGGGCCTGCCGCGTCGCGTGGCTCGCGCAGCAGGGCGAGACCGGCGGCGAGCTGACCGTGCACGAGGTCGTGCACCTCGGGCGCTTGCCGCACCTCGGCCTGTTCGCCGAACCGGGCGCGCAGGACGAAGCGCAGGTGCAGCAGGCGATGGCCGACACCGAATGCGCCGCCTGGCAGCAGCGCCGCCTGCATGAACTGTCGGGCGGCGAACGCCAGCGCGTGCTGCTGGCGCGCGCGCTGGCGGTGAACGCGCCGCTGCTGCTGCTCGATGAACCCGCAACCCACCTCGATCCACCGCACCAGGTCGCGCTGGTGCGCTTGCTGCAACGGCGCGCGCGCAGCGGCACGGCCGTCGTCAGCGTGCTGCATGACCTGCCGCTGGCGCTGCAAGCCGATAGGCTCGTCGTGATGGGAGCGGGCCGCGTGCGCGCTCAAGGTGCGCGCGACGACCCGGCCCTGCACGCCGCCTTGATCGCGGTGTTCGGCGACGCGATTCGCGTCGAGCGCATGGGCACGCGCTGGATCACCGTGCCGAATCTGGACGACTGAAATGAACCACCCCCGAAGCGCCTTCGGCGCTCCCCCTCAAGGGGGCGACACCAGCGGACCGGCGGAGCCGGATCCGCGGTGTCCGCTTGGTCGCGGCGGGGTCATGCGTCGCGGGTCGCGCGAAGCGCAGTGGAGCAACTGAGATGGAAATCGAAACCCCGCCGACCGACCGCGGCAGCGACAAGCCGAGCGGCGAACGCCGCGGCCTCGTCATTGTTCACACCGGCGACGGCAAGGGCAAGAGCACGGCGGCCTTCGGCCTCGCGTTGCGCGCCCACGGCCGCGGCAAGGCGGTGAAGATCTATCAGTTCATGAAGGTGCCGAGTGCGCGCTTCGGCGAGCACCGGGTGTTCGCGCAACTCGCGGTGCCGATCGAGGGGCTGGGCGACGGCTTCAGCTGGAAGAGCCGCGACCTGGAGCATTCCGCCCAGCTGGCGCGCGACGGTTGGGCGCGGGCCGTTGCGACCCTGCGCGCCGGTGAGCATTTCCTGATCGTGCTGGATGAAATCATGTACCCGCTGCGCTACGGCTGGCTGCCCCTGGAACCCGTGCTGCGGGCCCTGCGCGAGCGGCCCGCTCATGTGCACGTGGTGCTCACCGGCCGCAATGCGCCGCAGGAGCTGATGGACCTGGCGGATACCGTGACCGAGATGCGCCTCGTCAAGCACCACTTCAACGCCGGCGTGCCGGCACAGCGCGGCATCGAGGATTGAGCATGAGCGAATTTTCAAAGGCCGCCATCAGCTGGAGTGCCGGCAAGGATTCGTGCCTGGCCTGGCTGCGCGCGCGCGAGCAGGGCCTGGCGGTGACGACCTTCCTGACGATGTGCGACGCGGACGGCGCCAGCAAGTCGCATTCGCTGCCGCCCGAGCTGGTCGCCGCGCAGGTGCGGGCCATCGGTGGGGAGTGGCGCGCCGCGAGCGCCGGGCCGGGCGAGTACGCGCAGGTCTTCGATGCGCAACTGCGCCAGCTGCGCGACGAGGGTCACAGCCACATGGTGTTCGGTGACATCGACTTGCAGGCGCATCGCGACTGGCTGGCGCCCGTCTGCGCGCGTGCCGGCCTGCAGGCGGTGTTCCCGCTGTGGGGCGAGGCACGTGCCGCGCTGGCACACGAAATCCTCGCGCGCGGCATCCGCGCACGCGTGGTCTGCGTCGACACGCGCTGGCTCGACGCCTCGTACTGCGGCGCCGACTACGACGCCGCGCTTCTCGCGCGCCTGCCGGCGGGCGTCTGCCCCTGCGGTGAAGACGGCGAGTTCCACACCTTCGTCTTCGATGCGCCTGGTTTCACGCAGCCGCTGACCATCGTCAACGGGCCGCAGCGGCGCGTGCCTTCGGTGCCGCCGCTGGCGCCGACCGAGCTGGTGTTTCAAACGCTCAGGCTGGTCGGGCCATGACAGCGCGTGCGCTCATGGTGCTGGGCACCACCAGCGGCGCCGGCAAGAGCTGGCTCGCCACCGCGCTGTGCCGCTGGCTGGCGCGCCAAGGCCTGAAGGTCGCGCCGTTCAAGGCGCAGAACATGAGCAACAACGCGCGCGTCGTGCCCGGGCTCGCCGGGGGCCTGGGCGAGATCGGCAGCGCGCAGTACTTCCAGGCCCTGGCCGCACGCGTCGCGCCCGAGGTGCGCATGAACCCGGTGCTGCTCAAGCCCGAGCGCGACACCGCCAGCCAGGTGGTGGTGCTGGGCGAGGTGCGTGCCGACCTGGCGCAGCTGCCCTGGCGCGAGCGCAGCGAGCGGCTGTGGCCGTTCGCGCGCGAGGCCTTGCATGGGCTGATGGCCGAGCACGACGTGGTCGTCATCGAAGGGGCCGGGTCGCCGGCCGAGATCAATCTGCATGCGAGCGACTACGTCAACATGCGCACCGCGCGCGAAGCGAACGCCGCTTGCTTGCTGGTCACCGACATCGACCGCGGCGGCGCCTTCGCGCACCTGTACGGCACCCACCAGCTATTGCCCGCGGCCGAGCGCGCGCTGCTGCGCGGCTTCGTGCTGAACCGCTTTCGCGGCGACGCCGGCCTGCTCGCGCCGGGCCCCGAGCAGCTGCGCGCGCTCACCGGCGTGCCGACGCTGGCGGTGCTGCCGCTGTGGCGCGGCCATGGTCTGCCGGAAGAAGACGGCGTGTTCGACGACGCGCCCAGCGGCCCCGCCGACGGCCTGCGGATCGCCGTGGTCACGTATCCGCGCATCAGCAATCTCGACGAGTTCCAGCCGCTGCGCGCGATGCCCGGCGTTCGGCTGCGCTGGGCGCGCAGCGTCGCCGAGCTGGACGGCGCGGACTGGATCGTGCTGCCCGGCTCCAAGCACACGAGCGGCGACCTGGCCTGGCTGCGCGCGCAGGGCATGGCCGCGGCGATCGAGCGGCACGCCGCCGCGGGCGGTGCGGTGCTCGGCATCTGCGGCGGCTTGCAGATGCTGGGCGAAGCGCTTGTCGACCCGCAAGGCGTCGACGCCGGCGAGCCGGCGACGCTGCCCGGCCTCGAGCTGCTGCCGCTGGTCACGCACTTTGAGCCGCCGAAGCTATTGCGCTGCACGCGCGCGCGCTTCGGCGCGGTCGGCGGAGCATGGGCCGCGTTGTCCGGCGTCGGCTTCGACGGCTACGAGATTCGCCACGGCCGAAGCTCCGGCGCGGCGGACGTGGCGTTGCACAACGCCGAGGGCGAGCCGATCGGTTGGCAGCGAGGCAGCGTGCTGGGGCTGTATGCGCACGGCCTGTTCGAATCCGATGCGGCGCTGCACGCGCTGTTCGGCGCGTCGGTGCGCACGCTCGACTCGGTGTTCGACGGCCTCGCCGACTTCATCGACGCGCGTTTCGAACCGGGCTCGCTGCTGCGCCTGATCGCCCGGCAAGGGCCATCGCGATGAACACGGTGCAAGGACCGCGGCGCATCGCCTGCCTGTCCACCGAGGCGGTGGAGGTGCTGTACCGGCTCGGAGCGCAGGACCGCATCGCCGGCATCTCGGGCTACACGGTCTATCCACCCGAGGCACGCCGCGACAAGCCCAAGATCAGCGGTTTCTCTACCGCGCGGATGGACCGGTTGCTCGCAGTGAAACCCGACCTGGTGATCGGCTTCTCCGACCTGCAGCGGCCCTTGCTCGACGACTGCGCGGCGCAGAGCCTGGCGGTGCGCTGGTTCGACCAGCGCAGCGTCGCCGGCATCCACGAGATGATCGTCGCGCTCGGCGAGCTGGTGCATGAAGTCGATGCGGCCGCCCGGCTGAGCACCCAGCTGCAGCGCCGCCAGGACGAGGTCGCCGCAGCCGCGGCGCGCCTGCCCTGGCATCCGCGCGTCTACTTCGAGGAGTGGGACGAGCCGATGATCTGCGGCATCGGCTGGGTCAGCGAGTTGATCGCGCTGGCTGGCGGAATCGACGTCTTCGCCGACAGATCGCGCCAGCCTGACGCGCGCGGCCGCATTGTCGACAGCGCCGCCGTGCTCGCCGCCGATCCGCAGCTCATCGTCGGCTCCTGGTGCGGTAAGCGCTTTGTGCCCGACCGCGTGCGAGGGCGTCCCGGCTGGGACCGGCTCGATGCCACGCTGTGCGAAGTGAAGTCTGCCGACGTCCTGTCGCCCGGGCCGTCGGCGATCGAACGCGGATTGCCGCAGCTGCTCCATCACATCGCGCGCCGTACCGGCGTATCACCCGCCGACATCGGCCTGCCTCCTGGAACGCCAGAACATGAATGACGCAACCACGCCTTTGGCCATCGCCGACATCCACGACGCCGCGCTCGCGCGGCGCCTGCAGCACCTGCTCGACAACAAGACCAAACCGCTCGGCTCGCTCGGCGCGCTCGAAGCGCTGGCGCTGCAGATCGGCCTGATCCAGCAGACCGAACGAGCGCAGCTGCTGGCGCCGCAGCTGCTGGTGTTCGCCGGCGACCACGGCCTGGCGGCGCACGGCGTGTCGGCCTACCCGAGCGACGTGACCTGGCAGATGGTCGAGAACTTTCTCGCCGGCGGCGCGGCCGTGAGCGTGCTGGCGCGCCAGCACGGGCTCGATCTGACCGTCATCGACGCCGGCGTGCGGCACGACTTCGCGCCGCGGCCGGGGCTGCTCGACCGCAAGATCGCGCCCGGCACGGCGGACGCGCTGAACGGCCCGGCGATGACCGACGCGCAGTGCGCGCAGGCGATCGAAGCGGGGCGCGAGGTCGTGCGCGGCTCGCCCGGCAACGCGGTGCTGCTCGGCGAGATGGGCATCGGCAACACGTCGAGCGCCTCGCTGTTGATGGCGCGGCTCAGCGGCGAGCCGATCGAGCGCTGCGTCGGCCGCGGCACCGGGCTCGACGACGCGCGCCTCGCGCACAAGCTCGCCGTGCTGGCCGCAGTGCTGCGCCGCCACGCCGCGGCCCGCACGCCGCAGGAGGCGCTGGCCGCGTTCGGCGGCTTCGAGATCGCCATGATGACCGGCGCGGCACTTCAGGCCGCCCACGAACGGCGCGTCATCGTGGTCGACGGTTTCATCGTCGGTGCCGCGCTGCTCGTGGCCGCGCGCATCGCGCCGGCGGTGCTCGGGTATTGCGTGTTCGCCCATCGCTCCGGCGAGGCTGGCCACGCGCTGCTTCTGCAGCACCTGAAAGCGAGGCCCTTGCTCGACCTCGGCCTGCGTCTCGGCGAGGGCTCGGGCGGGGCGCTCGCCTGGCCGCTGCTCGCAAGCGCGGTGCGGGTGCTGCGCGAAATGGCGAGCTTCGAGTCCGCCGGTGTCTCGAACCGCGACGCCTGATGCGCCACGAACTGCGCTTGTTCTTCGTCGCGCTGCAGTTCTTCACGCGGGTTCCAGTGCCGCGCTGGGTCGGCCACGAGCCGCAATGGTTGAACGCCAGCGCACGCCATTTCCCGGCGGTCGGCCTGTTCGTCGGTGGCGTGGCGGCGCTCGCGTGGTGGGGCGGCCGGCAACTGTTTCCGGCCGGTGTCGCCGCATGGCTCGCGCTCGCCGCGACGGTGTGGCTCACCGGCGCGTTCCATGAAGATGGCTTCGCCGACACCTGCGATGGCCTGGGCGGCGCGGTCGGCCGCGAGCGCGCACTGGAGATCATGAAGGACTCGCGCATCGGCAGCTACGGCGCGGTCGGCCTGGTGCTGCTGTTCGGGCTGAAGGCGTCGGCGCTCGCCGCGCTGCCGGGGGCCTGGGGCATCGGCGCACTGCTGTTCGCCCACACCACGTCGCGCACGGTGGCGGTGGCGCTGCTTCGCTTCCTTCCCTATGCCGGCGATGTCGCGCAAGCGAAGGCCAAGCCGCTGGCGCAGGCCATCGTGCCGGCCGGCTTCATCGTGGCTTGTGCGTGGAGCGTCGCGGTCGGTGTGGCGTTGACGCTGTTCAGAGAAGGGGTCTGGGTCGCGGCGGTCGTCGCGAGTGTCGCGGTGGCGGCGCTCTCAACGCTGGGGTGTGCACGCTGGTTCCAGCGCCGTCTCGGTGGCTTCACCGGCGACACGCTGGGCGCCGCACAGCAGATCAGCGAATGCCTGACGCTGCTCGCCTGGCTGGCCGCATCGCGATGGACGTAGACCTGTTCGTCTGGCGGCACCCCAAGCCGCGGGGTGCCGAAGGCCTGTGCATCGGCCGCACCGACGTCCCGGTCGATCCCCGCAAGGCCAAGCGACTCGCGCACCGCATCTGCCAGTACGCGCGCCGTCACGGTCTGGCGCGGGTGGTTTTCACCTCGCCTTTGGAGCGCACGGCCGCGGTCGGCTGCTGGCTGGCGCGCTGGGGCTGGCGGCACATCGAAGATCCGCGCCTCGCCGAACTGGACTTCGGCCGCTGGGACGGCCTGGCGTGGGATCGCATCGGCGCCACTGCGCTCGACGCATGGACCGCCGATTTCAGCCTCCACGCGCCCGGCGGCGCCGAATCGCTGGCCGAGCTGTTCGCGCGGTGCAGGCAATTCCTCGACGATGCGGGCATCGGCCAGCCGGCCTGCATCGTCGGGCATGCCGGCTGGATGAGTGCCGCGCGTCACGTGGTCGAAGGAAAGGCGCCGCCGACGCGCGCGGCCGACTGGCCGCGGCCGGCCCGGCACGCGCAACTGCTGCGAATCTCAACCCGGCAGGAACAGCTCTCTTGAGTCGCAGTAGGCCGCGACCGCGCACTGCGCGCAGCGCGGTTGCCGCGCCAGGCACACATAGCGGCCGTGCAGGATCAGCCAGTGGTGCGCGTCGACGCGGTATTCGGCGGGCACCCGCTCGAGCAGCTTGCGCTCGACTTCGAGCGGGTTCTTCCCCGGTGCGAGCCCGGTGCGGTTGCCGACCCGGAAGATGTGCGTGTCGACCGCCATCGTCGGCTCGCCGAACGCGACGTTGAGCACCACGTTCGCGGTCTTGCGCCCGACCCCCGGCAGGGCTTCGAGCGCCTCGCGCGTGCGCGGCACCTCGCCGCCATGCCGCTCGACGAGGATGCGGCAGGTCTCGTACAGGTTGCGCGCCTTGTTGCGGTACAGGCCGATGGTCTTGACGGCCTCGGTGAGCGCCGGCAAGCCGAGCGCGAGCACCTTCGCCGGCGTATTGGCCACCGGGAACAAGCGGCGCGTCGCCTTGTTGACGCCGGCGTCGGTGGCCTGCGCCGACAGCAGCACCGCGGCGAGCAGCTCGAACACGTTGGTGTATTCGAGCTCGGAAGCGGGTTGCGGATTGGCCGCTTTCAGGGTGGCGAAGAAGGGTTCGATGTCGGTCGTCTTCATCGCTGCCGATTGTGGCAGCGTGCAGGCGAGTCGCACGTTTTGAGTCAAGCGATGCGCGCGAGCTGCTCTTTCACGAGCTCCAGGATCGCCTTCGTCTGATAGGCACTCGCCAGTTCCTGCAAGCGCTCGGCGAACGCCCGGTAGCGCGGGTCGAGTGCCGCCAGGCGCTGTGCCTGCTCGCGGATGCTGCGCATGTTGCCGGTCATCGCCAGGCGGTGCAGAACTTCCAGTTCGGCCAGCGGCGGCGCCACCAACGCATCGACAGCGTCGTCGTGCTGCTGCGCAGGCGGGGCCGGCGCCTCGACGATCCAGCGCAGCCCGAGATGCTCCCCGACCTCCTCGAGCAATCGGTTCCTGTCGACCGGCTTGGCGATGAATGCGTTCGCACCGGCCGCGATGCAACGCTCGCCGTCGGCGCGCGACGCGTTGGCCGAGATCGCGATGATCGGAAGCGCTCGCCCCGCCGCGCTCTGGCGGATTCGCCGGGTCGCCTCGAGGCCGTCCATCACCGGCATCATCGTGTCCATCAGCACGAGGTCGTGATCGGCCTGTTGCGCCTGCTGCAGCGCGTCCAGTCCGTCAGCGGCATGGCCGATGTCGAAGCCCAGCGGTTCCAGCATGTCCGCGAGCATCGCGCGGTTGTCGGGCACGTCGTCGACGACCAGGACGCGCCGGCGCCTCCCCTCGTAGCCGGTCACTTGGGGCCGCGCCGCGGGGGCCGCCGCGGGGCCCGCGTCGAACAGGGGCAGTGACAGCTCGAACCAGAACCGGCTGCCGGCGCCGGGTCGGCTCTCGACCTGGATCTCGCTGCCCATCAGGCGCACCAACTGGCGGCTGATGGCGAGGCCCAGCCCCGTGCCGCCGACGCGACGCTGCGCATCGCCGACCTGCTCGAAGGGGTCGAAGATGCACTCGAGCTGGTCGGCCGCAAGCCCGATGCCGCTGTCTCGCACCTCGAAGCACAGCCGCACCGTCGCGTCGCCAGCGTCCACCCGGCGCACGGCCAGCGTGACGTGTCCGTGGTCGGTGAACTTCACCGCGTTGCCCAGCAGATTGAGCAGAACCTGGCGCAAGCGCATTTTGTCGGCGCGTACCGCCGGCGGCAGGTCCGGCGCGGCGAGCACCGAAAACGTCAGGCCTTTCTGCTCGGCCTTGACGCGAACGATGTCGGCGACCTCGCGCAGGAAGTCGCTCACGCGAAGCGCCTCGGTGTCGAGGCCGAGCTTGCCGGTCTCGACCTTCGCCAGGTCGAGGATGTCGTTGATCAGCAGCAGCAGGTGCTCGCCGCTGCGCAGAATGGTGGTCAATCCCGCCTCCTGCCGCTCGCTGAGGCCGGGCTCGGAGCGCAGGATCTCGGCGTAGCCGAGCACTGCGTTCAGCGGCGTGCGCAGCTCGTGACTCATGCTCGCGAGGAACACGCTCTTGGCCTGGTTGGCAACCTCGGCGCGTTCCTTCGCCGCCGTCAGCTCGGCGGTGCGCTCACGCACCTGTTCCTCGAGCTTGTCGCCGTGCTTGCGCAGCTCTTCCTCGGCATGCTTGCGCTGCGAGATGTCGGTGACGAAGGACTCGTTGTAGATCGGCCGTCCGGCATCGTCTCGCACCACGCGCACGCTGGCCGTCAGCCAGATCTTCTGCCTGTCCTTGCGGTAGAAGAGAACGTCGCGGCCGGCGACCGCGCCGCGCTCGAGCAACTCGGGAAGAAACCGCGTGCGGTCCTCCTGGTTGACGTACAGCTGCCGGCCGATGTTGGTCACCGACGCCAGCAGCTCCTGCGGCGAGTCGTAGCCGAGGATGTGCGCCATCGCCGGGTTGGCGCTGAGCACGCGCCCATCGAGGTCGACGCGCCAGATTCCCTCCACCGCGTTGGCGTAGATGCCGCGATAGTCCTCTTCGCTGCGGCGCAGGCCTTCGAGCGTGTCCTGCAGCTTGCTCGTCATCAGGTTGAACTTGTCGGCCAGCACACCCACCTCGTCGTGCGAGCCGACGTGGGCGCGGCTGGTCAGCTCGCCGGCGGCGATCTTCTCCGCGGTTCGCGCCAGCGTGGTCAGAGGGGCGGCGATGCTGCGCGCGAGGAACAGCGACGCGACCACGGCGCTCAGCAAGACCATCGCTGCGACGGCGAGGAACTGCAGCGTCATCTTGGCGATGATGGCCTTCTGGTCGCGCACGCCGTCCTCCAGACGGGCCTGCGTTTCGAGCGAGGTGTCGCGAAGCAGCTGGCGCGCGCGGCGCAGGTCGGCGTAGATCGCGAGGATGCTTTCGTTGCGCCCTCGTGCGCTGCCGGGCCGCTCGGCGATCGCGCGCAGGCGCGTACGCAGGCCGTCGACGAGTTGCCGCATCTCGGACATCGCCGTACGCGGCGCCGCCGACGTGCCGTCGTTCATTGCGGCGGCGATTGCGTCGATGTCCTGGAGGTCGCGCCGCACCTTGTCCTGGACCTCGGGGTCGCCGACGACGATCAGGCGTTCGACGTTGGCGTCCAGTGACGACAGCGACACGCTCAGGCTCTGCAGCCGGCTGATGCGCTGGCCGTAGGGCAGGATGTCCTCGGAGACGGTGCGGACCTGTTCGAGCTCGTGGTAGCCGCCGACGATCATCACCAGCACGAGCGCGACGACCATCATGAAGCCGAAGAACATCTTCCGCTGGATCGAGGCGCCGACGAACCGGAGCAGCTTCATCGTTCTTCCCGAACCACCGTGCTGGCGTTCTTCAGCATCGACGGGGTGAAGACGATGTGCAGCTTGTCGGCGATGAGGAGATTGAGCCCCAGCGCCGCCTTCTTGTTGGACACCAGCGGGAAGGCCGAGGGCTTGGCGCCGCCCAGCACGGCCAGCGCCACTTGGGCCGCATATTCACCCTGCTCCTCGGGAATCTTGCCCATCGTGATCAGCACCGACGGGGTCATGTAGCCATCGACGTAGCCGGTGGGAATCTTCGTGTGCTCGACGATGAATGCCCGCGCGGCCTTCTCGTCCCAGCCCGCGATGCCGGCGTAGTTGCCGGTCAGCAGCATGTCGGCGCTGTCTTGAAGCGCGACGAAGGCCTGCTTGAACTCGTCGAAGCTCTTCACCAGGCGGACCTGCATCTTCCCGGCGAAGAAGAGCTCGTTGTAGGTCGCGACGACCTTGGCCTGGGTCTGCGTGTCGCCGCTGAGGTAGGCCACGCGGTCGCCGCGCGCGTATTCGCGCAGGGCACGGATCAGCGGGTCGACCAGGTCGAACTCCAGCATCCCGGTCACGTTGGCGGTGGGGTATCCGTAGGCCGCGGCGCTCCAGTTGACACCAGCGAAGACGACCGGCATCTCGCTGTCGCGATAGAACGGGACCACCACGTACTTCTGCGCAGCGTCGTCGGTGGCGATCAGCACGTCGGGCTTGAACGCGTCGACCGCGGCCTTGGTCTTCAGCGCGATATCGTTCGCGTAGGCGTCGCCGGCGTTGCGCGCGGTGTCCATG
>DASXQQ010000018.1:0-20440 GCA_036507085.1 Piscinibacter sp. | reverse complement strand
GCGGCCCGCATCGGCGAGCGCGCGCGGCAGGTTGAGGAGTTCGGCCGCGATGATCAGCGCGGCACTGATCGGCACGACCGACTGGACCCAGCCCACCGAAATGGCGGGCAGGCTCACGAGGTGATCGGTGGCTAGCACGCCGAGCACCGTGTAGCCGGTCCAGCCGACCAGCAGGAAGAACGCGATCACGAGGATTTCAGCCAGCAGCCGAGCCAGCACGCGCGGCACCGGCGGCATCAGCGCCACCAACTCCGGACAACCGATGTGGGCGCGCTTCACCGCGGCGAGCGCCGAGCCGTAGAACGTGAGCCAGGCCAGCAGGATCGACGCGACCTCGTCATACCAGACCAGCGAATAGCCGGCGCTGCGAAAGACCACCCCCGCGGTCACCTCGAGCGCGAGAGCGGCCATCAGCGCAATCACCACCCACTCCAGCGCCTGTTCGTAGCGCTGTCGGATCGCTGCCATCGACATGCAAGCTATTTCCCGAGCGCGATGGCGCGCTCGACGATGTCCTTCGACCCCGGCACTTCCTGGGCGAACTCGTCGTACACCGGCTTCGAGGCGGCGATGAAGGCGTCCTTGTTGGGGGTGTTCACCTGCAGGCCGGCGGCCTTCAACTTGCCCAGCAGGTCGGTGTCGTCCTTCTCGGCGGCGGCGTAGACGAAAGCCTGCGTCTCCTTGGCCGTGTCCTCGAGGACACGGCGCACGTCGTCGGGCAGCGTGGCCCATTTCTTCGCGCCGACGGTGGCATAGGCCGGGGTGTAAACGTGGCCCGTGAGCGAGAGGTATTTCTGCACTTCCTGGAACTTGGCACTGTAGATCTGCGTGAACGGGTTTTCCTGCCCGTCCATCACGCCGGTCTGCAGCGCGGTGAAGACTTCGGAGAATTTCATCGGCGAAGGGTTGGCGCCATAGGCCTGGAACATCTTCACCCGCCACTTGCCTTCCGGCACGCGCAGCTTGATGCCCTGCAGGTCCGCCGGGGTGTTGATCGGGCGCTTGGAGTTGGTGATGTGGCGATAGCCGTTTTCCCAGACCGCGAGGATCTTGAGGCCCTTCTTCTCCGCCTCGGGGGCCATCTTCGACCAGAAGAGCTCCCGCTCGATCCGGCCCATGTGCGCGCGGTCCTTGACCAGATAAGGCATCTCGAAGACGCCGAATATGTCGGATTCGGAGGACATCACTGTCGAGGGCAGCGCGATGTCCACCGTGCCGAGCTTCAGCTTCTGCAGCAATTCCTTGTCACCGCCCAGCTGGCTCGAGCCGAATACCACCACCCGGGCCTTGCTGCCGAGCTTGGCGTTGGCGCGGCGGGCGAACTCCTCGGCGGAAACCGCGAACAGCGAATTCGGCTCGCCGACATGACCGAACTTGATTTCCAACTGGGCCAGCGCCGGTGTGGCGGCAACGGTGGCGAGCGCGGCGATCGCGGCAGTCAGGGCGTGGCGGATCTTCATGGGCCTTCTCCAGGTGTGTGGGCGGTGGGCGGCCATCGTGCGTTCCAGCCGATGATGACGGATCGGAAATTCAGCCGTCTCAGGTCAAGTACCTAACCGTGGGCCGAGCGCGTGCGACGCCACCGGCGCGCGGTGTCGATGAGAGTCGGCCGGTTCACGGCGCCAGCGCGCTGGCGCGAAGCCGCGAGACCAGAAGGCCGAACAGCATGCCCGACAGCGCGGCGCTGATCGCGATGCCGGCCAACAAGACGGCAAGCGGTGCCCATGTTTCGACCGGCCGCTCGCCTTGCGCAACCGGTGCCGACACGTCGACTGCCCACACCCTGTCGCCGAGTTTGAACGACTGCACGCGACGGAACCGGTCGCGCACGGGCGGCTCCTGCGACGCTGCCGCTGCAGCCGGTGCAGGATCTCGACCGGCGGCATCGCTGTCGAACATCAGCCGGTCGGCCTCGGGCATCGGCGGCGCCTCGGCGCCTTCGACGATCGGCTCCGGCCCGCCTTCGTAGAGGCGCACGCGAACGCCATGCGGGACGCCCGGCAGGTCGGCAAACATCGGCGTCACCAGGAAGCCGGCGCCGACCGAGCCGAGGTAGGCGGAGCGTCGCTGCGACAGCGTGTCCGTCGGCATGCCGGCGCGGTAGACCGGCAGGCGCAGCGCGAGGCCGACCTGCTGCTGCTTTCTGCGGACCTGGATCAGCTTGCCCGATGTGGTGAGCTTGCCCGTGTCGCGGGCGACGTCCAGCGCGGTACGCGCTGCGACGGCGATGTCCCGGCCGAAGAGATGCTCGTTTCCCTCGAGGGGTGCGAGCAGGGTGAACGGGTGGTAGCCGTCGCGGTCGCCGGGAGGGTCGATCGAAAACCGCGGCAGCGCGGGCCGGGACGGATCCTGCTGCATCGCTTTCTCGAACGCCTGCCGGGACCCCGCCGGCACGTAGGGGGCGTAGTTCAAGACCTGGAAGCCGGGGAAGCGTCCCTTCAGTTCCAGCGCTTCGGTGAACCGGTAGAAGCCTTCGCGCGAGACGTCGCCGACATGGAACAGCGCGCGCAGGCCCGTGAGCACCTCGGCATAGGCTGCAAAGCGCCTCTCGACCTGGACGACGGCGTTGGCGGCCGCCACGTCGAAGCGCAACTGGGCGCAGCGAAGCATCTCCGCACCCACCCACCGGCTCGCGGCAACGGACAGCGCAACGCCGGACAGCAAAACGAGGGTCGCGATCGTCAGGGACTTGCGCTGCGCCATCGGCGATGGTCCCATCAGTCGGTGCCCAGGTGGCCCTGGAACCAGCGGCCCGCCAGATCGGCCACCGTCTCCAGCGCGCCTGCCTCCTGGAACAGGTGCGTGGCCCGCGGCACGATCTCAATGCGCTTCTCGCATTGGAGCAGCTTGTAGGCCGCGCGATTGAGCTCCAGCACCTCGGGGTCCGCGCCACCCACGATCAGCAGCGTCGGGGCGCGTACCGAGCCCAGGCTATCGCGGGCCAGGTCGGGGCGACCGCCGCGCGAAACGACCGCCTGCACATCGTCCGGCCGGCGTGCGGCGGCGACCAGGGCCGCAGCCGCACCAGTGCTCGCGCCGAACAGGCCCAGGGGCAGGCCATGGGCCTGGTCGGGCAGCGCGTCGAGCGCTTGCAGCATGCGCTGCGCAAGCAGTTCGATGTCGAACACCTTGGCCCGGTCGTCGGCCTCGTCGGGGGTGAGCAGGTCGAACAGCAGCGTGCCGAGCCCGCGCCGTTGCAGGGCTTGTGCGACCTGCCGGTTGCGCTGGCTGTGGCGGCTGCTGCCGCTGCCGTGGGCGAACACGACCAGTCCGTGCACGGGCTTGACGATGCACAGATCGCCTTCGAGGCCTTGCGGGCCGATGACGATCTGGGAATGGTTCAACATGGCGGACTCCTCTTAAGCGGTGCCGCAGCGCCCCCTCCTGCCGCAACAATAGATGTTCGGCGACGATGGCGAAAGCGGGTTGATGGGCCTCAAGGAACGTGGCGCTGCACACGGTCGGGCCGGCATAGGTTCGCCACCCGTGGGGTCTTGTTGAGTCGCCGCAAGGCGGCGCTTGCGCCGGCGCCTATCGTGCAGACAGAAGCGCCCGCGACGGCGCGCGAACAGGAGTGCATCATGGTGCGCACAGCGAAACCTTCGGCCAGGAAGAGAACACCGCGCCCCGCGTCCGCGCCGGCAGCGATCGACAGCGCGGCGCCGGTCATCGTCGAACGTCCCGACGGCTATTACTGGCAGGCCCTCGACGGCCACCAGGAGATTGGTCCCTTCGAGACCTATGAGCTCGCGCAGGCGGACCGCGATGCGATCGGCGACGAGGCCGTCGCGCCCGGCGAGGCCTTGCAGCAGGCCGAGCGGGAGATCGGCTTGGCCGACTGGATCGATGCCGAGACCGGCGAGCCGGCCGAAGGCGAGTCGCCGCCGCACCTGCGGGAAGAGTGATGCCGCAGCACGTCGATGTCTGCAACGGCGACGCCGATGGCCTGTGCGCCGCGCTGCAGTGGCGCCTGCACGAACCGGCGCCGGCCACGCTCGTGACCGGGCTGAAGCGCGAGATCGCGCTCCTCGAGCGCGTGGCTGCGAACGCCGGTGACGAAGTCAACGTCTTCGACCTGGCGATGCAGCGCAACCGGTCCGCCCTGGCGCGCCTGCTCGACGCCGGCGTGCGGGTGCGCTACTTTGATCACCATGCGGTGCAGGACATCCCGTCGCACCCCTTGCTCGAAGCGCTGATCGACTGCGCCAGCGACGTCTGCACCAGCCTGCTGGTCGATCGGCACATCGGCGGCGCCTTTCGCGCCTGGGCGCTGGTCGGCGCCTACGGCGACAACCTGACGCGCGTCGCCGACTGCCTGGCCGCCGACTCCGGCATCGGCACCGGCGACAGGGCCCGCTTGCGCCGCCTCGGCGAGGCGATCAACTACAACGCCTACGGCGATGACGAGCCGGATGTGTGCATCGCCCCGGCTCGCCTGCACGCGATCCTGGCGCGCTACAGCGATCCGCGGGACCTGCTCGCCCACGAAGCCATCATCGATGAGATCGACGCGCTGCGTGGCGCCGACCTGCGGCAGGCGCTGGACTGGCCGTCGCACTGGCAGGACGCCGGCGGCAGCGTGCACGTTCTGCCCGACGCGCCGTGGAGTCGGCGTGTGCTCGGCTGCCTCGCCAACGAGCTGGCCAACGCCCAACCGCAGCGCGCCCACGCGGTGCTGAAACGGCAGCGCACCGGCGGCTACGCGGTCAGCGTTCGCGCGCCGCTCGCGGCGCCATCGGGGGCGCATGAACTGTGCAGCCGCTTCGGCGGCGGCGGCCGTGCGCGGGCTGGCGGAGTCGACGCACTGCCGGCGGCCGATCTCGAGTGCTTCGTCAGCGCCTTCGAAGGCGTGCGCTGGGGCGAGCCGGCGGGCGTCGTGTCAAGCGAGCTTGGGCGGGGCGAGCGCGAGCTGGCCCGTACCGGCCCCGCCACCGGAACTCAGGGACGGGAGTAGTCGAAACTCGCTTCGGTCGGCGTACGCGCGCCCGCCCGCCACACCTTCACCGTGATCGTGTAGCGGTTGCCCGGCTTGAGCGTGAAGTGATTGCCGTAGCTTGGCGTGCCGCCGACGGTCATCAGCTCGAGTCTCTTCTCCTCGTTGCCGAGGCCCAGCTCGGTGACGTTGGCCGTGACCTTCGCATCGGCGATGCGGCTGCCGCTCTTGGCGTCGACCAGCGCCACCATCAGGTGCTGCGAGGCCTTGCCGGGCCGCTTGGTGCCGTGGGCCAGCGACTCGGGACGAGAACCCGCGCGCTCGAAGGCCACCGCGCTGGGCGTCACGCCGAGGTAAACGGTCATGCCGTCGACGGTGCGCGACAGCGCGCTGTCGGATGCGGCAAGGGCGGACAGGGCCCATGTCGCCAGCATGGCCAGCACAAGCGCGCTGGCGATCAACAGGTGGACGAACCGCCGACCGAGGCGAAGCGCAATGAAATGGTCATGCATACGACCTCCAAAGTGCTCACCGATGAGCTGGTTTCAGCGTACTCGCGTGCACAGGCTCGTTCTTGATGGGCATCAAGCGTTGAGCTGGCGTTCAGTTCAACTTCATGTGCGCATCAATGGGCCGGCTTTAGGCGCGGGTGCGTCTCGTCACCCCAGCGGTAGAGCACAAGCCCGGACAGACCCATCGCGATGGCCACGAACCAGAAGGCGCTCTCGATGCGACCACCG
The DNA here is from genome assembly GCA_036507085.1 of Piscinibacter sp. Taxonomy (GTDB): domain Bacteria; phylum Pseudomonadota; class Gammaproteobacteria; order Burkholderiales; family Burkholderiaceae_C; genus Albitalea. Next base: position 14,767 of record DASXQQ010000018.1, on the reverse strand, counting down.
AGCGCCGCCGCCGCACCGAGCCCGAGCGCGCCGATGCCGTAACCCAGGTCGCGCCAGAAGCGGTAGATGCCGATCGCCGAAGCCCGCCAGCCCGGATGCGCGATGTCGGCGACTGCCGCGCTCAGGTTCGGGTAGAGCATCGCCATGCCAAGCCCCGCCACGGCGGCTGAGGCGCTCCACCAGGCCGGGCCGCTGCCCAGCGGCAGCAAGGCCACGCCAGCGCCGCACACCCACATGCCCCAGGCATTCAGCAGGTGGCGGCCCACCTTGTCCGAGAGCTTGCCGGTGAAGAACTGCGCGCCGCCCCAGGTGAAGCCGTAGACACCGACGATCCAGCCGATGCCCGGCAGGCTGACACCCTGCTGGTGCAGGTAGACCGGCCAGAAGGCCCAGACCAGCGCGTCGACGAACTTCTCGACCAAGCCGGCCTGACACAGCGCAGCCAGGCGCCGGTCTCGCCAGCTCATCAGCGCAAAGACCTCGCCAGTCGTTGGGCACTCGGGGCAGCGTGGGCGCAGCGCTGTCGTTGCCGCCGCCGCATGCCTCTTGATCTCGGCCTGAGCCCAGGGCAGCGTCTCGGCGACGGCCAGCCAGGCCAGCAGCGTCGCCAGCCCGATCACCGCCGCGCCGAACCACAGCAAGCCCTCACGGGGGCCGAGCAGCGATGCGGCATAACCGGTGACCACACCCGCGGCCGCGACGCCAACGTAGCCGGAGAACTCGTTCAGCCCGATGACCAGGCCCCGCTGGTCGGCGCGCGTGAGGTCGAGCTTGGCGGTCTGGGTCATCGACCAGGTCAGCCCCTGGTTCACACCGAGCAGCACGGTCGCCAGAACGATCCAGCTCCATGAGGCGGCGAAGTAGACCAGCAGCGGAATCGGCAGCGCCACCAGCCAGCCGATGAGCAACACCCGGCGGCGACCGATGCGCTCGGCCAGACGGCCGGCGATGAAGTTCATCGCGCCCTTGACGAAGCCGAAGGCGACGACGAAGGCCACCAGCAGCATGAACGAGCCGCGCGGGACGCCGAACTCGGTTTCGGCCAGCGCGGGGACCACGTTGCGCATCATGCCGATGGTCATGCCCACCAGCAGCACCTGCAGCAGCTGATGCAGGACTTGGCCGAGGTTGGCGCGGATGCCGAATTCCATGGAAGGCAGGTCAGGCGTGCGCGAGCTCGGGTGCAACGCCGCGAAGATTGGCCTCGACGATGCCGGCCATGTCCTGCGGTTGCGGCGGGATGCCGGCGATGAGCGCCTCGATGAAGGCCTCGCGCGACAGCGCCAGCATCGGGTTGAAGCGCTTCTCGAAGCCGATGGTCGACGCCGGCTTGCCCGACAAGCCGGCCCCGCAGGCGCTCCCTGCCTGGTGGCCCGGGTAGATCTCGAGATCGGCCGGCAGTGTCAGAAGCTTGCGGTGCAGGCTGTCGTGCAACTGGGCCGCCATCTCGCGCTCCCGCCCGGCCAGGTCCGGTCGCCCGACGGCCCCGACGAACAGGGTGTCGCCGGTGATCACGAACCAGGGCTCGTCGCCCCGGCGCAGGTCGCGCACCAGCAGGCAGACACTGTCCGGGGTGTGGCCGGGGGTGTGCAGCACGTCGACGAGAACGTTGCCTGCCTCGAGCCGCTGGCCGTCGAGCAACGGGGTGAAGTCGAACGAAACCCGGCCCCGGTTGCTCTCGTGCAGGCAGTACGGCGCTCCGACCCGCCGGGCCAACTCGGCGCCGCCGGAGTAGTGGTCGGCATGCACGTGGGTGTCGATGACGTGGGCGATCGTCACGCCGGCTTTCTCGGCCTCGGCGACGAACCAGTCCTCGTCGCCGGCCACGACATCGACGGCCACGGCCTTGCCGATGCCGGCACAGCCGAAGAAGTAGGACAGCGTGGCGTTCTCGGCAGCGCGTTGTCGGAAAAACATGTTCGTCTCCTGTGCGGATCAGCTGAACTCGACGGGCAGCCCACGGGCGCGCCATTCGGCCACGCCGTCGGTGAGGTGGAAGGCGCGGTAGCCTCGTCTGCGCAGCAGCTCCACCGCGTCCTTGGCCATCAGGCAGAACGGGCCACGGCAGTACGCCACGACCGGTGTTTCCTTCGACAGCTCGGCGAGCCGCTTCTTGAGTTCGTCCACCGGCAGCGAGCGCGCGTGCGGGAGGTGGGCGGTGGCGAATTCATCGGCCGGCCGCACGTCCAGCACCAGCACCTCGCCCGCCTTCGCCCGCTTCAGGATGGCCTTCCGGTCGAGCCCTTCGAGGTCGTCGCGATGCTCGACGAGGGACGCCAACGCCACCTGCAGTTCAACGAGTCGCTCCTCGGCTTGTGCCCGCAGCGTCACCCACAGGTCGGCCACACTGTTGCCGGCCAGGCGGTACAGGACGTACTTGCCTTCCTTGCGGGTCTCGGCGAGCCGTGCGAGGCGCAGCTCCTTCAGATGGGCACTGGCGAGCTTGACGCTGATTTCCGCCTGCGCAGCCAGCACCTCGACGGTCTTCTCGCCCTGGCACAGCAACTCGATGAGTTCCAGCCGCTTCGGGCTGGCGACGGCCTTGCCGATGCGCGCAACCTGCTCGTACAGATAGCTCTTTGTCGGATTCATGCAATCATTCTAGCGATTATTGGAGCGTAGGGTTCACCACCACAGCGGGAATGGTCATCGCTCTCAAGGAAACGCCGGGCCGCTCCCAAGTTTCCTTGACCCCCTTGGGGGGCCTGACGCGAAGCGGCAGGTTTGGGGGCGCTCTCAAGGAAACGCCGGGCCGCTCCCAAGTTTCCTTGACCCCCTTGGGGGGCCTGACGCGAAGCGGCAGGTTTGGGGGCGCTCAGAAGTTCGCGATCTCCAGATACTCCGGCACCGAGCATGGCCAGCGATGCCGCTCCTCGATCGCCTGGCGCAGCGCATCGGCCGCTTCGGGTTCGCCGTGCGTCACGTAGATGTGGCGCGGCGGACGGGGCAGGGCGGCGATCCAGGCCAGCAGGCCTTCGCGGTCGGCGTGGGCCGACAGGCCGTCCAGGCTCGACACCTCGGCGCGCACCGCGATCCACTCGCCGTGGATCTTGACCTGGGTCGCGCCGCCCACCATCGCGGCGCCGCGCGTGCCGGCGGCCTGGAAGCCGGCGAAGACGATCGCGTTGCGCGCATCCGGCGCGAACGCCTTGAGGTGATGCACCACGCGCCCGCCGGTGGCCATGCCGCTGGCCGAGACGATGATGCTCGGGTAGTGCAGGCGGTTCAGCGCGCGCGACTCGTCTTCCGTGTTGACGATCTTCATGCCGGCACACATCGCACGGCACTCATCGGGCGACAGGCGGTGCTCGTCCGCATGGCGGCGGAAGATCGCGGTCACGTCGGCCGCCATCGGGCTGTTCAGGTAGACGGGCAGGTCGGGGATGCGGTGCACCGCCTTCAATTGCTGGATCGCGTGCAGCAGCGTTTGGGCTCGCCCCACCGCGAAGGCCGGCACGACGATCACGCCGCCGCGCGACGCCGTGCGGCACACCACGTCGGCGAGCTTGGCGAGCGGGTCTTCGCGGCTGTGCGAGCGGTTGCCATAGGTCGATTCGACGAGCACGCAGTCGGCGCCCTCGGGCGGCGAGGGCGGCAGCATCACGAGGTCGTCGCTGCGACCCAGGTCGCCGGAGAACAGCACCGAGCGCGCGCCGCACTGCAGGTGCACGTTGGCGGCGCCGAGGATGTGGCCGGCATGGTGAAAGCACACCTCGAATCCGGCCAGCGGCGCGAAGCGTTCGTCGAAGTTGCGAACCTGGAGGCGCTCCAGCGCGCGCAGCGCACTGTCTCGCGTGTACAGCGGCAGCGCCGGCGCATGCTTGGAAAAGCCGTGGCGGTTCGCGTAGCGCGCTTCCTCTTCCTGCAGGTGGCCGGCGTCGGGCAACAGCAGCTGGCACAGCTCGACGGTCGCGGGCGTGGCGAACACCTTGCCGCGGAAACCGAGGTCGACGAGCCGCGGCAGGAAGCCGCTGTGGTCGATGTGCGCATGCGTGAGCACCACCGCGTCGATCGAGCTCGCCGGCACCGGCAGCGACGACCAGTTGCGCAAGCGCAGCTGCTTCAAACCCTGGAACAGTCCGCAGTCGACCAGCAGCCGCTGTCCTTCGTGTTCGACGAGGACCTTCGATCCGGTCACGGTGCCGGTGCCGCCGAGAAAGCGCAGTTGCATGATGGGGCCTCCAGGAGCCGGGTGTCAGGTCATTGTTCCGCTGCGCCCGGGCGGGCAGCTTGATCGACCTCAACGGTCTTGCTCATAGCATCGGCATCACGAAGCAGCACCAGCGCCATGGCGAGCACGGCGCCGGTGCGTCGCGTCGTCCAGCGCTTCATGCCGGGCCCGGCAACGCCCGCACGAATCGCAAGGCGTCCGAGTCCGAGCCGCTCGCGTCGACGGCAAAGCCCTGCGAGCGCGCCAGCTCGCGCATCGCCTCGTTCTCCCGCAACACGTAGCCGACCATTCGCTGCGTTCCGCGGCGCGTGAGGAAGTCGATCATCTTGCGCATCAGCAAGTGCCCGAGCCCGCGGCCCTTCAAGTCCGAGCGGACGACGATCGCGAACTCCGCGTCGACGTTGTCGGGGTCGATCACCGCGCGCACGACGCCCAGCGTCTGCGCGGTGCCGTCGGGCAGGGTCTGCACGGCGATGAACGCCATCTCGCGCGCGTAGTCGATCTGCGTCAGTCGAGCGAGCTCGCTGCGCGGCAGTTCGCGGCGTGAGCTGAAGAAGCGCAGCCGCAGGTCCTGCGGCTGCAGCTGCTCGATGAAGGCCCGATGCTGCGGCTCGTCCTCCGGGCGGATCGGCCGCATCAGGATCGTCCCGCCCTGCCAGGCGACGGTCTGCGCCAGCTCCACCGGGTAGGGGGTGATCGCGAAGTTCGCCGCACCGGCGCGCCTGTCTCGGCTCACGCGCAGCCGGGCGTCGAGTGCGATCACGCCGTCGTGGTCCGCCCACAGCGGATTGATGTCGAGTTCGGCCAGTTCGGGCAGGTCGGCCAGCATCTGCGACAGCGCGACCAGCGTGTCGCAGATCGAGTCGAGCCGGGCCGGCGGATGATCGCGGTAGCCGGCCAGCAGCCTGGCGACGCGGGTGCGCGACACGAGCTCGCGCGCCAGCACCCGGTTCAGCGGCGGCAGCGCGATCGCGCGATCGGCCAGCACTTCGACGGCGGTGCCGCCCTGGCCGAACAGCAGCACCGGTCCGAACACCGGGTCGACGCTCGCACCGACGATCAGCTCCTGCGCCAGCGGGCGCGTCGCCATCGCTTGCACGGTGAAGCCGGCGATGCGCGCGCCCGGTTGCAACTCGTGCACGCGGGCGAGCATCTGGTCGGCCGCCTGGCGCAGCTCGTGCTCGTCACGCAGGTTCAGGCGCACGCCGCCCACATCGGACTTGTGCGTGATGTCGGGCGAGCGGATCTTCAGCGCCACCGGGTAGCCCAGCGCCTGCGCTGCGCCGGCCGCCGCAGCGGCTGTGGGGCCGCTGGCCAGCGTGGGCACGGTCGGGATGCCGTAGGCCTTCAGCACCGTCTTGGCCTCGAGCTCGTCGAGCATGTCGCGGCCTTCGGCGAGCGCCGCCTCGATCGGGACGCGGGCCGCGGCGATGTCAGGCGGGCCGTTCTCGCTCGCCGTCGGCGCTTCCAGCAGCAGCACCTGGTTGCGACGGTAGGTCTCGAGCATCGCGAAGGCGCGCACCGCCTCTTCGGGGGTGGCGTAGTCAGCGACGCCGGCGTCATCGAAGATGCGTCGCGCCTCGGCCACCGCGGCGTCGCCGAGCCAGCAGGCCATCACGCGGCCGGCCGCCTGGCGCGCGAGCGGCGCACAGGCCCGGGCGATGTCGTCGCTGCGCACGATGGCGGTCGGCGCATGCAGGAACAGCACCGCGCCGGTGTCGCGGTCGCCGAGCAGCGCGCGCAGCGTCTCGGTGTAGCGCGTCACCGGTGCGTCGCCGATGATGTCGATCGGGTTGGCGTGCGACCAGGTCGGGGGCAGCACCGCGTCGAGCCTGGCGCGCAGGCTGTCGCTCAGTTCGCGCAGCGGGATGCCGGCCAGCGCCGCGGCATCGGCGGCCATCACCCCGGCGCCGCCGCCGTTGGTCATCAGCGTCAATCCGCCGTCGGAGCCGCCGCGAAAGCGCGCCAGCGTCTCGGCGGCCATGAACAGGTCCTGCAGCGTGTCGACGCGCAGCATGCCAGCGCGGCGGATCGCGGCGTCGATCACCGCGTCCGAGCCCGCGAGCGCGCCGGTGTGCGAGGCGGCGGCCTTCACGCCGTTGCCGGCACGGCCGGCCTTGACGACGATGACCGGCTTGTTGCGCGCCGCGGCGCGCGCGGCCGACATGAACTTGCGCGGCGCCTCGATCGACTCGATGTAGAGCAGGATCGAGCGCGTGCGCGCGTCGCTCGCCAGGTGGTCGAGCAGGTCGCCGAAGTCGACGTCGGCGCGCTCGCCGAGCGAGACCATGTGCGAGAAGCCGATGCGCCGCGACTTCGCCCAGTCCAGCACCGCCGTGACCAGCGCGCCCGACTGCGAGACGAAGGCCACGTCGCCCGCCAGCGCGTCGGTGTGCGCAAAGCTGGCGTTGAGCCCGAGGTGCGGCGTCAGCACGCCGATGCAGTTGGGGCCCAGCAGGCGCAGCAGGTTCGGCCGTGCGGCGTCGAGCGCGGCCTGCTTCTGCGCGGCGCTCAGGCCCGCGGTCATCACGACGGCGGCGCGCGTGCCCCGGGCGGCGAGTTCGGCAACGAGGCCCGGCACCGTGGCGGGCGGCGTGCACAGCAGCGCCAGATCGGGGGCTTCCGGCAGGTCGGCGGGGCGGGCGAACGCGGGTTCGCCGCCGACAGTGTCGTGCTTGGGGTTGACCGCGTAGACGCGTCCGGCGAACTGCCCCGCACGCAGGTTGCGCCACACCGTCGCGCCGACGCTGCCGACACGCTCCGACGCGCCGACGACCGCGACCGATCGCGGCTCGAGCAGCCTGTCGAGGTGGCGAATGCTCATGTGCTCATGCCTGGCTGATCGTGCTGATCAGCAGCGCCTGCACCACGTAGCGGCGGTTGTCGCCCTCGTCGTCGACCATCGCGGCCAGCGCAGCACTCGGGTGGCCCGCGCCGGCGATGGCGTCGTACACCGGCACGCCGGCGTCGTCGCGGACTTGCTGCACCAACTCCTCGGGCAGGCCCTGGCACTCGATCGCGTCGTAGAGGCGACCCAGCATACGGGCGGTGTGTTGCACCTCCGTGGCGTTCAGCAGGCCCGACGCGCTGGGGCGGATGCGCGCCACACGGGCGCCCAACTCGGTGGCGGCACGCCGGAACAGGTCCGCATCGTCGCTGTCCTGCGCCTCGCACAGCAGGCCGATGTTCTTGCCGCGCAGCAAGGGCCGCGTGCTGCCGGCGAGCGCCGCTCGCTTCAGTGCCCGAGCACTGGCGACCAGGGCGTTGCGGTCGCTCGGCGACATCGGGGCGAAGGGGGTGACGGGTGGGTGGCTCAAGCTCGGATTCATCGAGGGGCGGCAGGGGCGCAACAGCAAGCCCCGCACCGTGATGGAAGCCTAGCGGCGCGATGTGCGGATGCCTTGACAGGCGTCAATGACAGCCCCACCCGCCCGTGCTGATACGCAGCGGACACACAGCATTCACCGAGCGTTACGCAGCGACGCGCGGCGTTGTCATGGCGTTTGCGCGGCCTTCCTAGAGTGCCCTCATCGACACGCCGCGACCCTTCCAGGAGCCTTCCATGCTGAGCACCGCCACCCCGACCGCAGCCCAACCCTTCGCCGTCACCGCCAGGGCCCTCGCCGCGGCAGACGACAACCAGCGCGCCAGCCAGCGCATCGCCGACACGCTCAAGCTGGTGCAAGACCGGCTCGCGCCGCAGCGCCGGGTGGTGCGCGCCGGCGAGAGCATCTACCAGGCGGGCGAGCGCTTCAGCAACCTGTACATCCTGAATTCCGGCTTCTTCAAGATCGTCAACCTGTCGCCCGACGGGCGCGAGCAGGTGGTTGGACTCAAGTTCCGCGGCGACTGGCTGGGCTTCGATGGCATCGCCAACGGCTGCTATGCCTGCGACGCGATCGCGATGGACACCGGCGAGGTCTGGGTGCTTCGCTACGACGCGATGCTCTCGGCGTGCGCCCAGCATCCCGCGCTGCTGACGGTGCTGCACGAAGCGATGAGCCGCGAGATCGCCCGCGACCGCGACTCGCTGATGTCGGTGTGCACGCTGCCGGCCGATGCACGCGTGGCCGACTTCCTGCGCTACTGGGCCGAGTCGCTCGCCAATCGCGGCATGCGCACCGACCAGATCACGCTGCGCATGACGCGCGCCGAGATCGGCAACTACCTGGGCATGACGCTGGAAACGGTGAGCCGCGCGCTGTCGCGTCTGGCGCGCTGCCGGCTGATCCATTTCGCCGAGAAGGGGCGCCGCGACATCCACATTCCGGAGGTCGACGCCCTGGCCGATTTCGTGCAACGCAGTCTCGCACCGGCGCCTGCGGTGCTTCAGTGACGAATTCGTACGATCAATCGCAGGGGTCGTAGGGTGGGCGTAGGGTGGGCTTCAGCCCACGCGTCCCGCGCGTAGCAGAACAAATCCCGTGGGCTGAAGCCCACCCTACGACCCTGCCGCGCCGCGACCCGAGACGACCTTCGCGATCGCCCGCGCCAGCTCCGCGCGGGTGTAGGGCTTGCGCAGCAGTTCCCAACTCGGCGGCGAATCGCGGTCGGCGTCGAGCAGCTCGGCGGAAAAGCCCGACATCAACAGGATCGCGAGTTTGGGGAAGCGGCGCTGCGCCTCCGCTGCGAGCTGCGTGCCGCGCAGGCCGGGGCCGAGCGCGATGTCGGTGAGCAGCAGATCGAAGTCCGCGTTCGGCGCCAGCGCCAGCAGCGCCTGCTCGCCGCTCGCCACGGTGGTGACCTCGCAGCCCAGCATGTCGAGGAAGGTGCGCACGACGTTGCGCACCTCGGCATCGTCTTCCACCATCAACACCTTCAGGCCCGCGGGCACGGCCTCGCCGGCAGCCGGCTCGTCTTCGGCTGGCACGTCGGCATCCCACGGCTGCGGGATGTACAGCGTGACCGTGGTGCCGGCACCGGGCGAGCTGTCGATCGCGACCGCCCCTTTGGACTGCTTGACGAAGCCGTACACCGTGCTCAGGCCGAGGCCGGTACCGCGGCCCGCCTCCTTGGTGGTGAAGAAGGGCTCGAAGGCGCGCTCCTTCACCTCTTCGGGCATGCCGGAACCGGTGTCGCTGATCGCGATCGCGACGAAGCGCTCGTCGGGGGCGCTCGGGTCGGCGAGCTCGCGGCGCACCTCGGCCGGCAACGGGCTGCCGGCAACGCCCCGAAAGCGCAGCGTGCCGCCCTCGGGCATCGCGTCGCGTGCGTTGATGGCGATGTTGAGCAGCGCCGATTCGAGCTGGCCCGGGTCGGCCAGCACCGGTGGGCAGTCGGGCGGCGCCTCGACCTCGATCTGGATGCGCTGGTCGAGCGTGCGACGCAGCATGCCGGACAGCGAGTTCAGCAAGGCGCTCACGTCCACCGGGGCCGGCTGCAGCACCTGCCGGCGCGAGAAGGCGAGCAGCTTGCCGGTGAGTTCGGCGCCGCGCTTGGTTGCCCGCGCCGCGGCGCCGACCAGTTGCTGGCCATAGGCGTCCTGGGCGAGTGCCGGCAGTTCCTCGAGCACCTGCAGGTTGCCCTGGATGACCGTCAGCAGGTTGTTGAAGTCGTGGGCGATGCCGCCGGTCAACTGGCCGACGCTTTCGAGGCGCTGCGCATGGTTGAGGGCCTCTTCCGACTGCGCGCGCTGCAGGCTGGTCGCCAGCAGGTTGGCCAGCGACTCCAGGAAGCGCACTTCGTCGTCGCCGAAGCGCTGCGCACGGCGCGAGCGCACCGTGAGGGCGCCGATCGGGCGGCCGCGGTCCGACAGCGGCACCGCGAGCGCGCTGGTCAGGCCGGCGTCGAGATAAGCCTGCGGCACCACGAAACGCCGCTCGCTGCGGTAGTCCGCCACGATGACCGGCCCGGCCTGCGAGAGCACGAACCCGGGCGGGCTGTCGGGTCGGTTGGGCAGGCGTGCGCCGAGCTCCTCGCCGGGCACCATGCCAACGCCGCTCGCCACGCGGAACGCCAGCCGGTCGCGTTCGAGCAGCAGCACCATCGCGACCTCGACCTGCAAGGCCTCGGCGGCGATCGCCGGCACATGCTCGAGCAGCACCTGCGGGTCGCGCGCGTCGACCGCGAGGCGGCCGATCTGGGCGAGGTGCTCGCTGTAGCGCGCGCGCTGCAGCGCCTGCTTCACGCGCGGATAGGCGCCGATGTCGCGGATCGCGGCCACGACCAAAGGCAGCCCGTGGTCTTGCAGCGGGCTGAGGGCGATCTCGACCATCACCTCGCTGCCGTCCTTGCGCCTGGCCACGAGTTCCATCTGTGTGCCCATCGGCCGCGATCGCGGCGCGCGGCTGTAGGCCTCGCGGAAAGACGCATGGCGCGAGCGGATGGCGTCGGGCACCAGGGCGTCGACGTTCAGGCCCGTCAGTTCGTCCACTGTGTAGCCGAGCATGCTCGCCGCCGTCGGATTGGCCAGCACGATGGCGCCGGCCTGGTCCACGAGCAGCAGCGAGTCGGGATAGGCGAGGAAGAGCGAACGGAACACCGACTGCTCGGTGATTCCCGAAGGCAGGCTCATCGGCTCAGCCCGCCGCCGAGCCGCCTCAAGGCGGCTGAGCGCCCCCTCGGGGGGCAGGAGCGAAGCGACGTGGGGGTCAACATCTCAGCCCGCCGTCACCGACGGCACCAGGATGTAGCCGGCGCCGCGCACCGATTTGATGATCTGCGGGTCCTCCGCGTCGGCTTCGAGCTTCTTGCGCAGCCGGCCCACCTGGACGTCGATCGTGCGATCGAAGGGCGCGGCTTCGCGGCCACGCGTGTGCTCGAGCAGGAAGTCGCGCGACAGCACGCGGCCCGGGTGCTGGGCGAACGCGCACAGGAGGTCGAACTCGCCGGTGGTCAGCGCCACGTCCTGCCCCTGCGCGCCGGTGAGGCGGCGCGCGGCGGTGTCGAGCTCCCAGCCGGCGAAGCGAAGCTTGCTGCGCGGCGGGGCGGTGGCGTTGAGGGCGGGCTCGCTCGGGGCCATCCGTCGAAGCACGGCCTTGATGCGCGCCAGCAGCTCGCGCAGGTCGAACGGCTTGGTTACGTAGTCGTCGGCGCCGACTTCCAGGCCCACGACCTTGTCCACCGAATCGCCGCGGCCGGTCACGATGACGAGGCCGCAGCGCCAGTGTTCGCGCAGCTGGCGCGCGATGGAGAAACCGTCTTCGCCGGGCAGGCCCAGGTCCAGCAGCACCAGGGCCGGGGGGTCGACAGGCATCAGCTCCATCAGCGAAGCGCCGTTGTGCAGTTGCGTGACTCGATAGCCGTGGCTCTGCAGGTAGTTGGCCAGCAGCTGGGTGATGTCGACTTCGTCGTCGAGGATGGCAATGTGAAGGGCTGAGTTCACTCGAGGCAGCGGGCTGAACACGACCGGCGCCGGCCCCAATGCCGGCCTGCGCAAGCGTATCAGCTTTGCCCCCGGCCGCGCAGGCGGTCGGGTTTGCGCTCAGTCCCTTCGACAAGCTCAGGATGCTCGGGCACTTCGACAGGCTCAGTGCGACATTAGCACCGGCACCGTCATCGACGCCAGCTGGCCGCGCGTGGCGCCGCCCAGCACCCGTTCGGCCCAGCGGGCGTGGCCGTAGGCGCCCATCACGATCAGATCGGCGCTCAGGTCGGCCGCGCGCGAGAGCATCGCGTCGGCGATGCTGATATCGGTCGTCTCGACGCGCACGTCGGCCGGGACGCCTTGCCACATCAGCCACTGGTGCAGGGCATCGAGGCGCGGGCGCAGCGTCTTGTCGTCGCCGCCGCCGGCTTCGTTCCAGCTGATGACCTGCACGCGCTGCGCGAGTCGAAGCAGCGGCAGTGCGTCCGACAGCGCACGCGCGGCTTCGCGGCTGTCGTCCCACGCGACCATGACGTTGGTTCCGACGCTGTCGATGCGGCCCGCGTAAGGAAGGATCAGCGTCGGTCGTGCGCTGTGGAGCACGACCTGCTCGACGAGCTCCTGCGCCACGCGGTAGCCGGGGGCCGACGGGTCGGCCTGGGTGAGCACGGTGAGGTCGCTGCAATGCGCGTGACGCACCAGCGACGGCGCCTTGTCGGCTTCGTCGACGACCGTCTCGAAGGACTTGACGCCCGCCGCGCGGCACTTGTCGCGGAAGCGGTCGGTGGCCTGCTCGGCCTGGCTGCGCAGCACGTCCCACGCGAGCGCGGCAAAGTCGGCGAGCGGCGCGGCCACTTCGGCCGTTGCCGGCAGGTCGATCAGGCCGGTGGGGGCGACGCCGACCAGGTGGCAATCGAGGACCTGGGCAAGGCGCATCGCGACCTCGGTGCGCGTGGTGCACAGCGGGTCGTGGTCGAGGTAGACGAGAAGGCTGCGGTAGGTCATGGTTCGCTCCGATGTCCGTGACATGGCATTGTTGCCTTCATTGAGGTCCATCAAGTGCATCGTCGCGTGCCCTGATCACCATGACCGGCATGTCACCCGATGACGATCCGCTGGCCGCGGCGCGTGCGCGCGTGGCGGCCCTGCGTGCGTCGCTCGAAGTGCGCGAGGGCCGCCCGGTGCGGCAGATCGAAACCCACATCTCCTGGGTGTTGCTCGCCCAGACGCTGGCCTACAAGCTGAAGAAGCCGCTGCGGCTGCCCTTTCTCGACTTCACGACGCTGGCCGCGCGCCGCCGCTACTGCGAGGAGGAGCTGCGCCTGAACCGGCGGCTCGCGCCATCGCTGTATCTCGACGTGGTGGACGTGTGCGACAGCGCCGCGGGCCCGGTGTTCGGCGGCGCCGGCCGCGCGATCGACGTCGCGGTGCGCATGCGCCGCTTTCCCGACGGCGCGCTGTGGAGCGAAATGCTGGCCGCCGGGATCCTGGCGCCGCGCCACATTGACGCGATGGCGCAACGTCTGGCCGACTTTCACCGCGATGCGGCGACGGCGCCGCCCGGCAGCGGCTTCGGATCGGCCGCGGCCAACGAGCGGACCACACGCCGCCTCCTCGACGGGATCGACGCCTGGCATGCCCGGGCCGCCGCGCCGGGCGCAGCCGGCGCCTGGCCCGAACTGCGCGCCTGGCCCGAACTGCGCGCCTGGCTCGTCGGCCAACTCGCCGCGCTCGCGCCGCTGTGGGAGGCACGTCGGCGCGGCGGCCGGGTGCGCGAGGGCCACGGCGACCTGCACCTGGCCAACGTGCTTCAGCTCGGTGACGAGGCCACCGCCTTCGACGGCATCGAGTTCGACGACGAGTTGCGCTGGATCGACGTGCTCAACGACATCGCCTTCCTGGCGATGGATCTGCTGGCGCATGGCCAGCGCGCGCTGGCATTCCGCTTCCTCAACGCCTACCTGGAGGCGAGCGGCGACTACGACGGGCTGCCCGCGCTGCGCTTCTACCTGGCCGGTCGCGCGCTGGTGCGCGCCCAGGTGGCGACGATCGGCGAGGGGCAGGGCGTGCATTCGGCGGCACGCTGCGGCGCGGCCGACTACCTGGCCCTCGCAGCGGCCGTCGCGTGCAGCGCCGATGCGCGGCTGGCGATCACGCACGGCCTGCCGGGTTCCGGCAAGAGCTTCGTGTCGCAAGGCGTGATCGAGGCGGCCGGTGCGATCCGCGTGCGCTCCGACGTCGAGCGCAAGCGGCTGTTCGGGCTCGAGGCGCTGCAGTCCTCGCGCGACCGCGTGCCTGCCGGCATCTACGACAGCGCGACCACCGCGCGCACCTACGCGCGACTTCACGAGGTCGCGCGTGTCGCGCTCGGCGCGGGCTGGCCGGTCGTCGTCGATGCGGCGTTCCTGCGCCGCTCGGAGCGCGTGCAGTTCGAGGCGCTGGCCGACTCGCTCGGCGTGCCGTTCAGCATCCTCGACTGCCGGGCTGCGCTGCCGCTGCTGCGCAAGCAGCTCGCCCAGCGGCAGGCGAGCGGCGGCGACGCGTCGGAGGCGGACGCGGCGGTGCTCGAGCGCTTGCGCGAGGTCGCCGAGCCGCTCGACGAACGGGAGTGCAGCCTCGCGATCGTCGCCGATGCCGAGCACGCGGTGGCACCGGCGGCGTTGGCGCAGCGCTGGCTCAAGGCGTTGAAGACCCGCCGTTGACGCCACCGACTCGCGCGCCGCACGATGAGCGACCATGAGCCGCATGGATCTGAAGACCGCGCCGAACTCCCTGCGCACCCACCGGGTGCTGCTCGAAACGCCACGGCCCGACCACGCCGCAGCCTTCGCCGATGGCGTTGTCGCCTCGATGCCGGGCTTGATCTACGTCTCGTGGGGCCTGCGCCCGCGCGACGTCGACTGGGCGCGGCGATTCTGCGAAGACGATGCACGCAGCGTCGCCGCCGGCGAGGACCTGGTCTTCCATGCCTTCGAGATCGCGGACGGCGGCTGGGTCGGCCGCATCGACGTGCACACGATCGACTTCGAGGCTTCTCGCGGCGAAATCGGCTACGTCGGTGACGTGCGCCGCGCTGGTCGCGGACTGATGCGCGAGGCCGCGCTTGCGGTGATCGAGTTGTGCTTCCGCCTCGGCTTCGAGCGGATCGAGGTGATGAGCGACGCGCGCAACACGCGTGCGTTGCATTTCGCCGAAACCCTGGGCATGCAGCGCGAAGGCCTGTTGCGCCGCCATGAGCGCGACGCACACGGGCAACTCTGCGACATGGCGCTGTACGCGATCCTGAGCCC
>DASXQQ010000017.1:0-19550 GCA_036507085.1 Piscinibacter sp. | reverse complement strand
CTTGTTCGCGCGCCGCAAGGCATGAGCGGGGCGCGGCTCTGCGCCGCCTCTTACTTCGGTGCCAGCCGGATCGCCCCGTCGAGGCGGATCACTTCGCCGTTGAGCATGTCGTTGGTGATGATCTGGTGCACCAGCTTCGCGTAGTCGGCAGGCGTACCGAGCCGGCTGGGGAAGGGCACGCCAGCGGCGAGCGCGTCCTGCACTTCCTTGGGCATCGCAAACAGCATCGGCGTGCCGAAGATCCCGGGAGCGATGGTCATGTTGCGGATGCCGTTGCGCGCGAGGTCGCGTGCGATCGGCAAGGTCATGCCGACGACGCCGCCCTTGGACGCCGAGTACGCCGCCTGGCCGATCTGGCCGTCGTAGGCCGCGACGCTGGCGGTGGAGATCAGCACGCCGCGCTCGCCGGTGGACTCGGGTTCGTTCTTTGCCATCGCCTCGGCAGCGAGGCGGATCATGTTGAAGCTGCCGATCAGGTTGACGCTGACGACCTTGGCGAACAGCGCGAGCGGATGGGCGCCGTCCTTGCCGACGGTCTTCACCGCGGGCGCGATGCCGGCGCAGTTCACCAGGCCCATCAGCTTGCCCATCGCGGTGGCCTTGGCGACCGCGGCCTGGCCATCGGCCTCCTGGCTGACGTCGCACTTCACGAACGCGGCCTTGCCGAGTTCGCGGGCCAGGGCTTCGCCCTTGTCGGCCTGCAGGTCGGCGATGACGACCGAGGCGCCGTTGGCGACCAGCATGCGCGCCGTGCCTTCGCCGAGGCCCGAGGCCCCGCCGGTGACGATGAATACCTTGCCTGCGATGTCCATGTGAATGCTCCGAGAGAGTGAAGGGAAAGGCGTGGATTTACGTATACGTCAATTGTCGCCCAGAAAAATGCCGCTCTGCGAGCGGCTCGGCGGATGTGTCAGCGGCCTCAGCTCAGCGCGTCGAGCGCCCGCGCGGTGATCTCGTCGACGTTGCCGGTGCCGATGATCTTGCGGTACTTCGGCGCGCTCGGGTCGCCGGTGGCCGCCCAGTCCGAGTAATAGGCCACCAGCGGCCGGGTCTGGGCCTGGTAGACCTGCAGGCGCTTGCGAACGGTTTCTTCCTTGTCGTCTTCGCGCTGAACGAGCTCTTCGCCGGTCACGTCGTCGCGGCCGGCCACCTTGGGCGGGTTGAACTTGATGTGGTAGGTGCGGCCCGAGGCCACATGGGCGCGACGACCGCTCATGCGCTCGATGATGGCTTCATCGGGCACGTCGATCTCGAGCACGTAGTCGAGCCTCACGCCGGCGGCCTTCATCGCATCGGCTTGCGGGATGGTGCGCGGGAAGCCGTCGAACAGGAAGCCGTTGACGCAGTCGGGCTGGGCGATGCGTTCCTTCACCAGGCCGATGATGATGTCGTCGCTGACCAGGCTGCCGGCGTCCATGACCCTCTTCGCCGCGACGCCCAGGGGTGTTCCGGCCTTCACCGCCGCGCGCAGCATGTCGCCGGTGGAGATCTGCGGAATGCCGTACTTCTTGCAAATGAACGCGGCCTGCGTGCCCTTGCCGGCGCCCGGTGCGCCCAACAGAATCAATCTCATCGGTGGTCCTCGGTGCTTGGTGTCTGTGCAGCGACGCTGCCGTGCGGCGCGACGCGCTTTTTCCCAGAATAGCATGCAGGCCCCTGCGCGAAACTGACGCGGCAGGCGGTGCTCACGTCCTTCGACAGGCTCAGGATGATCGGGGGCCTTCGACAGGCTCAGGCGAGCAAGGCGCGCACGCGATCCAAGTCTTCGGGGGTGTCGACGCCCGGCCCGGGGCGGGTGTCGCTGACATGCACGGCGATGCGCTCGCCATGCCACAGCACGCGCAGCTGCTCGAGCGACTCGGTCGCTTCGAGCGGGCTCGCGCTCAGTGTCGGAAAGCGCCGCAGGAAGCCGGCCCGATAGGCGTACAGCCCGACGTGGCGCAACGGAGCGGGGGCAGCGAGCTCGGCGATGCCGGCCGCGTAACCGTCGCGCCACCACGGGATCGTCGCGCGCGAGAAATACAGCGCCCGCCCGGCCTGATCGCAGACCACCTTCACCACGTTCGGGTTGACGAACTCGTCGCGGTCATCGATGCGATGCGCGGCGGTGCTCATCACGCAGTCGGCACGTTGCGCAAGCAGCGACGCGCAGGCATCGATCAACGCCGGCTCGATCAGTGGCTCATCGCCCTGTACGTTGACGACGATGTCGCTGTCGGCCAGGCCCAGCAGCGCGCAGGCCTCTGCCAGGCGGTCGCTTCCGGTGGCATGGTCGTCGCGCGTGAGCATCGCGGTGACGCCGTGGGTTTCGCAGGCGGCGACGATGTCGCGGTGGTCGGCGGCGACAACCACCTGGCGTGCGGCCGAGCGTGTCGCTGCGCGGGCGACGTGCACGACCATCGGGATGCCGGCGATGTCGGCGAGCGGCTTGCGCGGCAGGCGCGTCGAGGCAAGCCGCGCCGGGATCAGTACGCTGAAGCTCATCGCGGCGCGTCGGCCGTCGGTGCACTGTCGTCCAGCGCGCGGGCTTCGCTCTCGAGCATCACCGGGATGCCGTCGCGAACCGGGAAGGCGAGGTGATCGGCGTGGCAGACCAGTTCCTGCCGCTCGTGCTGGGGTGGGCGCTGGTGTTCCAGCGGGCCCTTGCAGATCGGGCATACGAGCAATTCAAGCAATCGGATGTCCATGATCGGTCCTGTCGGTGGTCGGCAGCAGCGCGAGCAGCGCTGCCTCGAAAGTTGCGTCGATGTCGAAGTCTAGCGGCGCGACCCAGACGCGCGTCGCACCGATGCGCCTCGGGTCGAGCTTTACCGCGTCTTTCTCGGTGACGACCACGTCGGCGGTGGTGGTGGGCCAGGGCAGGGCGGCGAAGTCGTGATGGTCGGGCAGCGGCAAGGTCTCGACGTCCAGTCCGGCCGCGCGCAGCAGGTCGAAGAAGCGCTGCGGTCGCGCCACGCCGGCGGCGGCCACGACGCGCCGGCCGGAAAGCTGCGCCAGCGCGGCGCGCGATGCCGCCGCGCCGGCCCGCCAATCGGACAGGGGCAACACGCCGGCGAGCGATCGGCGCGCGAGGGTTCCGGGCCAGGCGGTCGAAGCCGTGGCCGCGTTGTACAGGACGACGCTGGCGGGCGGCATTCGCGCGCCCAGCGGCTCGCGCAGCGGCCCCGCCGGCAGGAGCCAGCCGTTGCCGGCGCCGCGCTCGTCGAACACCAGCACTTGCGCGTCGCGGGCCAGACGCAGGTGCTGCAGGCCGTCGTCGCTGACGAGGATGTCGACCTGCGGGTGACGGCGCAGCAGTTCGCGCGCGGCGGCGACGCGGTCGCGCGCTACCGTCACCGGCACGCCGAGCCGCAGGCGCAGCAGCAGCGGCTCGTCGCCGCACTGCGCGACCGGTGTGGTGGGCTCGACGTCGACCACGGCCTCGTGCGAGCCGCCATAGCCGCGTGAAATCACGCCTGGCGTGAAGCCACGCCGGCGCAACAGCGAGACGACCGCCATCACCGTCGGCGTCTTGCCCGCGCCGCCGACGACGAGATTTCCGACGACGATCACCGGCACCGGAACGCGCTCCTGCCGCAGCACGCCGATGCGATACAACAGGCGCCGCAGGGCCGCCAGCAACGCGAACAGTGCAGAAAGCGGCAGCAGCGCCACCGCCAGTGGCCCGCGCGCGAGCCACGCGCGTTGCAGCGCCGGCGCCACGTCAGCGCCCGCCGCCACCTTGCGCGGTCTGGGTGGCGAACGTGAGCTTGGCCAGGCCCGCGCGGCGCGCCGCGTCCATCACGTTGATGACCGATTGGTGTGCCGCGGTGGCATCGGCCGAGACGATGACCACCGGGTCGGCGATGCCGCTCGCCGCAGCCGACAGCTCCACCGCCAGCGCCTCGACGCTGCGGCCGTCGACCCCCTTGCGGTTGATGGCGTAGCGACCGTCGGCGGCGACCGAGACGATCACTTCGCGCGGCCGGTCGCGCGCTTGCTCGGCGTTGGCCACCGGCAGCGTGATCTGCAGCTCGGTGAACTTCGAGTAGGTGGTCGACAGCATCAGGAAAATCAGGATGACCAGCAGCACATCGATGAACGGGATCAGGTTGATCTCCGGCTCCTCCGGGCGCGGCTTGCGGAAGTCCATTGGGCGCTCCGGTCAGGCGGCGACGCGCGGCACCGCGAAGCGCATCAGGTGCGGCACCATGCGGTGCGCCGCCTGTTCCAGATCGAGCGTGTAGGCGTCGACCAGGCCGCGGAAGTAGCGGTACAGCATCAGCGAAGGAATCGCGATGATCAGGCCGAACGCGGTGTTGTACAGCGCCACCGAAATGCCATGCGCGAGCAGCGCGGGGTTGTTGCCGCCGGTGGGCGCCTGCGAGCCGAAGATCTCGATCATGCCGATCACCGTGCCCAGCAGGCCGAGCAGCGGGGCCGCCGAGGCGATCGTGCCGAGGGTGTTGAGGTAGCGCTCCAGCCGGTGCACGGCAGCGCGCCCCGCGGCCTCGAAGGCCTCTTGCAAGGTGTCTTCGCTGATGCGTGGGTCGGCGATCACCGCGCGCAGGCCGGCGGCGAGCACGCCACCCAGCACGGAGTTGTCGGCGAGCTTGTTGACCACGTCGGCCCCCGGCAGACTCGCCCGGGTGACCGAGATGACTTCGTCGAGCAGGGTCGGCGGTGCGACCCGCGCGACGCGCAGACTGGAGAACCTTTCAATGGCCAGCGCAAGCGCGGCGACGGAGCACAGGAGCAGCGGCCAGATGGGCCAACCAGCGGCTTGTATGATCGAAAACAATCCGGTCCTTTCGGGTGCGAGCGTGGTTTTTGAGTCGCGCGATTATGGCCCCGCGGCGGCCCGCGCAGGGACGAGAAAACGACGCACCTGTCGTCGCGATGACATCCCTCGCACCGTCACACGCGACGACCACCGCAGGCAAATCCACCGCAACTGTGGATAACTTTGTGGGCAACCGGGCGCGGGCAGGCGCGGAGCCACGAAAATGCAAGGCCCGATACGGATTGCTCAAACTTTAGGCAGCAATAAATTGTTCAAAATCAACCACTTGCGCGATTGTGAAAGCCCTGTGACAGGGGTCACGGGCCGCCGGGCCACGATTGACGCGGTTGTGGAGTTCTCGGCCCGCGCCGTTGCTGGGTTTGCCGGTGGTTGAGCCTGTCGTGACGGTCGCTCCGCGCATGGTTTGGACCGTCGCCGGACTGGTCCATGCGGTGGCCGACAGCCTCGCGAGCCGCTTCGCCGGGTGCACGGTTCGCGGCGAGTTGTCTGGCTTTTCCAGGGCCGGCAGCGGGCACTGCTATTTCTGCGTGAAAGATGCCGACGGCGAAGCTGCGATGCTTCGTTGCGCGATGTTCCGTCGTGCCGCCGGCCTGCTCGATTTCAGCCCGGCCGACGGCCAGCTGGTCGAGCTGCGCGGCCGGCTCGCGGTGTACGAGCCGCGCGGCGAACTGCAGTTCGTCGTCGAGTCCATGCAACGCGGCGGTGCGGGTGCGCTGTTCGAGCAGTTTCTGCGGCTGAAGGCCAGGCTCGAAGTGGAAGGCCTGTTCGATGCGGCGCGCAAGCGTGCGTTGCCCGCGTACCCGCGCGCGCTTGGCGTCGTCACCTCGCTCGGTGCGGCGGCCCTTCACGACGTCCTCACCGCGCTGACGCGGCGTGCCCCGCACGTCAATGTGATCGTCTACCCGTCTCCGGTTCAAGGCGCGGAAGCGCCGGCGGCACTCGTCGAGGCGATCGAACTGGCCGGGCGTCGCGCCGAGGTGGACACCCTGATCGTGTGCCGCGGGGGCGGCAGTCTGGAGGACCTGTGGGCCTTCAACGACGAGCGTGTGGTGCGCGCGGTGGCGCGCTCGGTGCTGCCCGTGGTGTGCGGCGTCGGGCATGAGACCGATGTGACCCTGGTCGACCTGGCGGCCGACCTGCGTGCGCCGACGCCGACCGGCGCGGCGGAACTCGCCGCACCGCGCGCCGACGAGCTGCTCGATCAGTTGGCGAGCACGGCGCGCCGGCTGCGGCGCGACGTTGCACGCCGCGTCGAAACCGCGCAGCAGGGCCTCGATCGCGCGGCGTTGCAGCTGGCGCGTCCTGCGCAGCGACTGGGCCGCGAACAATGGCGTCTCGACTCGCTCGCCCTTCGATTGCGGCAATCGACGACGCAGTCACTCGGCGCGCGCCACGCAGCGCTGCAGCAGTCGAGGCTCGCGTCGCGCCAGGCGCTCGCGCACGCGCTCACGCAGGCGCGCCATCGCCTGCAGTCCCTCGCCACGCGACTGGGCGGACTCGATCCGGAGCAGGTCGTCGCGCGCGGGTATGCATTGATCGTGGCCGACGACGGCCGACTCGTGGTGGCGCCGGGACAAATCCACACCGGTTCTCAGCTGCGGGTGACCCTGGCCCACGGCGTGGCCGAACTGGGCATTGCGTCGGTGCGTCCGGAATAGCGACGGCCGAAAACGATAAGGCCGGGCGATCGCCCGGCCTCGAATTGTCAGACCGCCACGGAACTCAGAGTCCGGCGTTCTGTTGCGCCACCATGCAGAACAGCATCGGGATCGAGAGCATCGTGTTCGCGCGCGAGGTGAGCATCGCCAGTCGGCCGGCGGCGGCCTTCTGCTCGGGCGGAACAGTCACGATGCCCAGTGCCTTCTTCTGGTTCGGCCAGATGATGAACCAGACGTTGAAGGCCATCACCAGCGCCAGCCACATGCCGATGCCGATGGCGACGAAGGGTTTCTGCACGCCCAGCGCCGGCACGATGTACCCGTTCAGCCAGGCGAGCAACAGGCCGGTGACGACCGTGGCGAGCGCCCCGTAGCGGAACCAGAACAGCGCTGCCGGTGCGATCACCTTGCTGATCGCCGGCTTCTGTTCGTCGGGAATCTTCGGCATCGACGGGATCTGCACGAAGTTGAAGTACCACAGCAGCCCGATCCACATCACGCCGGACAGCACATGCAGCCAGCGCATGAAGAATGCGCCCCACGCGTGGCCGAACTGGATGTTGCCGGCCAGCAGCACGATGATCACCAGCAGGACCACACCGGCGGCCACGGTACGTCCCAACGATTGAAAGATTGCGCCCATCGATTCTCCTCGTGTGAGTTGTTGGACCGTGCACTATAGCGTCGCTCGATGGTCGTTCGGCTCGGGGAACGCTATTTGCCACGTTTGGTGGAAGCTCTGCCTTCACTGCCCAAGAGGGAACACCATGCGACACAGCCTGCCTCCACTGCCCTATGCGATCGACGCGCTCGCGCCGCACCTCAGCCGCGAGACACTCGAGTACCACCACGGCAAGCATCACAAGACCTATGTCGATGCGCTGAACAAGCTGCTGCCGGGCAGCGAATTCGAGCGCATGAACCTGGAAGACATCGTGACGAAAGCGACGGGCGCCCTCTATAACAATGCGGCGCAGACCTGGAACCACACGTTTTTCTGGAACTGCATGAAGCCCCATGGCGGTGGCGCGCCGGGCGGCGCGCTGGCGGCGGCGATCAAGGCGAAGTTCGGCAACCAGGGTGGCTTCAAGGAATCGTTCACGACGAAGGCCGTGGACAATTTCGGCTCGGGCTGGACCTGGCTGGTCAAGAAGCGCGACGGATCGGTGGACATCGTCAACATGGGCGCAGCCGGCACGCCGCTGACCACGGGCGACAAGCCCTTGCTGACGATCGATGTGTGGGAGCACGCCTACTACATCGACTACCGCAACCTGCGACCGAAATGGGTCGAGGCCTTTCTCGGTTCACTCGCGAACTGGGCATTCGCCGAAGCGAACTTTGCCTGAGCCTAAATGTCAGTGGACGAACGGCGCGCCCTGCAGCTTGGCGCCCGGCTTGATGCCGCGCTTGGCGAACCAGCCCTGGTTCATCTCGAGCACGAAGCGCACCGGCTTTGCCGAGCAATGAGAGTCCAGCGTCTGCGGTTTCATGTCGTCGAGATTCACGATCGTGCCGTCGTCGCCGACAAAGGCGATCGACAGCGGCAGCAGCGTGTTTTGCATCCAGAAGCACTGGGTGCCCGCCTGCTCGAAGGTGAACAGCATGCCCTCATTCGTGCCCATGGTCTTGCGAAACATCAGGCCGATGGCGCGTTCATCCGGGGTCTGGGCGACCTCGGCCTGGATGTTGTGGATGCCGGTCTTCAGCCGGATCGCCGCCAGTTTCTGCGGGCGGTCCTGCGCAACGCAGGTGAGCGAAAGCGAGGCGGCGAAGAGGCCCGACAGGAGGCGTGAGTTGATGCGTTTCATGAGCAGTGGAGCGTGGTCGGCCCGATTATCGGTGTGCGCCGCGCCACAAACAAAAACGCCCGGCCGAAGCCGGGCGTTTTGCTCGCGACGGCGGCGCTCAAGCGCCGGCCGCAGGAGTCCGAAGACCGGCCGATCAGGCCTTCTTCTCTTCCTTCTTGGCCTTGGCGGCCGAAGCGGCGGGCTTGGCTTCAGCGGCCTTGGCGGCAGCCGAGGCAGCCGGCTTGGCAGCGGCCGAAGCGGCGGGCTTGGCGGCGTCAGCAGCGAAGGCGCCAGCGGCGAAGAAAGTGGCGATGAGAGCGGCCAGAAGCTTGTTCATTTGAATATACCTTTTGAAAAGTTGAATCCGCCCCCCCTTCTGGGAGGCGGGTCCCTAACGGACCGCCGCAGCCATCGGTTGACAAGGGGGTGACATAGAATCTCAGGCTGTACCCCCAATTCCCCAACGCGTGCTTTTTGGATTATTCGCGGAGCCTCAACCCCATGTACCAGCACATCAAGGTGCCCGAAGGCGGGCAGAAGATCACCGTCAACGCGGACTTCTCGCTCAATGTCCCCGACCATCCCATCATTCCGTACATCGAGGGCGACGGCACCGGTTTCGACATCACGCCGGTGATGATCAAGGTGGTCGACGCCGCGGTCGCCAAGGCCTACGGCGGAAGCAAGCAGATCCACTGGATGGAGATCTACGCCGGTGAGAAGTCGACCAAGATCTACGGCCCCGATGTCTGGCTGCCCGAAGAAACGCTGCAGGTGCTGCGCGAGTACGTGGTGTCGATCAAGGGCCCGCTGACCACGCCGGTGGGCGGCGGCATCCGCTCGTTGAATGTGGCGCTGCGCCAGGAACTCGACCTCTACGTGTGCCTGCGCCCGATCCAGTACTTCGCCGGCGTGCCCTCGCCGGTGAAGGAGCCGGAAAAGACCAACATGGTGATCTTCCGCGAGAACTCGGAAGACATCTACGCCGGCATCGAGTTCGAGGCGCAGAGCGAAAAGGCGAAGAAGCTCATCAAGATTCTTCAGGACGAGTTCGGCGTCAAGAAGATCCGCTTCCCCGAGACCTCGGGCATCGGCATCAAGCCGGTGTCGCGCGAAGGAACCGAGCGCCTGGTGCGCAAGGCGATCCAGTACGCGATCGACAACGACAAGCCCAGCGTCACGATTGTCCACAAGGGCAACATCATGAAGTTCACCGAAGGGGGCTTCCGCGACTGGGCCTACGGACTGGCGCAGAAGGAGTTCGGCGCCGAGCCGATCGACGGCGGACCGTGGTGCAAGTTCAAGAACCCGCACACCGGCCGCGACATCGTCGTCAAGGACTCGATTGCCGATGCGTTCCTGCAACAGATCCTGCTGCGCCCGGCCGAGTACTCGGTGATTGCCACGCTGAACCTGAACGGCGACTACGTGTCTGACGCGCTCGCCGCGCAGGTCGGCGGCATCGGCATCGCCCCGGGCGCCAACCTCAGCGATTCGGTGGCGATGTTCGAAGCCACCCACGGCACGGCGCCCAAGTACGCCGGCAAGGATTACGTGAACCCGGGTTCGGAGATCCTCTCGGCCGAGATGATGCTGCGCCACATGGGCTGGACCGAAGCGGCCGACCTGATCATCAGCTCGATGGAGCAGTCGATCCTGTCGAAGAAGGTCACCTACGACTTCGCGCGACTGATGGACGGCGCGACCCAGGTGTCGTGCTCGGGCTTCGGCCAGGTGATGATCGACCACATGTGATCCGACTCCCCCGGGGAACGGCAAAGCCCGCCGGAAGGCGGGCTTTTTTGCGGGCGGCCCGCGCTCTCAGGCGGGCGGCGTTCCTAGCCGGCCAGCGCCTGGGCGCCGAGCGCGGGTTGCCGTGGCGCCGTGGCACCCGACTCGACCGGGCAGATGTTCTGCGCCAGCTGACCCTTCGGACCCTGCACCAGATCGAAGCTCACCTTGCCGCCCTGCTTGAGCGTGCGAAAGCCTTCCATCTGGATGGCGGAGAAATGGGCGAATACGTCTTCACCTCCCCCCTCCGGCTCGATGAACCCGAATCCCTTGGCGTCGTTGAACCATTTGACAGTTCCGAGGGCCATACCTCACCTCCATTTTTTATTGCACGCGCATTCTGGTGGGGCGGTGGGGCACTGTCAAGGCGCTGACATGGGGTGTGGCGGCGGCGCGGAATAGCACCGGGCGCGTGACGCATTTCCGCCCTTGCAGTTCGCACCATGAGCTCAATATGCCAACTCAGCGACTGCGCCGCGTCAACTCGATAG
The DNA here is from genome assembly GCA_036507085.1 of Piscinibacter sp. GTDB lineage: Bacteria > Pseudomonadota > Gammaproteobacteria > Burkholderiales > Burkholderiaceae_C > Albitalea. Next base: position 9,037 of record DASXQQ010000017.1, on the reverse strand, counting down.
AATGAATCCATGCCTGTGGAGCCCTCCTCGACACCCACGCCACCGCCGGCGGCGCCCACACCCGATGACGGGCAAGGGGCTGTCGTCGTCGAGCGGCAGACGGCGAAAACGGAGCCCCCTCGCATGTACCAGGTGGTCATGCTCAACGATGACTACACCCCGATGGAGTTTGTCGTGATGGTGCTGCAGGAGTACTTCAAACGCGACCTCGAAACCGCGACCCAGATCATGCTGAAGATTCATCATGAGGGTCGGGGTGTGTGCGGCGTCTATTCAAAAGATGTCGCCGCCACCAAGGTTGAGCTGGTGCTGGCCGCCGCAAGGCGTGGTGGCCACCCGTTGCAATGCATTATGGAGGCCGCATGATTGCGCAAGAGCTAGAGGTCAGCCTGCACATGGCGTTCGTCGAGGCGCGCCAGCAGCGACACGAATTCATCACCGTCGAGCACCTGCTGATGGCGCTGCTCGACAACCCCTCGGCGGCTGAAGTGTTGCGCGCCTGTTCCGCCAACATCGATGACCTGCGCAAGAGTCTCACGCAGTTCATCAAGGAGAACACGCCCACCGTCGGTGGCGCCGACGAGGTCGACACCCAGCCGACGCTCGGCTTCCAGCGCGTGATCCAGCGCGCGATCATGCATGTGCAGTCCACCGGCAGCGGCAAGAAGGAAGTGACCGGCGCCAACGTGCTGGTCGCGATCTTCGGCGAGAAGGATTCGCACGCGGTGTACTACCTGCACCAGCAGGGCGTAACGCGCCTGGACGTGGTCAACTTCATCGCCCACGGCATCAAGAAGTCCGACCCGCCGGAGCCGGCGAAGTCCAACGAATCCGGCGGCGCCGAGACCGAGAAGGAAGAAGGCGAGGGCAAGGGCTCGCCGCTCGACCAGTTCACGCAGAACCTGAACCAGCTCGCGCGCGACGGCAAGATCGATCCGCTGATCGGCCGCGAGCTCGAGGTCGAGCGGGTGATCCAGATCCTCTGCCGGCGGCGCAAGAACAACCCGCTGCTGGTCGGCGAGGCGGGCGTGGGCAAGACCGCGATCGCCGAGGGCCTGGCCTGGCGCATCACCCAGGCCGAGGTGCCCGAGGTGCTGGCGAATGCCACCGTCTACGCGCTCGACATGGGCGCGCTCTTGGCCGGCACCAAGTACCGCGGCGACTTCGAGCAGCGCCTGAAGGGCGTTCTCAAGCACCTGAAGGACCAGCCGAATTCGGTGCTGTTCATCGACGAGATCCACACCCTGATCGGCGCCGGTGCGGCGTCGGGCGGCACGCTGGACGCGAGCAACCTGCTCAAGCCCGCTTTAAGCTCGGGCACGATGAAGTGCATCGGCGCGACGACCTTCAGCGAATACCGCGGCATCTTCGAGAAGGACGCGGCGCTGTCGCGGCGCTTCCAGAAGATCGATGTCGTCGAGCCCTCGGTCGAGCAGACGATCGAGATCTTGAAGGGCCTGAAGTCGCGCTTCGAGGAGCACCACAGCGTGAAGTACGCGCTCGGTGCGCTGCAGGCCGCGGCCGAGCTGTCGGCCAAGTTCATCAATGACCGGCACCTGCCCGACAAGGCGATCGACGTGATCGACGAGGCGGGCGCCGCACAGCGCATCCTGCCGAAGAACAAGCAGAAGAAGACCATCACCCGCAGCGAGGTCGAAGAGATCGTCGCCAAGATTGCGCGCATCCCGCCGGCTTCCGTGTCCAGCGACGACCGCTCCAAGCTGAAGAGCCTGGACCGCGACCTGAACAGCGTCGTGTTCGGCCAGGAGCCGGCGATCGAGGCGCTGGCCTCGGCGATCAAGATGGCGCGCTCGGGGCTGGGCCGGCCCGACAAGCCGATCGGCTCGTTCCTGTTCTCCGGCCCCACCGGGGTGGGCAAGACCGAGGTCGCGCGGCAGCTCGCGTTCATCCTCGGCATCGAACTGATTCGCTTCGACATGAGCGAGTACATGGAGCGCCACGCAGTGAGCCGCCTGATCGGCGCACCGCCAGGCTATGTTGGCTTCGACCAGGGCGGCCTGCTGACCGAGGCGATCAGCAAGAAGCCGCACGCGGTGCTGCTGCTCGACGAGATCGAGAAGGCCCACCCCGACGTCTTCAACGTGCTGCTGCAGGTGATGGACCATGGCACGCTGACCGACAACAACGGGCGCAAGGCCGACTTCCGCAACGTGATCATCGTGATGACGACCAACGCCGGCGCCGAGGCGATGAGCAAGGCGACGATCGGCTTCACCAACTCGCGTGAGCAGGGCGACGAGATGGCGGACATCAAGCGGCTGTTCACGCCCGAATTCCGCAACCGCCTGGATGCGACGGTGAGCTTCCGCGCGCTCGACGAAGAGATCATCCTGCGCGTGGTCGACAAGTTCCTGCTGCAGCTCGAAAGCCAGCTGGCCGAGAAGAAGGTGGAAGTGACCTTCACCGACGCGTTGCGCAAGCACCTGGCGAAGAAGGGCTTCGACCCGATGATGGGTGCACGCCCGATGCAGCGGCTGATCCAGGACACGATCCGTCGTGCGCTGGCCGACGAGCTGTTGTTCGGCCGCCTGGTCGACGGCGGCCGCCTGACGGTGGACAGCGACGCCGACGGCAAGCCGGTGCTCGACATCCAGCCGGCCCGCAAGAGCGACAAGCCGAAGGCCGAGCCGGCGACGGCATGATGTCGCGTTAGGCGTCAGCGAACGAAGGGGCCTGCGGGCCCCTTCGTCATGGGGCTCGCGTTTCGGCCGCCGGGTCCTGCAGGTAGTAGCCCGCGAGCAAGCGGTACAGCCGCGGATGCTCGGCCGCCATGTCGGCGGGCGCGACGAAGAAAACCTCGGTCGCGACGGCGAAGAACTCGTCGATCGACTGCGCGCCATACGGGTCGAGCAAGGTGTCGTGGCCGGCATCGACGTCTTCGCAGAAGCGCTGGTACTCGTCGCTGATCACGGCCATCCACTGCTCGCGCGCCGGCCGGTCGGGCAGCGGCGGCATGCCGTCGGCCAGGCCGTCGCGCATGTCCAGCACGTGCGCGAACTCGTGGATCACGACGTTGTAGCCCCACTCGGCTGACTCCCCGGCGGACTCGACATCGCGCCACGACAGCATCACCGGGCCGCCTTCCATCGCTTCGCCGGTCAAGGTCTCGTCGTAGTGGTGAACGACGCCCGATTCGTCCATCACCTCGCGCCGTGCGACGACCTCGTCGCGGTGCATCACGATGCCGACGAAGCCGTCGTAGCAATCGAGCCCGAGCCGCAGCACCGGCAGGCAGGCCTGCGCCGCGACCGCCACCGCGATCTCGTCGCTGAGCTGAAAGCCTTGCGCGCCGGTGAATTCCTTGCGTGCGAGAAAGAGCGTGGCGAGTTCGCGCAGCATCGCCCGGTCGGCCGGGCCGCGCCGCGCAAGGAAGGGATAGCGCGCCAGCGTCAGTTGCCACAGCGCGTCGGGGATCGGCCGGCGGCGCAGGATTCGCTCGTCGCGCAGCTTGCGCCAGCGGCGCCACCAACGGCTGAGCACGGTCAGTGCGGGGCGGTGGCCGGCGCCATGCGCACCAGGCCGTCGCGCCGCCAGCGCAGCACCTCGGCGCGACGGGCGGGACCCGCCTGTTCCAGGTCCCAGTCGCTCAGGACGTGGCGCTCGAACCCGGGTCCGAGTTGTTCGCTGGCGGGCAGGTGCGTGTGGCCGTGGATCAGCGTCGGCGTGGCCGCCGCCTGCATCCAACGCAGCGTCTCGCCGCGGTCGAGGTCGAACCATTCTCCCGCCGCCTGCTGCGCCTTGCGGCGCTGGCTGGCGTCGCGCATGTCGCGCGCGAGCTGGCGCCGCTCGACGAGCGGGCGCGAGAGGAATTCTCGCTGCCAGCTGTCGCTTCGCACTTGCGCGCGAAAGCGCTGGTAGTTGACATCCGACAGGCACAACGCATCGCCGTGCGACAGCAGCGTTCGCGCGCCGAAGGCCACCAGCACCGTTGGGTCGGCCAAGGCTCGCACCCCGCAGGCACGTAGCAATGCAGGACCGACGAGGAAGTCACGGTTGCCGGCCATGAAGGCGACGACGCGGCGCTGTGCAGCGTCGGCCAAGACCGCGGCGCAGCGCGCTTCGAAACCGTGTTGTGCGGCATCGTCGCCGACCCACACCTCGAACAGGTCGCCGAGGATGAACACCGCGTCGGCATCGGTGCGGCGCAGGTGCAGCGCAAAGGCCTCGAAGGTGCGCGGCGTGTTGTCGGCCAGGTGCAGGTCGCTGATGAAGTCGATCGCGCGCCAGGACTCGGGCGCGACGATTTCTGGGAATGTAGGCAGCGCCGGTGAGTCAACGTCTGCCATTGCGCTGCCTCAGGCCACCACGGCCTGGGTGATCACCACGTCGTCGAGGGGCACGTCGTCGTGGAAGCCCTTCTTGCCGGTCTTCACGCGCTCGATCGCATCGACCACGTCGGTGCCGCCGACCACCTTGCCGAAGACCGCGTAGCCCCAGCCGCTGGCGCTCTCGGACTTGAAGTTCAAGAACTCGTTGTCGTTGACGTTGATGAAGAACTGCGCGGTTGCCGAATGCGGGTCGGAGGTGCGCGCCATCGCGAGCGTGTAGCGGTTGTTCTTCAGGCCGTTGTTGGCCTCGTTGCGCACCGGGGCGTCGGAGGGCTTTTGCTTCATCCCGGGCTGGAAGCCGCCGCCCTGGATCATGAAGCCCTTGATGACACGGTGAAACACCGTGCCGTCGTAGTGGCCCTTGTTCACATAGGCGAGGAAGTTGCGCACCGACTCGGGTGCCTTCGCCTCGTCGAGCTCGATGCGGATCGTTCCCTGGCTGGTGTGCAGTTCAACGTGCTGGGTCATGTCATTTCTCCAATGTGGCTTTCTTGATGATCACGGGCTGGGTCGGCACGTCGTCGTGGCCGCCCTTGTTGCCCGTGGGCACGTCGCGGATCTTGTCGACCACGTCCATTCCCGACACGACGCGGCCGAACACCGCGTAGCCGTTGCCGTCGCGCGCGTTCGCGGCGTTGAGGAAGTCGTTGTCCTTGACGTTGATGAAAAACTGTGCGGTTGCCGAATTCGGGTCCATCGTTCGCGCCATCGCGACCGTGCTGCGATCGTTCTTCAAGCCGTTGCGGCTTTCGAGGGGGATCGGCGCGCGTGTCGGCTTCTCGCTCATCTCGGCGCTCATGCCGCCGCCCTGGATCATGAAGTTCGGGATCACGCGATGGAAGATGGTCCCGTCGTAGTGGCCGGCCTTGACGTACTGGACGAAGTTGTCGACCGTCTTCGGCGCCTTGGCGGCGTCGAGCTGCAGCACGATGTCGCCCATCGATGTGGCCAGGCGCACCTTCTGCGCCATCGCGATCGGGCTGGCCAGCAACGCGAGGCCGAGGACCGCAGCGGCGGGCCAGTGCGAGCGCGATTGGGGAGGGCGGGAAGAGGTCATGGACAAGGGCTCCTTGGGCGTTTTTAGGGTGTCGCGCGTTTCGCGGACGGGACGGGGCTCGGTTGGGTCAGCTGCCGCAGCAGCGCGAGCTTGGGTGCGAGCGCCGCACTGCTCGACGGATCGAGTTGCAGCGCCTGCGCATACGAGCGACGAGCGAGTTGCACATAAACGTCACCGAGGTTCTGGTGTGCCACTGCGTAGCCGGGCTGCGCCCGCAGCGCCGCCTCGAGCGCGGCACGCGCCTTGTCGTATTCGCCCTGCGCCGCGTACAACACCGCGAGGTTGTTGTAGGGTTCGGGCAAGTCCGGATAGTCGACCGTCAGCTGCAGGAAGGTGCTCGTCGCTTCGGCGCCACGTTGGCTGTCGGCGAGCATCACGCCCTTGAGAAAACGCAACTGCGCGTCCTTCGGTCGAACCTGGAGCAGCTGTTCGAGCTTGGCGAACGCGTCGTCCGTCTGTCCGGCGCGGAACTGGGCGTTGATGTCACTCACGTCGTCGGCACGGGCCGGCAGGGCGAGTGCAGCGCAGCAAGCGGCGAGGACGCCGGCACGGCGAACGAGGGGTGGGAACATGAAGGACCGTGCAGGGTGGCGAGACGGATCGGTCAAGCAAATGACAGCCGCGGTCAGGCGGCCCCGCTATACTGATTTGATTGTAGAGCAGCCCCTGCGCCGGCCCGCCCTGCGTCCGCCCCGAGAAGCCCTCGTGGCACCCCAACCAGTCCGACAAAACCGAACGTGGCAACGTTTCCGACTCTCGTTGTGAGCCCGAGCCCGCCGACCGGCCGATGACCCTGCGCATTTTCAACACCCTGTCCCGCGAGGTCGAGACCTTCGCGCCGATCGAACCGAACCATGTGCGCATGTACGTGTGCGGCATGACGATCTACGACCTGTGCCACGTCGGCCATGCGCGCTTCCTGATGGCGTTCGACGTGGTCTATCGCTGGCTGCTCACGCTCGGCTATCGCGTGACCTACGTGCGCAACATCACCGACATCGACGACAAGATCATCAAGCGCGCGCTCGAGCGCGGCATCGCGATCCGCGAGCTGACCGAAGAGATGACGCAGGCGATGCACCAGGACATTGGCGCGCTCGGCATTGCCGCCCCGACGCACGAGCCGCGCGCGACCCAGCATGTGCCGCAGATGCTGGAGATGATTGGCACGCTCGAGCGCAAAGGTCTGGCCTACCGCGCCGACGACGGCGACGTGAACTTTTCGGTGCGCAAGTTCCCCGGCTACGGCAAGCTGTCGGGCAAGTCGATCGACCAGCTGCGCGCCGGCGAACGCGTCGCGGTGCTCGAGGGCAAGGAAGACCCGCTCGACTTCGTGCTGTGGAAGGCCGCGAAAGACAGCGAACCCGACGACGCGAAATGGGACAGCCCGTACGGCAAAGGACGCCCGGGCTGGCACATCGAATGCTCCGCAATGAGCTGCGCGATTCTGGGCGCGCACTTCGACATTCACGGCGGCGGCATGGACCTGCAGTTTCCGCACCACGAGAACGAGATCGCGCAAAGCGAAGGCGCCAGCGGCGAGCGCTTCGTCAACTACTGGATGCACAACGGCTTCCTGAATGTCGACAACGAAAAAATGTCGAAGTCGCTCGGTAACTTCTTCACGATCCGCGACGTGCTGAAGCGCTATGACGGTGAGACGATCCGCTACTTCATGCTGCGCACCCATTACCGCAGCCCGTTCAATTTCAGCGATGCCAACCTCGATGACGCACGCCACGCCCTGCGCCGCCTGTACACGGCACTCGACGGCGTTGCCGTCGCCGACGGCGCAGTCGACTGGGCCGCGCCGCAGGCGGCGGCATTTCGTGCCGCGATGAACGACGACATCAACACGCCCGAGGCGGTGGCGGTGCTGTTCGAGCTGGCGGGCGAACTCAACCGCACGCGCTCGCCGCAAACCGCTGCGCTGCTCAAAGGCTTGGGCGCCACGCTCGGGCTGCTGCAGCAGGCGCCGCGTGCCTACCTGCAGGCCGGCAACCTGGTCGACGAATCGCGCATCGGCGAGCTGATCGCCGAGCGTGCCGCGGCCAAGTCGGCGCGCGACTTCGCGCGTGCCGACCAGATTCGCCGCGACCTCGCGGCCGTCGGCATCGTGCTGCAGGACTCGCCGCAAGGCACGACCTGGATGAAAGCCTGACCGTGTCGCGCGCTGAAACGCCCGAAGTCACGCCCGCCTACTGGGACGACGCGTGCAAGCACCTGGCACGCCGCGACCGCGTCATGCGCAAGCTCATTCCGCAGCTCGGCGAGGGCCGGCTGCAAAGCCGCGGCGACGCTTTCACGACGCTGGCACGATCGATCGTCGGACAGCAGATCTCAGTGAAGGCGGCGCAATCGGTGTGGGACCGCTTTGCCGCGCTCACGCCGTGCGACGCGACGCGCATCCAGCCGTCGGCGGTGCTGTCGTTGGACGCGATGCTGATGCGCGACGCCGGCCTGTCCGCGCGCAAGGTCGAGTACCTCGTCGACCTGGCGGCGCATTTCGAATCGGGCGTGATCCATGTGCCGCAGTGGCAGCAGATGGACGACGAGGCCATCATCGAGGAACTGGTGGCCATTCGCGGCATCGGCCGCTGGACGGCGGAGATGTTCCTCATCTTCCACCTGATGCGCCCGAACGTGCTGCCGCTCGACGATCTGGGGCTGATCAAGGGCATCAGCGTCAACTACTTCAGCGGCGAGCCGGTGTCGCGCGCCGAAGCCCGCGAAGTCGGCGATGCGTGGGCGCCATTCCGCTCGGTCGCCACCTGGTACATCTGGCGCAGCCTCGACCCCTTGCCCGTCGACTATTGAAGGAACTCGAACAATGAGCAAGCGACATTTCCTTGAATTCGAACAGCCGGTGGCTGAGCTCGAAACCAAGATCGAAGAACTGCGCTATGTGCAGAGCGAGTCGGCGGTCGACATCTCCGAAGAGATCGACCGGCTCGGCAAGAAGAGCCTGCAGCTCACGAAAGACATCTATTCGAGCCTGTCGCCGTGGCAGGTGACGCTGATCGCGCGCCACCCGCAGCGGCCCTACACGCTCGACTACGTCAACGACATCTTCACCGACTTCCAGGAGCTGCACGGCGACCGCCACTTTGCGGACGACCAGTCGATCGTCGGCGGCCTGGCGCGCTTCAATGGCCAGGCCTGCATGGTCATCGGCCATCAGAAGGGCCGCGACACCAAGGAGCGCGGGCTGCGCAACTTCGGCATGTCGCGCCCCGAGGGCTACCGCAAGGCGCTGCGGCTGATGAAGCTCGCCGAGAAGTTCGGCCTGCCGGTGTTCACCTTCGTCGACACGCCGGGCGCCTACCCCGGCATCGGCGCCGAAGAGCGCGGCCAGTCGGAAGCGATCGGACGCAACATCTTCGAGATGGCGCAACTCGAGGTGCCGATCATCGCGACCATCATCGGCGAGGGTGGCTCGGGTGGGGCGCTCGCGATCAGCGTCGGCGACCAGTTGCTGATGTTGCAGTATTCGATCTACTCGGTGATCTCGCCCGAAGGCTGCGCGTCGATCCTGTGGAAGACCTCCGAGCGTGCCTCCGACGCCGCCGATGCGCTCGGGATCACCGCGCACCGGCTGAAGGCGCTGGGGATGATCGACAAGATCGTCAAC
>DASXQQ010000016.1:0-13663 GCA_036507085.1 Piscinibacter sp. | reverse complement strand
CGGCCGCTTGGCCCCCTCGACATCGTGGAAGCGCTCCTTCAGCCAGGCACGGTACTGCTCGTCGGTGTAGTCGTCGCGCGCCACCGACAGCACGCGGCCGTCGCCCGGCAACTTGCCGTGCCGAAAGGCCTGGAACAGGGCCGGCACCAGCTTGCGCCAGGTCAGGTCGCCGGTGCCACCGAAGAAGACGAGATCGAAAGACATGTTCCAGGTCCGCGCGGGATGATGTAATTTAGTTTCATGCGAATGATGCCGAAGTTTCGCCGCCCGGTCAACGTTGCCGCGGGGTCATCGGGCTCGGTTCTAATCGGGTTCTCGCGCGTTGCAAAGCCTCGACATGAACCAGCTCGATCAACTCAAACAGTTCACCACCGTCGTCGCCGACACGGGCAATTTCAAGCAGCTCGCGCAGTTCGCGCCGCGCGACGCCACGACGAATCCCTCGCTGATCCTGAAAGCGGTGCAGCAGCCCGACTACGCGCCGTTGCTGGCCGAAACGGTGGCCGCCTACAAGGACTGGCCGCACGAGGAAATCGTCGACCAGGTGCTGGTGCGCTTTGGCCTGGAGATCCTGAAGATCGTGCCGGGCCGCGTGTCGACCGAAGTCGATGCGCGGCTGTCGTTCGACTGTGCCGCGACGGTGGCGCGCGCGCACCGCATCATCGCGCTGTACGACGCGGCCGGCATCGGCCCCGAGCGCGTGCTGATCAAGATCGCCTCCACCTGGGAAGGCATCCAGGCGGCGCGCGTCCTCGAGCACGAGGGCATCCACTGCAACCTGACGCTGCTGTTCTCGCTGTGCCAGGCGGTGGCCTGCGGCGAAGCGGGCGTGCGCTTGATCTCGCCCTTCGTCGGCCGCATTCACGACTGGTACAAGAAGTCGGCCGGCAGCAGCTGGGACGAGGCGGCCAATGCCGGGCCGAACGACCCCGGCGCGCGATCGGTGGCCGAGATCTACACCTACTACAAGAAGTTCGGCATCGACACCGAAGTGATGGGCGCGAGCTTTCGCAACCTCGGCCAGATCCGAGCGCTTGCCGGCTGCGACCTGCTGACGATCAGCCCCGAACTGCTCGCCGCGCTGCAATCGAGCGACGCGCCGCTCGCGCGCACACTCGACCCCGCGGCGGCGCAGGCGGCGCCGATCCACGCGATGACCTACAACGAGGCGAGCTGGCGCAGTGCGCTGAACGAGGATGCGATGGCGACCGAGAAGCTCGCCGAGGGCATTCGCGCGTTCGCCGCCGATGCGGCCCGGCTCGACCAATTGATCCAGGGGATGTGATGAACGCCTTGCGCTGCGACCAAACCGAAGCCTGGGCCGCGCTGCGCGGCCATTACGAGGCGCACGGCCGCGACTTCGACCTGCGCGACGCGTTCGCGCGCGACCCCGGCCGCTTCGAGGCGATGGGGGTCGTTGCCCCCGAGGTTTTCGCGGACCTGTCGAAGAACCGGCTCGATACCGCGAGCCTGCATTTTCTGCTCGACCTCGCGCGCGAGTGCGACCTCGAGGCGCGGCGCGACGCGATGTTCGCCGGCACGGCGATCAACCTCACCGAGGACCGCGCCGTGCTGCACACCGCCTTGCGCGCACCGCGCGGCACGGGGCCGTTCAGCGCCGAGGTGCACGGCGTGCTCGACGCGATGCTCGGCTACGCCGAGGGCGTCCGCGACACCGCGGCCAGCGGCATCCGCCATGTGGTGAACATCGGCATCGGCGGCAGCGACCTCGGGCCGCAGATGGTGGTGCCGGCGCTCGACGCCTTCGTCCACCCCGGGCTCAGCTTCCACTTCGTGTCCAACGTCGACGGGCACGACATCACGCCGGTGCTGCGTCACCTCCGGCCCGACGAGACGCTGTTCATCATCGCGAGCAAGACCTTTACGACGCAGGAGACGATGGCCAACGCGCACGCGGCGAAGGCCTGGTTCGAAGCGAACGGGGGCACCGACATCGCGAAGCACTTCGTCGCGACGACAACAAACGTTGCCGCCGCGGCCGCGTTCGGCATCACCACGACCTTCGGCTTCTGGGACTGGGTCGGTGGACGCTATTCGCTGTGGTCGGCGATCGGACTGCCGATCGCACTGGCGATCGGCGCCGAGCACTTTCGCGCGCTGCTCGCCGGCGCGCATGCGATGGACCGGCACTTCGCCGACGCGCCGCTCGCGAAGAACCTGCCGGTGCTGCTCGGGCTGATCGACGTCTGGTATCGCAATTTTCACGGCTTCACCAGCCGCAGCGTCGCGCCCTATCACCAGGGCCTGAAGCGCCTGCCCGCCTATCTGCAGCAGCTGGAAATGGAGAGCAACGGCAAACGTGTCGACGTCGATGGCCACGACCTTCCGTACGCGACCAGCCCCGTCGTTTGGGGCGAGCCCGGCACCAACGGCCAGCACGCCTACTTCCAGATGCTGCACCAGGGCAGCGACGTGATCCCGGTCGAGTTCATCTTGGTCAAGCACCCGACGCACGATCTCGCCGACCTGCATGCGAAGCTGCTGGCCAATGGGCTCGCGCAGTCGCAGGCGCTGATGCTCGGCAAGACGACCGAGCAGGCGGCGGGCGAGAAGGCCCCGACCGCCTCGACGTCGCTGGCGGCGCAAACCATGGCGTGCCACCGGACGTTCCCCGGCAACCGGCCGAGCACCACGCTGTTGCTCGATCAGCTCACGCCGACGAGCCTGGGCGCGCTGATCGCGCTGTACGAACACCGCGTCTTCGTCAGTGGCGCACTGTGGGGAATCAACAGCTTCGACCAATGGGGGGTCGAGCTCGGCAAGGCGCTGTGCAGCGACCTGTTGCCGCGCCTGGCGAGCGGCAACACGCAGGGGCTCGATGGCTCGACGGCCGGCCTGATCGCCCGCTTGCGCGACTGAGCTTGTCGAAGGCGCCCGGCCATCCTGAGCCCGTCGAAGGACTGAGCTCAGCCCGCCAGGCCGCGCACGGCCTGGTTCGCCGCCTCCAGCGACTGTTCGAGCACCCGCTGCTTCCATGCATCGGTGTCGGTGTAGAAGGCGTCGCGCACCTGGCGTTTGATCTGCCGGCACTGTTCGTCCGGCGCTTCGGGGTGGTTCTCCAGCCACTGGTCGGCGCGCAGCGCATCGACCACGTCCATGATCGGCACGGTGCCGAATTCGAGCGCGATGCCGGTGTACTCGGCCTGCGGACATTCCTCGTACGCGGCGAGCCACATCATCCCGGTGAGCAGTGCCGAGCTCGAGCTGCCGTCGTAGATCGACGTCACGTCGCGGCCCCACCAGGCGCGCGCGCGCGCCAGCGCCGCTGCGTCGTCGCGACACGCGAAGATGCGCTCGCCGTGGCCGTTCGGCCCGAGGCCGGTGTGCAGGTCGATCCAGCCGAGGCGCTCGCAGCGCGTGCCGTGGTCGCGCAGAACATGGCGCAGCGTCATGTTGCTCCAGGTCGGGTTGCGTCCGCCGTAGAACAGGCCTTCGGGGTGGTCGAACTGTCCGCCGGAAATCGTCGCCTGCAGCGCCGCTTCGCCGTGCTCGGCAATCAGCTGCTGCACCTTCGCGGCCATCGCGCCGGACGGCGGCCAGGTCGGCGGCACCAGCAGCGCGGCGATCTCGTCATAGGCCGGGTTGGCGGGCAGCGGCTGGGAGAAGTCGTGGAAGTTGCGGTTCAGGTCGACGTTCTCGTGCGTCGTGCGCCGCCACCACGAGAAGCCGTAGGGGTTGAGGCCGTGGATATGCAGCACCGCGACGCCGGCGTCGCGCGCCGCGGCGCGCCACGCCGCGTCTTGCAGCAGCGCGATCTGGACGCCCGAGCCGCAAAAGCCTTCGACGCCGTGGCAGGCGCTGCTGACGAGCAGCAGGCGCCTGGCGTCGCGCGCGCCGTCGAGCACCACGTCCATCGCCAGCGTCTCGTCGTCGCGCCCGCGCATCGGATGCGGGTGCGACTCGACGTCGAGGTCGGCCGCGTCGGCGGCGGCGAGGAACTTCGCGCGTGCCTCGGCGTAGCTTTGCGAAAAATGGGCGCGCGCGTCCATGCGGTCAGCGCGCGGCAGCGAGCCAGGCCTCGGCCAGGCGCACCCACAGCGTGGCGCCCAGCGGGATCAGCTCGTCGTTGAAGTCGTAGCTCGGGTTGTGCAGCATGCACGGCCCCATGCCGTGGCCGCCGGCGCGGTGGCTGCCGTCGCCGTTGCCGATCAAGAAGTACGCGCCGGGCTTTTCGAGCAGGAAGTAGCTGAAGTCCTCTGCACCCATCGTCGGCTCGAACTCGAGCACGTTGTCGGCGCCGACCACCTCGGCCATCACGCGGCGAACGAAATCGGTCTCGCCGGGAGCGTTGATCGTCGGCGGGTAGTTGCGCACGAACTCGAATTCGCAAGTCGCGTCGAACGCGGCGCAGGTGTGTTCGGCGACGGTCTTCATGCGCTGCTCGATCAGGTCGAGCACCTCGATCGTGAAGGTGCGCACCGTGCCTTCGATGACACAGGACTCGGGCACCACGTTGGTCGCCTCGCCGGTGTGGATCATCGTCACCGAAATCACGCCGGCGTCGATCGGGCGTTTGTTGCGGCTGATGATGGTCTGGAACGCCTGCACCATCTGGCAGGCCACCGGCACCGGGTCGATGCCGTTGTGCGGCATCGCCGCGTGCGCGCCCTTGCCGCGAATGGTGATCTTGAATTCGTTGCTCGACGCGAAGCACGGGCCGCTCTTGACCGCGAACTGGCCGACCGCCATGCCGGGCCAGTTGTGCGCGCCGAACATCGCCTGCATCGGGAACTTGTCGAACAAGCCGTCCTTGATCATTTCGCGCGCGCCGCCGCCGCCTTCCTCGGCCGGCTGGAACACGAGGTAGACGGTGCCGTCGAAGTGGCGGTGCGTCGACAGGTGTTTGGCGGCGGCGAGCAGCATCGCGGTGTGGCCGTCGTGGCCGCAGGCGTGCATCTTGCCGGCATGCCGACTCGCATGCGCGAAGGTGTTGCGCTCGGTCATCGGCAGCGCGTCGATGTCGGCGCGCAGGCCGACGGCTCGATCGCTGGTGCCGTTGCGCACGATGCCGACCACGCCGGTCTTGCCCATGCCGCGGTGAATCGGGATGCCCCAGGCGCTGAGCTGCTGGGCGATCACGTCCGACGTGCGCTGCTCTTCGAAACAGAGTTCGGGGTGGGCGTGGATGTCGCGCCGAACGGTGGCGATGGCGGCCGCGTCGGCGAGGATCGATTCAATCAGGCGCATGGGATGCTCCGATGAGAGCGACCCAGTTTACCCGCGGCCGGAAAGAGGCGCTTCCTTCAGGCGGCTCAGCGCCGAACCCGCCCGTCAGCCGTCAAGATGGTCAAGTCGACGAACTTCGAACCGGTGTGTTTCTGCGCGCCGAAGTCGACGAAAAAGCCACCGAGGTTCAGCTCGTGCAAGGACTCCAGGCCGGCGATCAGGGTGTCGGGCGTGAGTTTGCTGCCCGCCCGACGCAGGCCTTCGACCAGTGTCTTCGCCGCGACGTAACCCTCGATGCTGCTGTAGTTGGGGTCGAACTTGTCGCCCGCGGCGGCCTTGCCGGCGGCGAGGTATTCACCCGCCAGCGCAGTGGCCGGCGTGTACGGATAAGGCATCACCTGGCTGACCACGACGCCGCGCGCATCGGCACCCAATTCCTGCGCCAGCGCCTGCGTGCCGACGAAGGATACGTTGTAGAACGTCCCGCCGAAGCCCGCCTTGCGCGCGGCGCGGATGAACGCGGCACATGACCGGTAGGCGCTGATCTGGACGATCGCGTCGGGCTTGCTGGCGAGCAGCGACTTCACCGCTTCATCCACCGCGGCGGTATTGCGCTCGACGGTACCGAGGCCCGCCGGCTCGAGCCCGAGCGGCTTGAGCGCGCGCGTCACGCCTGCCAGCCCGGCCTTGCCATAGCTGTCGTTCTGGTAGAAAACGCCGATCCGCTTGATGCCCACCGCGGTGAGCTGCTTGACGATCTCTGCCGTTTCGTCGAAGTACGAGGCGCGAACGTGGAACGCGTAGCGGTTGAACGGCGTGCGCAGCGCCTCCGCGCCGGTGAACGGGCCGACGAAGGGCATCTTCGCGGCGGTGGCCAGTGGCAGCGCGGCCAGGCTGGTGGGGGTGCCGATGTAGCCGAACAGAGCGAAGACGCCGCTGTCGATCAGCTTCTTCGTGTTAGCGGCGCAGCGGTCGGGCTCGTAGCCATCGTCCAGGCTTTGCAGCTCGATCGTTCGCCCGCCAATGCCGCCGTGCGCGTTGACGCGGTCGAACAGCAGCTGTGCCCCCTTCTTGAACTGTTCGCCCAGCGCGCTGGCCGGTCCGGTGAAGGCGGCCGACTGGCCGAGCACGATGCGACCAGCCTCGGCCCGCGCGGCGGGAAATGCCATCGCGGCACCGGCGGCGGCGAACCGCAGAATCGCGTCACGACGTTTCATCGGGATCCCTCCTCGATGCCGCAGCATATGCCGGCGCGACGATCTGATCCAGCGTCGCGCATGTCCGTCGGGCTGAACGTGAAGCCGGTCTGTGCAATAGTTGGCGCATGCAAGACACCCTGACTGTTCGCACCGCCTGTCCGCACGATTGCCCCGACACCTGCGCGATCCGCGTCACAGTGCAGGACGGGCGCGCCATCAGGATCCAGGGCGACCCCGAGCACCCGCCGACCCACGGCGCGCTGTGCACCAAGGTCTCGCGCTACCTCGAACGCACCTATCACCCCGAGCGCGTGCTGCGCCCGCTGCGCCGCGTCGGCGCCAAGGGCAGCGGCCGCTTCGAGCCGGTGGGTTGGGACGCGGCCTTGAGCGACATCGCGGCGCGGCTGAAAGCGATTGCCTCGCGCGACCCGCAGGCCATCGTTCCCTACAGTTACGCCGGCACGATGGGGTTGCTGCAGGGCGAGAGCATGGACCGGCGCTTCTTTCACCGGCTCGGCGCGTCGCTGCTCGATCGCACGATCTGCTCGAGCGCTGGTGGCGAGGCGCTCGCCGCCACCTACGGCGGCAAGATCGGCATGCACCTGGAGCATTACGCCGAGAGCCGGCTCATCGTCATCTGGGGCAGCAACCCGATCACCTCGAACCTGCATTTCTGGACCTTCGCGCAGGCCGCCAAGCGCAATGGCGCGAAGTTGATCTGCATCGACCCGCGCAAGACCGAAACGGCAGACAAGTGCCACCAGCACATCGCGCTCCTGCCCGGCACCGACGGCGCGCTCGCGCTCGCCGTGATGCACGAGCTGATCGTCAACGACTGGCTCGACCACGACTACATCGAGCGCCACACCGAGGGCTGGCCGACGCTGCGCGAGCGTGCGCTGCAGTGGCCGCCGGAGCGTGCGGCGCAGGTCTGCGGCATCGGCGCCGACGAGGTGCGCGCGCTCGCCCGCGACTACGGCACCACGCAGCCGGCGGCGATCCGCCTCAACTACGGCATGCAGCGGGTGCACGGCGGCGGCAACGCGGTGCGGCTGATCGCGATCCTGCCCTGCCTCGTTGGCGCCTGGCGGCACCGTGCCGGCGGCCTGCTGCTGTCGTCGTCGGGCTGGTTCGCCACCGACAAGGCCGCGCTGCAGCGACCCGACCTGCTCGGCGCGCGCCGGCCGCGCACGATCAACATGAGCACCATCGGCGACGACCTGCTGCGCGAGACCTCGCCGGGGTTCGGGCCGAAGATCGAGGCGCTGGTCGTCTACAACAGCAACCCGGTCGCGGTGGCGCCCGAGTCGCCGAAGGTGGTGCGCGGCTTCGCGCGCGAGGATCTGTTCACCGTGGTGCTGGAGCACTTCCTCACCGACACCGCCGACCATGCCGACTATGTGCTGCCGGCGACGACGCAGCTCGAACACCTCGACGTGCACACCAGCTATGGCCACACCTACGCGCTGATCAACGAGCCGGCGATCGCCCCGCTGGGCGAAGCCAAGCCCAACACGCAGATCTTTCGCGAACTCGCCGAACGAATGGGCTTCGAGGAACCGTGCTTTCGCGACAGCGACGAAGCGATGGCGCGGGTCGCGTTCGCGCGGCACGTCGACTTCGACGCGCTGCGCGCCAACGGCTGGGTCAAGCTGCCGCTGTCCGAGGCGCCGCTTGCGCACGGCGGATTCCCGACGCCGAGCGGCAAATGCATCATCGACTCGCCGATCTTCGGCGTACCCGACCATGTGGCGAACTACGAATCGCCGGCCAGCGCGCCCGAGCTCGCGCAAAGCTATCCGCTCGCGATGATCTCGCCGCCGGCGCGCAACTTCCTCAACTCCAGCTTCGTCAACGTGAAGAGCCTGCGCGACATCGAAGGCGAGCCGCTCGTCGAAGTGCACGCGCTGGACGCCGAAGAGCGCGGCATCGCCGACGGCCAGACGGTGCGCGTCTACAACGACCGCGGCGAATACCGCTGCAAGGCGGTGGTGAGTGCGCGCGCGCGGCCGGGCGTGGTCAACGGCCTGGGCGTCTGGTGGCGCAAGCTCGGCGCGAACGGCACCAACGTCAACGAACTCACCCACCAGCGGCTCACCGACATCGGCCGCGCGCCGTCGTTCTACGACTGCCTGGTCGAGGTGGAAGCGGTCGGCCGCGCGGTCCCGTGAGACGCTGGCTGCTGATGGCGAGTCTCGGCATTGCAGGCATCGCGGCTCTGGCCGCGGCGACGGTGTGCGTCACCTCGGGCTGCAGCACCCTCGGCTACTACGCCCACACCGTCAACGGTCACTTGCAGCTGCTGGGCAGCGCGAAGCCGGTGCCGCAATGGCTGGCCGACGAACAGTCGCCGGCCGCACTGAAGGAGCGGCTTGCGCTGTCGCAGCGCATGCGCGACTTCGCGGTGGCGGAGCTGAAGCTGCCCGACAACGCAAGCTACCGCCGCTATGCCGACCTGAAGCGCGGCGCCGCGGTCTGGAACGTCGTGGCGGCGCCCGAGCTGAGCCTCACCCTGAAGACCTGGTGCTTCCCGGTGGTGGGCTGCGTCGGCTACCGGGGCTACTACGACCTGGGCGCCGCCACGGCCTTCGCCGACGAGTTGCGTGCACAGGGCTTCGAGACCAGCGTCTACGGCGTGCCGGCGTACTCGACGCTGGGCGCGCTGCCCGGCGACTTCTTCGCCGACCCGCTGCTCAACACCTTCATCCAGTTTCCCGAAGGCGAACTCGCGCGGCTGATCTTCCACGAGCTCGCGCACCAGGTGACGTATGCGAAGGGCGACACGGTGTTCAACGAATCGTTCGCGACCGCGGTCGAGCGCATCGGCAGCGCGCGCTGGCTGAACGAGGGCGCATCGCCCGAGGCGCGCGAGGACTACGAGCGCTTCGATCGACGCCGGCGCGACTTTCGCGCCTTGACCCAGAGTGTGCGCGAACGGCTCGACGCGCTGTACCGCAGCGACGCGAGCGACGATTCAAAACGCGCCGGCAAGACCGCGCTGATGGCGCAGATGCGCGCCGACTACGCAACGCTGAAGGCGACCGCCTGGGGCGGGTTTCCCGGGTATGACGGCTGGTTCACCCGCGCCAACAATGCATCGCTGGGCGTGCTTGCGGCGTACAACGAACTGGTGCCCGCGTTCGAGCGCCTGTTCGAGCGCGAAGGCCGCGACTTCCGGCGCTTCTACGCCGAGGTGAAGCGCCTGGCGGCGCTGCCCCGAGACGAACGCCGTGCCGCACTCGGTTCTTCAGGAGATTGATCCATGCCCGACATCCGCATCCACCGCGACCATCAGCTGGGCCTTGCCAAGGCGCGCAAGGTGGCGTGGCAATGGGCCGAAGAGGTGGAAAAGCGCTTCGACATGGAATGCACCGTGCTCGAGGGCGAGACCAGCGACACGGTCGAGTTCACGCGGCCCGGCGTGAGTGGCCAGTTGATCGTCGCGGCCGACCACTTCGAGCTCGAAGCCAAGCTCGGTTTCCTGCTCGGCGCGTTCAGCAAGACGATCGAGCGCGAGATCGAGGGCAACCTCGACGCGCTGCTCGCCGCGAGCGGCAAGGCGCCGGCGAAGAAGGCTGCCGCGAAGAAGTCGGCGAAGAAGTAGGGTCCCCCAGTCGCTTCGCTCCTGCCCCCGAGGGGCGTCCGGTTTGGGGCGGCCCGGCGCCGGACCGCTTATTTCAGCGACTCGATCAGGTCCACATACGCCTGCATCGCCTCGTCGCTGCCCTTGCCCTTGAGCTCGTTCCACGCATCCCACTTGGCACGCCCGACCATGTCGGTGAAGCCCGGGCGCTTGCCCTCCACGTCGCCGGCGCTCACCTGCTTGTACAGCGCGTAGATCTTCAGCAGCGTCATGTTGTCGGGCTTTTCGGGCAGGCTCTTCGAATCGGCCACTGCTTGTTCGAATTGGGTCTTCAGATCAGCCATGAATCATCTCCTGTGGGTGAAAATCGCCATTGACGGACCGCATGTTAGCGGCCATCTTGCCCCGTAGAAGAACGAAAACCTCGAGGAGATCCTGGATGCCCGCAGTCACTGAGCGCATGTCGCGCGTGGACACCGCCTGGTTGCGGATGGACAACGACGTCAACCTGATGATGATCGTCGGCGTCTGGTTGCTGCAGCCCGCCATCGGTGTCGAGGCGCTCGTCGAGCGCATCAGCGACAAGCTGCTCAAGTACGAGCGCTTTCGCCAGAAGGTCGTCGAGGACGCGATGGGCGCGACCTGGGTCATCGACGACGACTTCGACGTCTCTCACCACATCGTCGTGCACAAGCTGCGCCGCCGCCGCGGCCAGAGCGAGCGGGCGGCGCTGCAGGAGCTGGCCGGGGAGCTCGCGACCACGCCGCTGAACCGCGCCCGGCCGCTGTGGCAGTTTCACCTGATCGAGAACTACGAAGGCGGTAGCGCGCTGATCGCCCGCGTGCACCACTGCATCGCCGACGGCATTGCGCTGATCTCGGTGATGATGTCGATCACCGACGGCGGCATGGACCCGCCGCCGCGCCGCGCCCGCAAGACCACCGACACCGAGAGCGACTGGCTAACCGATGCGGTCGTCAAACCGCTGACCGACCTCACGGTCAAGGCGATCGGCATGTACGGCGGCGGCGTCGCGAAGTCGATGGAGGTGCTGGCCAATCCCTACCAGCCGCTGTTCGGTTCGCTCGACATGGCGCGCACGGGCTACCAGGTCGTCAGCGACGTCGCCGCGATGGCGATGATGCCCGACGATTCGCCGACGCTGCTCAAGGGCAAGCCGGTCGGCGCCAAGAAGGTGGCCTGGGGCGAGCCGATCGCGCTCGACCAGGTCAAGGCCATCGGCAAGGCGCTCAACTGCTCGGTCAACGACGTGCTGCTCGCCTGCGTGGCCGGCGCGATCGGCGAGTACCTGCGAGAGCAGGGTGACGATCCGCAGGGCAAGGAAATCCGCGCGATGGTGCCGGTGAACTTGCGCCCGCTGGAAAAGGCCTACCAGCTAGGCAACCGCTTCGGCTTGGTGCCGCTGGTGCTGCCGATCGGCATCGCCAACCCGATCGAGCGGGTGTATGCGGTTCGCGCACGGATGATCGAGCTGAAGGGAAGCTACCAACCGTTGCTTGCGTTCGCGGTGCTGTCGGTGGCGGGGCTGCTGATCAAGCCGGTGCAGGACGCGTTGCTCGGCATGTTCGCGAAGAAGGCCACCGCGGTGATGACCAATGTGCCGGGGCCCGCCAAGCCGCTGAAGTTCTGCGGCTCCACGCTGCGCCAGACGATGTTCTGGGTGCCGCAGTCGGGCGACATCGGCGTCGGCGTGAGCATCCTGTCGTACGGCGGCGGCGTTCAGTTCGGGCTCATCACCGACCAGAAGCTGTGTCCGCAGCCGCAGCAAATCATCGACCGCTTCGAGCCCGAGTTCGAGAAGCTGCTGATGGTGACCTTGATGCTGCCGTGGGGGTGAGGCGGGGCTTTCGAGGCGCATGCGCCGAGGCGGCGTAGGTCGATGTAGGGTGGGCTTCAGCCCACGTGTCCTGCGTGTGCGCCGCGAAGACGCCGTGGGCTGAAGCCCACCCTACAAACCAATGCGGTCGCTCAGTCTTCCAGCTCCGCCTTCGCCATCTCCACGTCCAGCCGCTCCATCGCGTCCATCGGCTCGCACGCGGCGGCGTCGGCATAGAGCTTCTCGGCTTCCTTCATCTTCTTGTCGCCTTCGAGCATCACGAGACCGTTCGCGTACTCGACCATTGCGATCGCCGAGGTCGGGTTGAGTTTCATCGCGGTCTTGTACATCGCGAGGCCGGCGTCCTTGCTCGCGCCCTGCGTGCGGCCGAGCAGCGAGCCGACCTTGTCGATCACCTCGGCGTGGAAGGCGCCGAGCGCGATGTGTGCGTCGGCGTGCTTGGGCGCCAGCTTGATCGCCGTTTCGAGCGCGCCCTTGACCTTGCTGCCCAAGCCCTGCGCCAAGGCCTTGGCCACGCTGATGCCCTGGCTGTAGCGTCCGAGCGCATAGGCCATGAAGTAGTGCGCGTTGGCGTTCTTCGGCTCCTCTGCGGTCTGCGCTTCGGCGCGTTCGGCCACTTCCATGAACAGCGCGAGCTTGGTCTTCTCGCTCTTCTCCAGGTAGTTGGCGTAGATGGACTGTGCCTTGTTGGCCACCGTGATGCCGTCGCCGCCGGCCTTCAGCCCCGCCTCGGCGGCCTTCTGGAATTCGCCGGCGTGGAACAGGGCCCAGGCGGCGAGCACCTTGTCGTCTTTCGGCAGCGGCTCGGCGTCGCCGGCGTGCAATCGCGCCCAGTTCTTCTTCAGCGTCGCCGCGTCGTAGACATAGGCGGCGTTGTCGTAGGGAAAGGCGGTCCACTTGGCCATGGGAGTGTCTCCGTTCAGGGTTTGTTGTAGCTGCCGACCAGCCCGAGCAAATGCTCTTTCTGCGCCGGTTCGAGGTAGGGCATCAGCAGGCTCAGCACGTGGAAGGCACCACGCAGCAGCGCCGCGCCGGCGCTTTCGGGCTCGAGCGCGCGGCGCGGGTCGCGCACGTATTCGTAGCTCAGCCAGTAGGTCAGCACGACCACCATCGCGGTGGCTACCGGCTCCGCTTCGCGCGAATCGATGCGCATCGCGCTGCCGCGGCCCATGCCGTCGAGCACGCTTTGCACCGCGCGCGACTTGTTTTTCAGCACGAACTGGAAATGCGTTTCGAGCCGGCGGTTCTTGCTCAGCAGGTCGTTCAGGTCGCGGTAGAGGAAGCGGTACTGCCAGATCAGCTCGAACAGCATGTGGAAGAACAGCCACGCGTCCTCGACGTTGCGCACGTTGTCGGCGGCGTGCAGCAGCTCGTTGAGCGCGCGCTCGTAGCGATCGAACAGGCTGTTGATCAGCTCGTCCTTCGCCGGGTAGTGGTAGTACAGGTTGCCCGGGCTGATGTTGAGCTCGGCCGAGATCAGCGTGGTCGACACGTTGGGCTCGCCGAAGCGGTTGAACAGGTCGAGCGTCACTTCGAGGATGCGCTCTGCGGTGCGGCGCGGCTTCTTCGCTTGGGTGGCCATGGCAGCGGTGCTTTCGTGTGCGGGCAATCTAGCACCAACTTGGCCCTGCGCTGCACGATTCGAGAGCGCTGCCTACAATTCCGGCGCTCATGCCAGCGATTTCATTCCGACAGGTCAGCAAGACCTATCACAGCCCCCGCGGCGACGTTCACGCCCTCGACAAGGTCAGCTTCGACATCGAGCGCGGCGAGTTCTTCGGCCTGCTCGGCCCCAACGGCGCCGGCAAGACCACGCTGATCAGCGTGCTCGCCGGG
>DASXQQ010000015.1:0-9579 GCA_036507085.1 Piscinibacter sp. | reverse complement strand
GGCGGCAGCAGCCAGGTGAACAGCCACGGCGCCGAGGTGAGCAGCGTGTACAGGCCGAGCGCGTTGAAGAACACCGCGACCGCGGCAACCTCGCGGCTGACCGGCGAATAGCGCAGGTTGTTGAACGCGCGGTAGAAGCGGTGCGGTTTGCCCAGGTGCATCGTCGACACGTACAGCCCGAAGGTCTCCAGCCCCAGCAGGCCGAACAGCAGCGCGCCGTAGGCCACCGGGTGGGCGCTCGGCGTCAGGACGTCGAGGCCCAGCATCGGGCCGAAGAACAAGGTCAGGAAGGCGCCGACGACGCCTTGCGTGATCAGCGTGAACAGCACCAGCGGGTCTTCGCGCGAGCGCAGCTTCTTCAGGTTCCACTGCCGGTCCTGCGCCTTGTCGGCGACCTGCGGCTGGTAGCGCGTCTTGTCGTAGTCCTCTTTCTTCACGTAGACCAGCGGCATCGTGTCGGTGCGACGCATTTCGCGCGGCAGTTCCTTCACCTGCTGGAAACGGATGTTGGGGTGGGTGATCTCCGGCGTCGGGAAACCGGGGATCTCCAGCTTGGCCTGCACGCGGTTGGCCGGCGGCGTCTCGATCACGCCGAAGTCCAGCGCGCCGGCGAGACAGGCCGACGCGCAGGCCGGCTTCAGTCCGACCTCGAGGCGGTCGACGCACATGTTGCACTTCGAGACCTCGCCCTTGATCGGGTCGAGCTGCGGCGCGTTGTACGGACAGACCCAGGTGCAGTAGCCGCAGCCGAAGCAGATGTCCGGGTCTTGCAGCACCGCGCCGTATTCGGCGAACTTGGTGTAGGCGCGCGTCGGGCAGCCCTTCAGGCAGACCGGGTCATCGCAATGGTTGCAGGCCATCGAGATGTTCATCCGGTGGAAGTCCGGATAGGTGCCGCCCTCGACATAGCCGACCGAGCGGAAGCTGATGTGCGCCGGCAGGTCGTTCTTCTCGCTGCACGCCGCCTCGCAGGCGTGGCAGGCGATGCAGTTGTCGGCAGTGAAGTGGAAGCCGTGCTGTTTGTAGCGGTCGGGGTTGCTGCTGACGTGCTCGCTGTCGTTGTTGATGTTGAGGGTGAGTCCGGCGAGCGGATGGGCTTCGTCGACCAGCTGGATCGGCTTGCCGTGCTGGTTGACCTGTCCGCCGTTGGACGGCGGCACGAAAGCATAGGCGGGTTCCTCGGGGCGCACTTTGAACACGGGTCCTGCTCCTTAGAAAGTGCGCGCCGCGACGTTGGCTGCGGCTGCTGAACGTTGGTTGCTCGCGGGTTCGATCCGCACCGAGCACTGCTTGAACGCTGGCTGGCGCGAATGCGGGTCCAGCAGGCCGAGCGTCAGGCGGTTGACGCATTCGTGGAAGTGGAAGGGGATGAACACCATGTTCGGCGCGACCCGCTGCGTCAGCTGCACCAGCACCACCGCGTCGCCGCGGCGCGAAACGAGGCGCGCGTAGGTCATGTGCCCGATCCCCAGGCGCTTGGCCGAATCGGGGTTCATCTCCATGTACGGCGTCGGGCTGAACTTGTTGACGTTGCCGATCTTGCCGGTGCGGGTGCGGGTGTGGAAATGCTCGACGACGCGGCCGCTGTTGAGCCAGAACGGGTAGTCGTCGCAAGGCCGCTCGTTGTTGTCGACGAAGGGCAGCGGAATCAGCTTGGCGCGCCCGTCGTAGTGCTCGAACACGCCGTCGGTGTATAGGCGCGGCGAGCCGGATGACGCACCCTCCGCGCACGGCCACTGCATGCCGCGCTGGGCCTCGATCTTGTCGTGGCTCATGCCCGAGTAGTTCAGCATCCGCCCGCGCGACAGCTCGCGCATTTCGTCGAAGACCTCGGCCGAGGTCTCGGGGAAGCGGATCTGCTGGCCGCGTTCGAAGCGCTTGGCCATCTGGTTGAAGATCCACAGGTCGGGCTTGGAGTCGCCGTGCGGCTGCATCACCTTGCGCACGAGGTTGACGCGCCGCTCGGTGTTGGTGAACACGCCTTCCTTCTCGCCCCACAGCGCGGCCGGCAGGAAGACATGGGCGTAGTTCGTACACTCGACGTCGGCGTAGGCGTCCTGCACGACCATGAACTCGAGCTTCTCCAGCGTCTTGCGGATGCGCGGCGTGTTCGGCATCGAGGTCATCGGGTTGGTCGCGATGAGCCACAGTGCCTTGATCTGCCCGGTCTCGATCGCCGGGAAGATGTCGGTCATGAACAGGCCGCGCTTCTCGGGGAAGAAGTCGGCGTCGATGCCCCAGAACTGCGCGACCTCCTTGCGGTCCTTTTCCTTCTCCAGCGCGCGGTAGCCCGGCAAGCCGGAGCACGACGACCATTCGCGCGTGCCCATCGCATTGCATTGGCCGGTGATCGACAGGCTGGTGCCACCGGGCTTGCCGATGTTGCCGGTGATGAGGTTCAGGCTGTTGATGCCGACCACGCCGTCCGAGCCATGCGTGCTCTGGTTGATGCCCATGGTCCAGATCGACATCGCCGCGCCGGCCTTCGCGTACAGGCGCGCCACGTGGCGGATCGTGTCTTCGTCGATGCCGCAGATGCGCGACGCCGTGACCGGGTCGTATTGCGCGACAAGCTGGGAGAATTCCTCGAAGCCGCTCGTGTGGGCGTCGATGTAGGCCTGGTCCTGCAGGCCTTCCTTCAGGATCACATGGGCCAGGCTGTTGAGCAGCACCACGTCGGTCCCCGGCGTGATCGGCAGGTGGATGTCGGCCATCTGGGCGAACATCGTGACCCGCGGGTCGACCACGATGACCGGGAACTTGCGCTTTTCCAGCGCCATCTTCAGGCGCCAATAAATGATCGGGTGCTGCTCCGGCAGGTTGGAGCCGAAGGCGATCAGGCACTCGGTGTGCGAGAAGTCGTCGTAGCAGCCGGGCGGGCCGTCGGAGCCGAACGAGCGCTTGTAGCCCGACACCGCCGACGCCATGCACAGGGTGGTGTTGCCGTCGTAGTTGTTGGTGCCGATGACGCCGCGCGTGAGCTTGCCGAGCGTGTAGAACTCCTCGGTGAGGATCTGCCCGGTGGAGACGATGGCGACGCTGTCGCGGCCGTATTTCTGCTGGATGCGCTGGAACTCGGAGGCGCTGCGGTCAAGCGCTTCGTCCCAGCTCGCTTCGCGGTACGGATCGATCGCGCGTTCGCGCAGCAGCGGCGTCTTGCCGCGGTTTGCCGAATTGAAGAGCTCGTGCTCGAAGATGCCCTTGATGCACAGCTTGCCCTGGTTGACCGAGGCATCGCCGACGCCGCGCGAGGCCACGGCCTTGCCTTCGGCGTTCAAGCCGACCTCGATCGAGCAGCCGGTCGAGCAGTAGCCGCAGGTCGTGTACTTCCATTCGACCGCCCCTTTGTCGGCGATCTTGATCGGGTTCTTCTTGGCTCGTCCGAATAGCACTTCCGCACCCTCCAGAATGTTCTAAAACCATGCGTGCTGCACCGTTCCAGTGCCGCGATGCGCAGGTGTTCAGCGTTCAATGGGCCGCGCGCGCGGCCTGCCGAGGCCCGAGGGCGCCGGCGCTTCCTCTCGCCGCGACCGTGTCGGCGAGTCACGCGCGTCGTTACGCGTGCTCAGAGCTGGCGGAGGTCCGCATGGCGTGCGGTCAGCTCGATGGCTCAGGCCTTGCACGTAGCGTGCCAACTCGACTTCACAGGCCGTGACGTTCCAGGCACTTCGCGGGTCCTCCGGCGTCCGGCAGCGCGGCCGCCTCCCGCTATCATCGAGTTAGGGGGGAACGTCCCCAGCCGGGCCGCGCAGCGCTTGCCAAGCGGCGGGCCCCGGACCAAGATCAAGAACGGAAGGCGGGCCTGCGGGGATGGGCCGCCGCAGAAGGGACAATTTCATGACCGACACGATGCAGTCGACGCCTGCCGAGCTGGCGGACCGCACGCGCGAACTCAAGGCCAGGTTGGGACTGGCCGATGGCGTTTTTGGTGCGGTGCTTTGCACCCTGATCGAGCGTCTCGAGGCGCCGTTCGCGATCAAGGAAATCGCGTCGGGCCGCTATGTGCACGTCAACCTGCGGATGGCCGGTTTGTACGGCCGCTCGCCCGAGGAGATGATTGGCCGCAGCGACGCCGATCTGCTCGGCGCCGAGTTGTCGTCGCCGTTGCGCAGCGCCGAACAGTCGGCGCTGGCGCAGGCGCTGCCGTTCACCGCCGAACACCGCATCGAGCGCGACCGCCAGCGCCGCGAATTCAGCGTGACGCGCATCGCGCTGCCGGCCGCCGGCGGCGGCGCGCCGCAACACCTGTGCAGTGTCTGGGTCGAGACGACGATGGCGCGCCAGCGCGAGTCGCAACTGACCAAGGCCTTGCAGCAGCTCGAGCAGCAGCAGATCGCGAGCGAAGCGCTGCGCCGCGAGACGCAGGACCAGGCCTTGCGCGACAACGTGACCGGGCTCTATCAGCGCGTCCATTTCGACGACCAGCTGCGCCGCGAGGTCGACCTGTCGTCGCGCGAGCACCGCGAGTTCGCGCTCGTCTCGATCGCGCTCGACCCCTTGCCCGACGCGGTCGCCGCGCTGGGCGATGCGGCGCGCGTTCGCGTGCTCGAGGCGTTGGGCCGCCTGCTGCGCGGCAACACGCGGGCGATGGACGCGTCGTGCCGGCTCGACGAAGACCACTTCGCGATCCTGCTGTCGGGCGTGGGACTGGCGACCGCGCATTCGCGGATGGAAGGCCTGCGCCGCCAATGCGCCACCCAGATCGTCGTGCTCGACGGCCGCGACCTTGGCTTCAGCGTGTCGATGGGCGTGGCGAGCTTCCCGCACACGGCGCACACGCAGGAAGAGCTGATGCAGGCGGCCGACCTGGCACTGGCCGAAGCGCAGCGCCGCGGCGGCAATCACGTCACGCTCGCGAGCATCCGCTTCGACACGGCGTGACTCCTACGACGAACTCAGCGCCTTGTAGAGCATGTACGCCGCCAGCGCGTACAGCAGCCCGGCGAAGACCCGCTTCAATTGCCCGACATCGAGGCTGTGCGCCGAGCGCGCGCCCAGCGGCGCGGTCGTCACGCTCGCCAGCGAGATGACCAGCAAGGCCGGCAGGTAGATGAAGCCGAGCGCGCCGGGCGGCATGTCGTGCAGCGACCAGCCGGCGAAGATGTAGCCCACCGTCCCGGCCAGCGCGATCGGGAAGCCCAGCGCCGCCGAGGTCGCGACCGCTTGGTGGATCGACACGTTGCACCAGGTCATGAACGGCACCGAGATGAATCCGCCGCCGGCGCCGACCAGCGCCGCCAGCGTGCCGATCACGCCGCCCGCACCGAGCATGCCGCCGGAGTGCGGCAACTGCCGCGTTGGCTTCGGTTTCTTGTCGATGAACATCTGCGTTGCCGAGAAGCTGATGAAGGCGGAGAAGAGCAACGCCAGCACGTTCGACGGCAGCGCTTTGGCGATTTGCGCGCCGAGCAGCGAACCGATCACGATGCCTGGGGCGAGCAACTTCACGATGTCCCAACGCACCGCGTCGCGGCCGTGGTGTGCGCGCACCGACGAGATCGAGGTGAAGCAAATGGTGGCAAGCGAGGTCGCCACCGCCATCTTGACGACGTTGGCGTCGGGGAAGCCCTTCAGCGTCAGCACCAGCGTCATGAACGGGACCAGCAGCATGCCGCCGCCGATGCCCAGCAGCCCGGCAAGGAACCCGGTAAAGCAGCCGAGCAGGAGCAACTCGGCGATCAGTGGCCACCCCAGGCCGAGGCTCACTGGCGCCCCCACGGCGCTTCGCGCCTGCCACCCGAGGGGGTGGAGCGCGCCTTGAGGCGGCTCGGCGCCGCGCTCATTCCCTTTTCAGGAGCTGCATCACTGCGCGCCACTCCTCGGGCGTGACGGGGGTGATCGACAGCCGGTTGCCGCGGCGCAGCACCTGCATCGTCGCGAGCGCCGGATTCGCGCGCATCTCGACCAGCGGCACCAGCCGCGTCTTGCGCACAAGCTTCACGTCGACGTGCTGCCAGCGCGGCGCTTCGCGCGTGGCCTTCGGGTCGAAGTACGGACTCGTGCGGTCGAACTGCGTGGCATCCGGATAGGCCGCGCTCGCCACGTCGCAGACGCCGACGATGCCGGGCTCGGGGCACGACGAGTGATAGAAGAGCACGCCGTCGCCGACGCGCATCTGGTCGCGCATGAAGTTGCGCGCCTGGTAGTTGCGCACGCCGACCCAGGGCACGGTCTGCCCAGGAGCACGCACGACATCGTCGATCGAGCACTCGCCGGGCTCGCTTTTCATCAGCCAGTGGGCCATGTGGGGAAGGGGAAAAGAAACGAGGGTGTCCGTCGCGCACCGTGAGCCGCATTCCTGAACCCGGGGATTCAGGTGGGCGAGGTCAGCGGGGCTTCGGGTTCATCTGACGCGAGACGATCACACCTGCCGGGCATGTTCCAGGCCCTTGCTCGCAAGAGCATCGGTTCAAGGAACTATAAGACTCACGCGAACGCAACGGACCGAACGATTCTACGCCGCGAAATGTCCGGCGGATTACAGCAATTGACCATCGGAACCGAGGGTCTGATCGATGCGGCGAATCAGCGCGTCGAGGTGCGCCTCGCCCGGCATGATGCCGGCGGTCGATGTGCCCGACACGGGCCGCTCGGCCAGCGCATACGCGAGGTTCAGCGCGGCCAGCACGGCGATTCGTTCGCGCGCCTTGACCTTGCCCGCGTTGCGGATCGCGCTCATTTCGCGGTCGACGTTTTCCACCGCCTCGAGCAGCGACTGCTCGCCACCCTCGGGGCAGCCGAGGATGTAGCTCTGGCCCATGATGGTGACTTCCATCTGCTTCATGGGGCGCTGTCTCCGTCTTCGGCGGGGCCGGCCAATACCTTGTCGCTGGGCAGGCGCTCGAGCAGCGCGTCGATGCGGCTGCGCGCCGCGTTGAGCCGCGAACGCAGGCTGTCGCGCTCTTGCGTGACTGCTGCGAGCTGTTGCTCGAGCAGGGTGTTCGTGCGCTTGATCTCCTCGTGCCGCAGCAGCAGACGCTCCACCCGGTCGGCGAGTTCTTCGATCTTCGACATGACGCAAGGGTCCCAGTGATGTGCCCGGATTGTAGGGTCGTGCTTACAATCCGACGCGTTGGTGCCCG
This sequence comes from Piscinibacter sp., assembly GCA_036507085.1. Lineage (GTDB taxonomy): Bacteria > Pseudomonadota > Gammaproteobacteria > Burkholderiales > Burkholderiaceae_C > Albitalea. The sequence continues at coordinate 2,497 of DASXQQ010000015.1, read as the reverse complement.
TGCCGGGTGTTCATTCCGGCACAGTTAAACGGGAAGCAGAAGAGACCTGTCTCGAAACTGCGCTGCCCCCGCAACGGTACGGCGGACGAAGCATTCACAGCTTCCGCTCTTGTGCACACACCACTGGAGGTGATTCACCTCTGGGAAGGTCGCAAGGGTCGCTCCGCCAGCCCGGATACCGGCCAACAGGGGGCGATGCGCCTGCGCATCGCCAAACGCCATGCACCCGCGGGGAACCGGGAGCAGGCACTCTGTTCGGAAATCACCATGTCCCGTTCTTCTTTGGTGCTGCGCGCAATCCCGGCAGCCGCCCGCGTGTGCGTGTTCGTCGCAGCGGTTTGTCCCGTTCTCTCTTCGGCCCAGACGGCGAGCCTCGCGCCGGTCGTCGTCACCGGCACCCGCGAGCCGACCGCGCTGGATCGCATCGTGGCCGATGTCGTCGTCATCGACGCGGAGCGCATCCGCAGCACGAGCGCCGACTCGCTCGAAGACCTGCTGCGCCGTGAAGGCGGCATTCAACTGTCGCGCACCGGCGGTCCCGGTCAAGGCGCGAGCGTGCTGTTGCGCGGCGCCGGTGCGAACAACACCGTGGTGCTGATCGACGGCGTGCGCGTCGGCTCGGCCACCTTGGGCCAGACCGATCTGTCGGGTCTCGGCCTGGCGCAGATCGAACGCATCGAAATCCTGCGCGGGCCCGGCTCCAGCCTGTACGGGTCGGACGCAGCGGGCGGCGTGGTGCAGATCTTCACCCGCCGCGGCAGCGGTACGCCGCGCGTGGCGGCCCACGCCGCGATCGGCGGTTACGGCTCGAGCGAGGCCGACGCGTCGGTCAGCGGCGCCGCCCAATCGTTCGACTACGCCGCCACGCTGAGCCGCGAGGCGAGCGACGGCGTGTCGGCCATCAAGCCCGGCGACAGCAACAGCTACTTCAACGCCGACCGCGATGGCTTTCGGCGCACCAGTGCGCAGCTGCGCGGCGGCTTCACCTTCGCGCCGGGCCAGCGCGTCGGCGCGAGCGTGCTCGACAGCCGCCTGCGTTCGCAGTTCGACAGTGCCGACTTCGACCCGGTGACCTTCGTTGCCGACCCGTCGCCGGACTTCCGCAACCGCCTCGACATGCGCGTCGCGTCGCTCGACTATCGCGGCACGCTGTCGCCCGAGTGGACCACGAGCTTGCAACTCGCCAAGCAGCGCGACGACTTGCGCAGCGGCGGCACGACGCTCAGCCGCTACGCCACCGACCGACGCCAGATCACCTGGCAGAACGCCTGGACGCCGAAGACCGGGCAGCAATTCGTCGGCGCTCTCGAACGGCTCGACGAGTCGGTGACCGCCGATGCGCTGCCCAGTGCGCCGCAGCGCCACAACGATGCGCTGGTGTTCGGCTATACCGGCCAGTTCGGCGCCCACAAGCTGCAGGCCGATGTGCGGCACGACCGCAACTCGGCCTATGGCGGTGTGAGCACCGGCAAGCTCGGTTGGGGCTTCGACGCACTGCCGGGACTGAGCTTGCGCGCGGTGGCCGGCACGGCGTTTCGCGGGCCCTCATTCAACGAGCTGTACTTCCCCGGTTACGGCGTGCCGACGATTCGACCGGAACGCGCGCGCAGCATCGAAGTCGGGGCGGTATGGCACGCCGGCACAACAACGTTCAGCGGCACGCTGTACCGCAACCGATTGCGCGACATGATCGGCTACGAGCCCGATCCGACGAAGTGCCTGGACCCGGTGGTCTACATGTTCGGCTGCGCCGCCAACGTGAGCCGGGCCCGGCTGCAAGGCGCCACGCTCGCCGCGTCGCATCAGGTCGGCGCATTCAGCCTGCGCGGCAGCGTCGATTTCCTCGACGCGAAGGACGTGGCGAGCGGGCAGCGGCTGGTGCGGCGAGCGGCGCATCAGGAAACGGTCGGGGTCGACTGGACCCAAGGCGCGCTGACGCTCGGCGCGACGGTGCTCGATGTCGGCTCGCGCCCCGATTTCGGCGCGGTGCTGCCGGGCTACCAGACGCTCGATTTGCAGGCGCGCTATCGCTTCAGTGCGCAATGGCAGGTCGAAGCCAAGCTGCTCAACGCGACCGATCGTCGCTACGAGCCAGCGCACGACTACCAGGCGCTCGGGCGGCAGGCATGGATCGGCATCCGCTACGACGGCGCGGGGCTCTGAGCGTCGCGGCCGGTACAGCGCCATGCACGAGCTGATCCTCGGCGGCCAGCGCAGCGGCAAGTCGCGCTGCGCCGAGCGGCGCGCAGCCGACTGGCTGGCGACGTCCGGCCACTCCGCGGTGCTGCTCGCCACCGCGCAGGCCGGTGACGACGAGATGCGCGAGCGCATCGCGCGTCACCGCGCCGACCGTGCGGGGCGCGTGCCGGGGCTGGCCACCGACGAGGTGCCGCTGGAACTGGCGGCCGCTCTGCGCCGCCACAGCGCGCCGCATTGCCTGGTGGTGATCGACTGCCTGACGCTGTGGCTCACCAACCTGCTGATGCCCTTGCGCGGC
>DASXQQ010000014.1:0-26560 GCA_036507085.1 Piscinibacter sp. | reverse complement strand
CAGCCTGGGGGTTTCGCAGAGTGCGAAGACTCCTGCAGCGCCTTGCGTGCTGGGGACGCGACGAACCCCGCACGGCGGAAGACCTGTTGGCGCTCGCGCGTAGCGTCGAACACGTGTCGCCCAGCTTTGCAGCGGAGTTGCGTTTCTTCGCCATGAATCAGCCCGATGCCGCGCAGTAGGACCACCATGAACAGCTCTCAACACACACCGACGTTCTCTCGAATGCAGGCCGCCGAGCCGACGCTCGGCGCGGCTGTGCAGGGGCGGTTCGCCCGGGCGGGCAGTTGGATATGGCGTGCACTCGAGGCGCAGGGGCGCGCCCGCGCGTCGCGAGAGATCCGTGAATTCGCCGACCGCTGCGAGGCCACCCAGCCCGATCTTGCAAGACAGCTCCGCGCCGCGAATCGGTACCTCGCGCGCGGTTGAAGGAGAAGCTCATGACCACCATCCCGATCGACCGGATGTCCCCCCAAGGGCGCTTGGCGCCGCTGACGTCATCTTTCCCAAGGACCTGGTTTGGGGCAGCCCTTCGAGGGCTGAAATGGCTCCCCGCAGCACCGGCGCGCCCAGCGCCGCGTGACCGCGCCCGCGAAGCCGCGTCGGTGCGCGCGCTGGCGAACAGCTACCTGCGAACGGACCCTCGCTTCGCCGCCGATTTGTACGCGGCGGCTGACCGGCACGAAGAGATCGACGGCGATTGAATCAAGGCTCTCCACACATGTCGGAGCCATCACTCAGTAGGCGCGGCTCACGACGTCAGTCGCACCGCTGTCTTCTTCGTCGTGGACAGAACGAACTGCTGCAATCTATCGGCCAGGATCTTTGCCGAGTGAGGCAGCGTCGGCTTGACCTCCTTGACGGCCTGCTCCAGGGCGCCAGGCAACCTGTGTGCAAGGTCAGCGGCCTGCTGCACGAGGAACTGCGGTCGCATCCCGAGCTGCTGTGCCAATGCCGCCAGGTGCGCCTTTGTCATCGACGCGGGCTTGAACTCGCCGCCGATGGCGAACGCGAATTCCTGCGACAGGCCTGGGTACATGCGAGTGCACATCAGGTCGTAGAAGTTCAGCATCACGCCCTTGCCGGGGACGTTGTAGAGGGACAGGTTCTTGGCGTGGCTGTCGTTGTTCCCGGCGTAGAGGTTGAAGAAGATCCACGCGACGAAGTTGCGCAGGTCCACGGCGGGCTGCGTGCTGTACCGGCGGATCAGTTCCGCGCACTTCGCCAAGTCGGGGCCGCCCTCCTTCTCGTACTTCTTCTCCGAGACCGTGCCTGCAAGCTGACAAAGGTCGTACTGGATCAAGCGCGCCAGCGTCCCGTCGGGTCGGGTGAGTCGGTCGAAGCGGCGGACCACGCAGGACTCGGTGTGCGGCTCGTAGAACACCTCGGCCGTCGGCAGGCCGCACTTGGCCGCAGCCAGCATGACGATGGTCTCGTTGGCAGCCGAGTGCCATACCTTGGCCAGCCGCCCGATGTTCGGCTTGAGGATGTGCGTAGAGGGTGACGTGCCCTTGGGCAGTCGCGGTACACCGTCTTCAAAGATGGCGATGCTGGTCTTGTCCTGAGCGCCTGCCAGCGAGACTCGTGCATCGGCCCCCTGGATGTCAATCGTCGAAGCCGATTTCTTGCCGAGGACGGCGGCCATCGCCTCCCAGGTGGTCGCCTCGTAGGTCGCCGGTTGTGGTGCTTGACCGCCCGGCACGATCACGAAGCCACCGGCGGTGTCGCCGGCGACCTCGAGCAGCATGGCAAACAGGGTCGACGCCTTCCTCTGCTCGGCCAGGTAATGGCGCAACTCGCCTTCGGGCAAGAGGTTCTCGAAGAACGCCTGCACTGCCGCCGAGTCGTTCCTCCCTGACTGCAACGCGATGGCTGCAACAGTCATCCGCCCGGCGCGTGCGAGCCATGTCGGCGCGTACTCGAACGTGACGGGTGAGGTGTCGTGGATCGTGCCGACGAGCTCGGTGCCGTAGTAGACGTCGAGACGGTCGGTTCGCTCCATCACAGCACCCGCCCGGCCTTGGGTCGCACCACCACCTCCAGTCCGAGCAAGTCCATGACGTCCAGGACCTTCTGGAGCTGCACGGTCGGCTTGCCGTTCTCGAGGTCGACGATGAACCGATTGCCGGTATTGCCGAGGCCGGCGATGTCGAGCTGCTTGAGGGCCAAGCGTTTGCGCTGGTCACGGACGATGGCGCCCAACTCCACCGAGGAGCGGATGATGGCCTCAGGACTGGCCGAATGACCGATCGGTAAGTTCTTGGGGACGGTAGGCACGGGAACCTCTGAAAGTTACCTAGCGGTAATTTTCTTCATCAATCCCCTGGAGGTCAAGAAAAAATTACCTAGCGGTAACTCGAGTCTGGGGCAATGTCGGCGCCGATTCAAATTTGAGCCACCGCGCCATCCATTGACCGCGCTGCGAGGGCTTCTAGATACTCCAATGCCGAGAACCACTATGAGGGGGAACAGATGCAAAGGACCGCCGCCGTTGCGGATGCTCTGGCGCGTGGTTCGTCCGCGCTGGTTGAACTGCAATCGGCATCAACGCTTGAAGAGGCCCGGCACGCGTGGCTCGACTTCCTGTTCGACATTGAGCGTGTCTGGAACAAGCTCCAGGCGCACTACTCCAAGAGCCCAAAGTGGGGAGGTTGGTGCTCCCCGTACGTCAAGGCGCGTAAGCAGGATCAGTTGCTCCAGTATCTGCAGCAAGCCAGGAATGCAGAGGAGCACACACTAGACGAAACCACAGCGCTGGTTCCTGGACGGGTGACCGGAATCCAGTCAGCAATGCCCAACAAGCCGGTGCACATCGAGTCGCTGCAGATCCACCGTGGAAGCATGCGACTTGAGGCCGCTCCCGGGACGCTGGAGATCCTAGTGTCACCACCACAAATGGTGCTGCAGCGGCGAAGAACCGAGGGGTCGCCTATGCCGTGCCGACGTCTCATCTTGGCCGCAGGACAGACGCGAGAAACGTCATCGCCGTGGCTCAAATGGCCTTTGAGTACTACCAGGTGGCAGCGGATAAGGCTGAGGCCTTCTTTTGTAAGTAGCGTCCGGGCGACGACCGGGCGGAGGACGCGTAGAGCCGGAATCGCGCCCTCTCGCCTGATTCCGCGCCTACGCGTCCTGTGTTCCGGAATTGCGCGGCCGCTTACAACGCCCTCGAAAGCGCCCGCACATCGAGAATTTGTAGAAGCGAGGGCCGAATAGTAGAACGGCCCCGGAAGGTCAAAACCTCGCGGGGCCGCATAAACACTGGTGGCCAAGGGCGGAATCGAACCACCGACACGCGGATTTTCAATCCGCTGCTCTACCAACTGAGCTACTTGGCCGTGAGCGCGAGATTATAGCGGGGGTCGAAACCTACGCCGCGCCGCGCTTGTTGCGCGTCAGGTCCACGCCCAGTTGCTTGAGCTTGCGGTACAGGTGGGTGCGCTCCAGGCCGGTCTTCTCGGCCACGCGGGTCATGCTGCCGTTTTCCTGCGCGAGGTGGAATTCGAAGTAGCTCTTCTCGAATGCGTCCCTCGCTTCGCGCAGCGGCCGGTCCAGGTCGAAGCTCTGCTCCGACTGCGGGCCCAGGTTCACCGGCATCATCGGCTGCATCGGGGTGCTGTTCATCACCACGTCGTGCAGGTAGCCGTTGTCGTGGCGCGGGTTGCCGGCCGGCGGGGCGGTGCGCGGCGCCGGCTTGGCCAGGCCTTGCTCGACGGCGCGCAAGAGCTTTTGCAGCGTGATCGGCTTTTCCAGGAAGGCCATCGCGCCGTGCTTGGTGGCTTCGACCGCGGTGTCGATGGTGCCGTGGCCGCTCATCATGATCACCGGCATCGTGAGCAGCGAGCTCGCGCTCCACTCCTTGAGCAGCGTGATGCCGTCGACGTCGGGCATCCAGATGTCGAGCAGGACCAGGTCGGGGCGCCGTCGGTCGCGGCAGGCGCGGGCTTGCGCGGCGTCTTCGGCGAGCTCGACGCTGTGACCTTCGTCGGTGAGGATCTCCGACAACAGGGCCCGAATCCCCAGTTCGTCGTCAACTACAAGAATGGTGGCCATGGACTCTCAATGCGCACGTGCTTCGACGGCTGTTGCGGCAGCCGCTGGGGTGTCGCTCGCGCTTTCGGCTGGCGCAAACTTCGAAAATGATAACGAAACTTGCGCACCCCTCGGCGCGGGGTCGGTCAGCGCCCCCTCGATCCGGGGGCCCGGCAGGTTGGCGATGCGCACCCGCGCGCCGTGCTCGTCGGCAATCTTCTTCACCACCGCGAGGCCCAGGCCGGTGCCCTTGCTCTTGGTCGTTACGTAGGGCTCGAAGGCGCGCTTGAGCACCTTGTCGGCAAAGCCCGGGCCGTTGTCGATCACGTGCAGGCGCACCAGGCGCGGCTCGCCCTGCTCGGTGCGCGCGACCTCGGTGGACACGCGCACCTTGCCGTCTTGGCGCTCGGCCACCGCGTCGAGGCCGTTTTGCACCAGGTTGTGGATGACCTGGCGCAGCTGCGTTTCGTCGCCGACGATGGCCGGCAGGTCGCTCGCGCAATCGGCCTGCAGGCGGCCCGACTCCTGCGCCTGCGCGTACAGGCCCAGCACCTCGTGGACCAGCGCGTTGAGGTCCAGCGGCTTCAGCTGCGCGGCCGGCAGGCGAGCGTAGTCGCGAAACTCGTTGACCAGCATCTTCATCGCCTGCACCTGGGTGACGATGGTGCCGACCGCTCGCACCAGCATCGCCTGGTCGGCGCCCTCGAGCTTGGGCTCGAGCTTTTGCCGCAGCCGCTCGGCCGACAGCTGGATCGGCGTGAGCGGGTTCTTGATCTCGTGCGCCAGGCGCCGCGCCACTTCGCTCCAGGCAGCGCTGCGCTGCGCCGAGACGACTTCGGTGATGTCGTCGAAGACCATCAGCCGCGCGTCATGCGGCATGGCGGCGCCGCGCACCAGCAGGGTCAAGGTGTCGCGGTCGGGCGCGGTTTGCAGCTCGAACGAGTCTTGCCATTGGTCGCGCTCGCCGGCCTCGGGGCTGCTGGCATGCAGCTCGAAGCGCTGCAGCACGCGCGCCGCAAAGGCCTCGAGGCCGGGCACCTCGTCGAGCCGGCGGCCGCGCCAGGCCGACAAAGGCAGGCGCAGGATGCGCGTGGCGCCGGGGTTCACCGTGTCGATGCGGCCTTCGCGGTCGAACACGATCACGCCGGCGGTCAGGTTGTCGAGGATCGTCTGCAGGTTGGAGCGCGCGCTTTCGACCTGCGCCACGCTCTTTTGCACCAGCGCGCGCGCTTCGGACAACTGCCCGGTCATGTCGGCGAAGGAGCGCGTGAGGCCCCCCAGCTCGTCGCGCGAAGCGAATACGGGCTTCGCGCTCAGGTCGCCCTGTGCCACCTGGCGCACGCCTTCGGCCAGCAGCAGCAGCGGGCGGGCCAGCTGGTTCGACAAGGTCACCGCCAGCAGCAGCGCACCGAACACCGCGAGGATCAGCGTCAGCGTGAGCGTGCCGATGTACATCTTGCGCAGGCCCTGGCGGCCGAGCGCGCGCTGTTGGTACTCGCGGTAGGCCGACTGCACCGCCAGCGCGTTGGCCGTCAGCGTGGCCGGCAGCAATTGGGTCACGAGCAGGAAGCGGTCTTGCGGCACCAGCTCGAAGCCACTGCTCGGGATGAAGGCGAGCGCGCGGATGCGCGCGCTGCCGGCGGCGGCGTCGTCTTCCAGGCCTTCGAGCTGGCTCGCGACGCGGGCGTTGCGCGCATTGCGCAGCAGCGCCAGCGGCGGCCGCTCGGGCATCAGCGTGGCGGCCGAGCTGCCCACCGCCGAGATGATCTGCCCGCTCGCGCCGACGATGGCCACGTCTTGCGCCGACAGCTGCTCGCGCAGGCGCTCGAGCGCGAGCGGTTGCACGTCGAGGCGGCCGCCGGCCGAGCGCTCGCCGAGCCGCTCGGCGGCGGCGCGGGTCTTGGTGGCCAGGTCGCTGACCTGCGCGTCGATGGTGGTGCGCCCGAGGTTCAGTCCCGCGTCGAGCGCGCCTTCGACCTTCACGTCGAACCAGCTCTCGATGCTGCGCGCCACGAACTGGTAGCTCACGGTGTAGATCAACACGCCGGGGATCACCCCCACCAGCGCGAAGATCGCGGCCAGCTTGAGCAGCAGCCGGCTGCCGAACTTGCGCCGCTGCACCCGCAGCAGCAGGCGCAGCGCGGCGATGCCGATCACCAGCACCAGGAAGCCCGCCACCGCCACGTTGACCCAGAACAGCCAGACGTAGTGGCGCTCGTAGAAGGCGCGGTTGTTGGTGGCGATGGACAGCAGGAACGCGAGCACCAGCACCGCGCCGGTGATGGCCACCAGCGAGATGATCCACGCCCAGCGGTTGGCTTTGGTCATGGCGCGTCGACGGCGAACGAGAAGCTCAATTGAAGCGCTGGACTCTCTCGACCAGCAAGCTCCATTCGGGCTGCCCGCCGATGCCGATCTGCATCGGCCGCGGCAGCAGCGTGGTGTCGAGCCGGTAGCTGAACTCGACGTAGTGGCGCCCGTCTTCCATCTGGGCCGCGTCGACGATCTTCCAGCCGCTGACCCGCCGCACCGCGGTCAGCGCGTCGCCGAGATTGTCGAAGTTCTGGTTCAGCCCGCCGAAGGTCACCCGGTATTTTCGGGTCAGCGGCTGGTAGGCCACGCGCCAGACCCGAGAAACCTTGCTGACGCGTTTGTCGCGCCAGTACCAGCGGTCGCGAAACACCTCGGCGTCGGCCACGAAGTACAGCGGCACGCCCTTCACGAGCGCGTCTTCCACCCCGCGCGGCAGGTCGAAGCGCAGCGCGAAGTTGAGGGCGATGCCCTCTTCGTTGTGGACGATCTCGAACTCGGTGAACTCGGGCGGCTCGGCGCGCGCCGCGCCCCACGGCGCCAGCAGCGCGATGCAGGCCACGAGCCACGCCGCGAGCCATGCGGGCCAGCCCCGACGCATCGCACGGGGCCGATGGCAGCGATCCGTTTCAATGCGGGGCATGCAACTCGGGCAATCAGTGGTTCTGGAGCAAGGCGTAGAAAAAGCCGTCGGGCGATGCACCGAAGGCGGGCGCGCAATCCTGCGGCGCCGCTCGTTCATTGTCGGGCAGTGGCAGCATGTGGCCCGGCGATGGAGGGTGCTTCACGGGGCTGGCATGGGGCTGGCGTTGCAAAAAAGCGTCGATCTGGTCCTGCCCCTCGGCCTTGAAGACCGAGCAGGTGCAGTACAGCAGCCGCCCGCCCGGCGCGAGCAGTGGCCACAGGGCGTCGAGCAGGCGGGCCTGGGTGTGGGCCAGCGCGGCGATGTCGGTCGAGCGGCGCAGCCAGCGCACGTCGGGGTGGCGGCGCACGATGCCCGAGGCGCTGCACGGGGCGTCGAGCAGGATCGCGTCGAAGGGGCGGCCGTCCCACCAGGCGCTGGGGTCGCCGGCGTCGGCGGCCTGGGTGTGGGCGCTGAGATGCAGGCGGGCGAGGGTCTCGCGCACGCGTTGCAGGCGCGTGGCGTCGCTGTCGAGCGCGAGCACGTCGAGGTCGGCGAGCTCGAGCAGGTGCGCGGTCTTGCCGCCGGGCGCGGCGCAGGCGTCGAGCACGCGGGCATTCGGGGCGAGGCCGTCCGCGATCAGCAGCGGCGCGGCGAGCTGGGCGGCGGCGTCCTGCACCGAGACGTCGCCGTCGGCGAAACCGGGAAGCCGGGTCACCGGGCACGGGGTGGCGAGCCGCACGGCCTGCGGACCGACCACCTGCCCTTCCAGGCCTTCGGCCGCCAGGCGCTGCACGTAGTGGGCTGCGCTGTCGCGCCGCGCGTTGACGCGCAAGGTCATCGGCGCGTGCTGGCTGTTGGCGGCGAGCAGTGCCTGCCATGCGTCGGGCCAGTCGCGGCGCAGGCGCTCGATCCACCAGGCCGGGTGGTTGTGGGCGCCCACCGGGTCGCGCTGCGCGGCTTCGACGATCGCGTCGCGCTCGCGCAGGAAGCGGCGCAGGATGGCGTTGATGAAGCCGGCGCTCGGCTTGTGGCGTCGCTGCGCGGCGCTGACCGCCTGATCGACCAAGGTGTGTTCGTCGTAAGGCGCACCGGCTGCCGGCCAGAGCAGCGCGATCGCGCTCAGCAGCAGCGCGTCGACGGCGGGCGCCGGTGTCTTCGGCGCCAGCAGCGCGCGCGCGGCCTGCGCGCTGCCGAGCCAGCGCAGCACATGAAAGCTCAGCGCCTGGGTGCCGGGGCGCGCGTCGGCGGGGCAGCGCGCCAGCGCGTCGTTGAGCGAGCGGCCGGCGCGCACCGCCTGCACCGCGTCGGCGGTGTGGGCGAGCAGGCGCGCGAGCGGCAGCGAGACGGTCGAATTCACCGCGCCGAGTCTACGGGCTCAGCACCGGGCGATGGCTGCGCCGGCTGGGCTGGGTTACGCTGACGCACCCACCGTCTGGAAGCTCGCCCCATGCTGACCAAAACCCCGAACCCGATCTCCAAGAGCGAGGACGAGCTCGCCCAAATGAGCGCCTCGGAGCGCATCCGCTACCGGCTGGTGAACGCCAATTGCCGCTACCACGCCAACGACAACATTTCGGCCTTCATCGAGGACGGCGAGCTCGACGAGCTGAAGGTCGAGGTGGAAGCGAAGATGCAGGAGGTGCTGCGCTCGCTGGTGATCGACACCGAGAGCGACCACAACACCGAGCACACCGCGCGGCGGGTGGCCAAGATGTTCGTCAACGAGGTGTTTCGCGGCCGCTATGTGCCGGTGCCGCATATCACCGAGTTCCCCAACATCGAGCGGCTCAACGAGCTGATGATCGTCGGGCCGATCACCGTGCGCAGTGCCTGCTCGCACCACCTGTGCCCGATCCTCGGCCAGCTGTGGATCGGCCTGCTGCCCAACGAGCATTCGAACCTGATCGGCCTGTCCAAGTACGCGCGCATCTGCGAATGGATCATGACCCGCCCGCAGATCCAGGAAGAGGCGGTGACGCGCCTGGCCAATGTGCTCGAAGACCGCGTCAAGCCCGATGGCCTGGCGATCGTGATGGAGGCCGACCACCTGTGCATGCAATGGCGCGGCGTGAAGGACAACGACTCGCGGATGATGAACAGCGTGATGCGCGGCTCGTTCCTGAAGGATTCGAATCTGCGGCGCGAGTTCTTGTCCTTGTTGGGTCGGTCGACGCAGCGGCCGGGGGCGTAGAGACCCCTCAGCTGGGGAAGGGTCTCACCGAATGCCTGAAACAGTGATACCGGGGGATCATCAACTCTGATGAGCCAGCAGAGCTACAAGGCGGTGAGGCCATGGAGGACGAGGGGGAAACTTACGACGGCATCGTCGGCGCGCTCTATGACGCGGCGCTGGAGCCGCACGGGCTGACCACCGCATTGACGCGCCTCACCGATTGGATCGACGGCGACACCTGCCATCTGGTCGGATGGAACAAGACCACCGGCGAGCCGACGATCAGCCGCATGATCGGGCTCGAGGAGGTGGCCGGCAGCGACTACGCGAGCCATCACTCCGCCATCGACCCGCGGCTGCGGCTGGCGATGGCGGCGCCGGGATCGTTCATCCGCTGCCACGAACACTTCGACAAGCGCTTCGTGAGCGGCAACGAGTTCTTCCAGGACTTTCTGTTGCCGAGGGGCGTTCACTATCTGTTGGGCATCACCGACATCTCGCACGATCCGCAGCAGACGCTGGTGGTCGGCTTTCATCGCTACATCGGACACGAGCCGTTCGACGATGTCGAGCTGCGACGCGTCACCCGGATCACCCCTCATCTGCGGCGCTCGCTCGCGCTTCGGAAGCGCAACGACACCTTCCGCCAGGCGCTGTCGGTCGGCGAGCAGGCACTCGACCTCTTCGACGAAGGCGTGTTCGCACTGGACGCGACATCGCGCATCGTGTTTGCGAATCGGCGTGCGCAGGCCTTGATGCGAGAGGGAAACACTTTGAGCGGCACGAACGGCCGGCTGCGCTCGGTCGGTGCACCGTCGTCGTTGGCCGATGCGCTCGATCGCGTGCGCCTCAATGGCGTTCCGCAGTGCATCACGCTGGTGACGAGCGCGGGCGCCGATGCTGAGCCGGCAACGGATGCACCGCGCCGCATGCATTGCCTCACCATCAGCCGCCTTCGTCGGCGCGAGTCATCGAGGGGGTTCGATGCGGACTGGCATGCGACCCAAGGCGCACTCTTTCTCGTGCTCGTGACGTCGCCGGACCAGCAGCGTGTGGTCTCCGTGCGGCAGCTGATGCAGCTCTTTCATCTCACGCCCGCTGAAGCGCGAGTCGCCCACATGCTCGCGAGCGGACGCACGCTCGAGGAGTACAGCCGGGAGCAAGCGGTGAAGATGTCGACCGCGCGAACGCAACTGCGCGGCGTTTTCGCCAAGACAGGCGTCAACGGCCTGCAGGCACTGCAGCGCTTGCTCGCGATGCTGCCGTCGATGCGGCCGCCGGGGTCAGCGCTCTAGCATCGGCGCCCGCTTCGGCGAGCAGCGGCTTCGCGCGAGCCGGGCCGCCAGCGTGCCTCGCGCCCGATTTTGCGGCCCCACCATTTCGGGTGGTGCGTGCGCTTCCTCATCAGTTTTGACGAGGCACATTTTCTTGCAGGGCCCGATCATCGCCATGACGGCCTTTAACAACCCTGGGAGAAATCGATGTCAATGAAATCGCATGCACTTGCGTCGGCCTTGCTGACTGCAAGTTTGTTGAGCGGCTGTGGTGGCGGTGGCGACACGACCCCGCCGGCGGACACCGATGTCGCCACCGCCAAGGCGTTTTTCTCCAATCTGCGATCCAACGCCTACGCGCTCAGCGCGCAGGATCCGCTCAATACCGGCATCGTCGACGGCGTGAAGGCCTTCGGCGACTCCCTCAACACCGAGGCCGCATCGCTGACCCTGAACACCGCCCAGGTGGTGCAGCTCGGAGATGTGGCGCAGAGCCTGTGGCGAAACTACACCACGGGTCAAACGACCGACCCGTTCAGTCCGGGCATTTCGGGCTTTCCCGGCGGCTGCGCCGTGTTCCAGGGCACATTCCCGACCCTGATCGGCGGCACGGGCGGGGCCAATGGCGCGCCCTACTCGGGTACCGCTGTGACTGCCACCAGCACCACCAACGCCAGCTGGGTCGGCTGTTCAGTGAACTCCGGCCCATTGCCGACCGACGGCACGTCCCGCTATCGCCAGACGATCGTGTTCAACATGTCGGCCGACCCGAGCCTGGCCGCGGTTCCGTACGTGGCCATCACGCGCGCGCAGTACATCGACGCAGGTGTCACCTACCACCGGAACCTGACTCCCACACTCGTCGGCACTGCAGGCTTCACGCTGGCGAACGGCGATCTGATGGGCTTCTCATTTGCGGGCGACCTGCCACCGCCGGCCATGACGGGGGATGTGCTTCTGGCGGCGCGCTATGCGGTGGACATCGACGGCCTGGTGACGCAACTCCCCAGTGGGGCGTTCCAGGCTTCGTTCAGCAGCGGCAAGCTGGGCGTCGTCGCAGTCGGCGCAACCGAAGTGGGCTTGAGCATCGACTTTTCGCCGGAAGGCGCAAGCGTCGTTGTGATTCCGGAGAATCTCGGCGACGCCGCCCAGGTGGCGGAGGCGAAGCTCAACATCGAGGCGTCCATCAGCGACGCAAAGGGCCGCTTGGCGGGCACCCTGTTGATCGACCAGCTCTCGGTCGATACCTCCGGCCGCCTGGTCCCCGGCCACGCCAAGTTCACCGGCGAGATCGGGGCAGCGCCGGTGGTGAATGGAACGCCCGGATCGGTAGTGACCTTCCTCAGTGGTTCGCTCGAAGCGACCCTGGGCAGCACGCCGGTCGTGAGCTTCAACGGCAGCATGGCGCTGCCCAACCGGCCGGTCGCAAGCCTGACGGTCACGGTCACCGAGACGTCGGTGACCGACGGAACGCTGAGCCTGCAGGGGAGCTACACGCAGGCGGGTGTGACGGTCACGATGACCGGCACGAAGAGCAGCACGGACAGTTCCGTCACCTTCGCCGATTCGACCGGCGTATCGACCACGGTCACCTCGCACAGCGCCACCGCGAACGTGACGGTCAGCGGGCGCCAGACCGCGGTGATCGACAAGGCCAACAACCGCATCGATTACAAGGACGGCACTTTCGAGTCCGTGTTCTGAGCCTCGGCGACCCTGGGTCGAAGTGCGATGGCGCTTCGACCCTTCAATGGACTGATCGGATGAACATTCGACGTCGGCGCGGGCCGATCGCATCTTTCCAAGCCGCACTGTGTGCGGCTTTTTTATCCGTGCCGCTGCCGGCCGCGGCACAGTCGAGCGCGCTGCCGCAGGGGCCCGCCTGGGGGTCGATGCCTGCGTCGCTGCTGCCCATGCGGCTGCCGATCGACGCCGCGCCGGACTGGGCCGTGCAGGCCACGGCCGGCGACTTCGAGGCGGTGGACGCCACCCCGGTGCGTGCACTGGCGGGCGACTGGGGTCGCTACACGCCGCGCGACGGGCGCAACGTCGCGCTGCAATCCGCGCGCGTCGAAGCGCTTGCCGTGCGCCAGGGCTGGGAAGTGGCGGCCGTGCTGCACAGCGACATCCTGATCAAGGGGTCGCGCGGCGCGTTCGACGTCGTGCATGCCTACAAGCAACGCCAGATCCCGGCCGATGGCAGCGAGTTCGCGCTGTGGGCCCGCGAAACGGGGGTCGTGTGGGCCGGCTTGCGAGGAGCGCGAACCTGGGTGTTACGCCCCGGTTCGGACCCGGGCCTGCAACTCACCGCTGCACTGACGCTGGTGTCGGTGCGCCGCGTGCAGCGGGTCGACGCCAGCGGCCAGGCGCAGTTCAACACCGGCCTCGGTGACAGTTTCGATGCGCAGGGGCTGCGCCAGGACTCGCACCGGCAATTCGGCGGCTACGGGCGGCAGGGCGCCACCGGCGCCGGCTACACGGCCGACCTGGGTCTGCTGTGGCAGCCGTCTGCCGCCACCTTCGTCAACCTGTCGGCCGTCGACCTGCTGTCGCAGTTGCGGGTGAACGGCGTGTCCACCCAGCAGAACACGCTGTCGTCGTCGACGCGTTCGCTGGATGCCGACGGATACCTGAACTACAAGCCGCTGCTCATCGGGCGCAATTCGTCGGAACGCATCGCCCTCAAGCTGAACCCCAAGTGGTCGGCCAGCGTGGGCACCCGCATCGCATGGCCGCGCGCTGACATGCTGGCCGGTGCCCGTTGGGAGCGCATCGACGATCTCGACTTGCCTGCTGTGTGGGCAGTGTTGCCGGTGGCGCCGGGCCTGCTGCTGCAGCTCGATGGCGAGATCCGGTTTCGCTCGATCGGCCTGGGCCTCAAGTCGCGCCACGGCGCGTTGATGCTGCGCACTCGCTCGCTGCCGGTGGGGCAGTCGCATGCCCTGGGATGGCAAGCCGCATTCACTCTGCCCTTGTAAGTCGGCCCTGAATGACAACGGCCATCTGGCCGTTGCGTCGCACCCTAGGACAGCCCGACCACCGGGATCGCGGCGCCGTGGATGGCGCGGGCCTGCTCGGACGCGAGGAACAGGATCACCGCGGCGAGCGCGGCGGGCTCCACCCAGCGGCTCGGGTCGGCATTCGGCATCGCGGCGCGGTTCTGCGGCGTGTCGATGATGCTGGGCATCACGCAGTTGACGTTGATGCCCTGTTCGCGCAACTCGGCGGACATGCTCTCGGTCAGGCGGATCGTCGCGCTCTTCGACGCGCAGTAGGCCGCCATGCCGGCCTTGCCGACGAGGCCGGCCATCGCGGCGACGTTGACGATGGCCCCCGAGCCGGCGCGCAGCATGCGCGGCACGACGGCGCGCGCCATCTGCACGACCGAGCGCGCGTTCAGGTCCATCATCGACGACCACAGCTCGTCGCCGGTCTCGTGCACCGGCGGCCCCATGCGAAAGCCGCCGGCGATGTTGCACAGCACGTCGATGCGGCCGAAGCGCGTGGCCGCGGCGTCGACGGCGCGCTCGACGCTGGCCGCGTCGAGCAGGTTGGTCGCGAGGCACAGCGCGGCCGGCTGCGCCGCCTGCAGGCGCTGCACGTCGAGATCGAGCAGCGCGAGCTTCGCGCCGGCCTCGGCAAAGGCCGCGGCCACGGCCTGGCCCAGGTTGCCGGCCGCGCCGGTGATCAGCACGACCTTGTCATCGAAACGCATGGGACGATTCTCGCCGCTCACACCAGTTCGGCGTTCAACGCGGCCAGCACCGCGGCGCCGGGGCACAGCTCGGCTTCGCCGAGGCGATTGAGCGGCACCGCCACCGTCTTCAAATGCCCGTGCAGGTCTTCGGCGTCGCAGTTCACATAGAGCAGCCCGGTGAGGATCTCGCCGCGCGCTTCGTGGGCCATGATGTGGTTCATCGCCGCGAGCCGGTCGCCCGGGTCGTAGCCGTCGGCGAGCTTGCGCAGGCGCAGCACGCTGCCGTCGTGCTGGGTCACTTCGATCACCTCGCCGGGGGCGTAGGTCGCGAGGATCGCGTCGCGCCGCGGCATGAAGTCGAGCCGGTTCACCGCCTCGTTGTGGGCGCGAACGTATTCGTAGCTCTTGGTGCTGCCGGGGTGGTTGTTGAACGCGACGCAGGGGCTGATGACGTCGATGAACGCCGCGCCGCGGTGGCGCAGCGCGCCCTTCATCAGCGGCACGAGCTGTTCCTTGTCGCCGGAGAAGCTGCGTGCGACGTAGCTCGCGCCGAGCTGCAGCGCGAGCGACACCAGGTCGATCGGGGAGTCGGTGTTGACGACGCCGCGCTTGGACTTGCTGCCCTGGTCGGCGGTGGCCGAGAACTGGCCTTTGGTGAGGCCGTAGACGCCGTTGTTCTCGACGATGTAGGTCATGTTCACGCCGCGCCGCATCGCATGGGCGAACTGGCCGAGGCCGATCGACGCCGAATCGCCGTCGCCCGACACGCCCAGGTACAGCAGCTCACGGTTGGCGAGGTTGGCACCGGTCAGCACCGACGGCATGCGGCCGTGCACGGTGTTGAAGCCGTGCGAGGCGCCGAGGAAGTAGTCGGGCGTCTTCGACGAGCAGCCGATGCCCGACAGCTTGGCCACGCGATGCGGCTCGATCTCGAGCTCCCAGCAGGCCTGCACCAGCGCCGCGGAAATCGAGTCGTGGCCGCAGCCGGCGCACAGCGTGGAGATCTTGCCTTCGTAGTCGCGGCGGGTGAAGCCGAGCGAGTTCGCCGGCAGGGTCGGGTGGTGGAGCTTGGGTTTGGCGAGGTAGGTCATGGGTGGGTCCTGTCACATCCCGTTCGCACTGAGCTTGTCGAAGTGCCCGAGCATCCTGAGCCTGTCGAAGGGACTGAGCTTGTCGAAGTGCCCGAGCATCCTGAGCCTGTCGAAGGGACTGAGCTTGTCGAAGTGCCCGCGCCAGCTGCGCGAGGCTTCGACAGGCTCAGCCCGAACGGAGGTTGGCTCAGCGTGAATGGACGGCGCTTCACGCCACCATCCCCTTCTTGATCGGCTCCACATTCGCCCCCGACATCCTTTGCGCGATCGCCTCGGTGATGAACCTTGCCGTGATCGGCGTGCCGTCGAAATGCAGCACCGGCACCAGCCGCGCCGGATCGATCTCTTGCTCGGTGATGACCATCGTGCGCAGCTGCGCATCGCGGTTCTGCTCGACGACGAACACCGTCTTGTGCTCGGCGATGAAGCGGTCGACCGCGGCGCTGAACGGGAAGGCGCGCACGCGCAGCAGGTCGACATGCAGGCCCTTGGCCTGCAGCGCGTCGAAAGCCTCGGCCATCGCCGGACTCGTCGAGCCGAAATAGATGACGCCGTAGGGCGTGGCCTTGGCCGCCTTGTGCTCGATCGGCTGCGGCACCAGCTCCTTCGCGGTCTCGAACTTGCGCAGCAGGCGCTCGACGTTGTAGACGTAGTCGGGCCCCGCCTCGGAGTAGCGCGCATAGGCGTCGCGCGTCGTGCCGCGGGTGAAGTAGGCGCCGCGGTCGGGGTGCGTGCCGGGCAGCGTGCGGTACGGGATGCCGTCGCCGTCGACATCGAGGTAGCGGCCGAAGTCGCGCCCGCTGTCGAGGTCGGCGCGGCTCATCACCTTGCCGCGGTCGTAGCGGCGCGTGTCGTCCCAGTGCAAGGGCTCGCACAGCCGGTGGTTCATGCCGATGTCGAGGTCGGTCATCAGGAAGATCACCGTCTGCAAGCGGTCGGCCAGGTCGAGCGCGGCGGCGCCGAACTCGAAGCATTCATGCGGGTCTTCGGGGAACAGCAGCACATGCTTGGTGTCGCCGTGCGACGCGTAGGCGCAGCTCAGCAGGTCGGCCTGCTGGGTGCGCGTGGGCATGCCGGTCGACGGCCCGCCGCGCTGCACGTTGACGATGGTCGCCGGGATCTCGGCGAAGTAGGCGAGTCCGATGAACTCGGTCATCAGCGACACCCCCGGCCCCGAGGTGCAGGTGAAGGCGCGCGCGCCGTTCCAGCCGGCGCCGATGACGACGCCGATCGACGCGATCTCGTCTTCGGCCTGCACGATGGCGTACTTGTTCTGCCCGCTCGCCTTGTCGACGCGGTAGCGGCCGCAGTACTTCTGGAAGGCCTCGGCCGCCGACGACGAGGGCGTGATCGGGTACCAGGCGCAGACCGTCGCGCCGCCGTAGACGCAGCCCAGCGCCACCGCCGCGTTGCCTTCGATGAAGATGCGTTGGCCCACCGCGTCGCAGCGCTGCACCTTCAGCCCGAGCACGTCTTCGACGCCTTCCTCGAACATGCTGCGCCCGTGCTGCAGGCCCATCATGAAGGCGTCGAGATTCGCCTGGATCAGCTTGACCTTGCCCTTGTACTGCTCGCCGAGCAAGGTGGCGATGATCTCGGGCTCGATGCCGAGCAGGGCCGACAGCACGCCGACGTAGACGATGTTCTTCAGCAGCTGGCGTTCGCGCGCGTCGGTGTAGCGCGTCGCGCACAGCTCGGTCAGCGGCACGCCGATCAGGTTGATGTCGTCGCGGAACTTCGACGGCGGCAGCGGCTTGCTGCTGTCGTACAGCAGGTAGCCGCCGGGCTCGATTTCCTTCACATCCTTGTCCCAGGTCTGCGGGTTCATCGCGACCATCAGGTCGACGCCGCCGCGCCGGCCGAGGTAGCCGTGCTCGTTGACGCGCACCTCGTACCAGGTCGGCAGGCCCTGGATGTTGGACGGAAAGATGTTGCGTGGGCTCACCGGTACGCCCATGCGCAGCAGGCTGCGCGCGAACATCTCGTTGGCCGAGGCCGAGCCGGAGCCGTTGACGTTGGCGAACTTGATGACGAAGTCGTTGACGGCTTCGATGCGCTTGACAGGCTTCTTGTTCATGGTCAGGCGGCCTTCTTCTGCGCGCCGTGGTGCGAGCGGCAGGCGTGGCCGGCACGGGCCGGCTCGAGCAGGAACTTCTGCATGTCCCAAGCGCCGGTCGGGCAGCGCTCGGCGCACAGCCCGCAGTGCAGGCAGACGTCTTCGTCCTTCACCATCACCCGGCCGGTCTTCAGGTTGCCCGACACGTAGAGGTCCTGGTCGGCATGGCGCGCCGGCGCGCGCAAGCGGGTGCGCAGGTCGGCCTCGGTGCCGTTGCTCGTGAAGGTGATGCAGTCGGTCGGGCAGATGTCGACACAGGCATCGCACTCGATGCACTGGCCCGTCGCGAACACCGTCTGCACGTCGCAGTTGAGGCAGCGCTGCGCTTCCTTCCACGCGGTCTTCGCATCGAAGCCCAACTCCACCTCGACCTTGATGTTGCGCAGCGACTGGTTGATGTCGTGCCACGGCACCTTGTGGCGCGCATCGGGCGCCACCTCGTTGTCGTAAGTCCACTCGTGGATGCCCATCTTCTGCGACACCAGCGTCACCCCGGGCGGCGGGCGGTCCTGCACGTCTTCGCCGTGGAGGTATTTGTCGATCGAGATCGCCGCCGCGTGGCCCTGCGCCACCGCCCAGATGATGTTCTTCGGCCCGAGCGCCGCGTCGCCGCCGAAGAAGACCTCGGGCCGGCTCGACTGCAGCGTCACCGCGTCGAGCACCGGCATGCCGTGCTCGTCGAAGGTGATGCCCGCGTTGCGCTCGATCCATGGGAAGGCGTTCTCCTGTCCCACCGCGACCAGCACCTCGTCGCAGTCGAACACCTGTTCGGGCTCGCCGGTGGGCACGAGCTGCCGGCGGCCGCGCTCGTCGCGCACCGCGCGCACTTTCTCGAAGCGCATGCCGGTGAGCTTGCCGTTCGTGTGCAGAAAGGCTTTGGGCACCAGGCAGTCGAGGATCGGAATGCCTTCGTGGATGGCGTCTTCCTTCTCCCACGGCGAGGCTTTCATCTCGTCGAACGGCGAGCGCACGATGACCTTCACGTCGTCGCCGCCGAGGCGCCGCGAGGTGCGGCAGCAGTCCATCGCGGTGTTGCCGCCGCCGAGCACGATGACGCGCTTGCCGATGTGCGTGGTGTGGCCGAACGAGACCGAGGCGAGCCAGTCGATGCCGATGTGGATTTGCGCAGCCGCCTCGTCGCGGCCCGGCAGCGAGAGGTCGCGTCCGCGCGGGGCGCCCGAGCCGACGAACACCGCGTCCCAGTGTTCGCCCAGCAGTTGCTGCATCGATTCGATGCGCACACCGCCGCGGAAGTCGACGCCGAGCTTGAGGATGTAGCCGGTCTCTTCGTCGATCACTTCCTCGGGCAAACGGAAGCGCGGGATCTGCGAGCGGATCATGCCGCCGGCCTTTTCGTCGGCGTCGAACACCGTCACGTGGTAGCCGAGCGGCGCGAGGTCGCGCGCCACCGTCAGCGCCGCGGGGCCCGCGCCGACGCAGGCGATGCGCTTGCCGTTCTTGTACGAGGCCGGGCGCGGCAGGCGCTCGGAGATGTCTTCCTTGAAGTCGGCGCAGACGCGCTTGAGTCGGCAGATCGCCACCGGCTCCGGCTTCGCAGCCTGCGCTTCCTCGACCCGCCCGCGCCGGCACGCCGGCTCACACGGCCGGTCGCAGGTGCGGCCGAGGATGCCCGGGAACACATTCGATTCCCAGTTGACCATGTAGGCATCGGTGTAGCGACCGGCGGCGATGAGCCGGATGTATTCGGGCACCGGCGTGTGGGCCGGGCATGCCCATTGGCAGTCGACTACCTTGTGGAAGTAGTCGGGACGGCGAATGTCGGTGGGCTGCAAACTTCCCCCTTTCTGCACTGCCGGCCTTGTGGGCCGGCACGCGGTTTCGCAACCTGGATCGAATGATGCTACCGCCGGATAGTTGAGTGGCTGCGAGGGTTTGCGCGGGGTTTTTGCGGCACCGCAACGGCTCGGCGTTTGCGCCACTCGCTGCTAGAGTGGCCCGGTCAAAAAACCCGTGGGGGAGCCGGCATGACGAGCCTCGTCGCGATCATTGTGGGCGCTGTACTGGGGGGCGTGTGGAAGGGCGAGTTCGGCGCGTTGATCGGCGCGCTGATCGGCTGGTTGCTCGCGCGGTCGTTCCGGCTGGAGCAGCAGATCGCCGGACTGCGGCATGCGATCGATGCGTTGCAAACGGCGCGCAGCCTCGAGCCGCAAGCGACGAAGCCCGTTGCAGCCGCGCCGGTGGCAGCGGCTCCCGTCACCGCCCCACCCATCACCGCCGCACCGCCATCGTTCGTCGACACCGTGCCCGGCGCCGCGCCGCCGCCACGCGTCACGACCCCACCACCCGCGCCGCCCGCGCCCGACGCGCTGGCGCCCGTCAAGCGCTGGCTGTTCGGCGGCAACACCATCGTCAAGACGGGGATCGGCATCCTCTTCATCGGCCTCGCCTTCCTCGCCAAGTACGCGACCGAGCATGTGCAGGTGCCGGTCGAGTTGCGGCTCGCCGCCATCGGCGGCGCCGCACTCGTGTTGCTGGTGCTCGGCTGGCGCTTGCGCTGGAGCCGGCCCGGCTACGCGCAGGTGCTGCAAGGCGGCGCGGTCGCCGTGCTCTATCTCACACTCTTCGTCGCATTCCGCTTCTACAGCGTGCTCGCGGTCGGCCCGGTGTTCGCATTGATGGTGGCGGTGGCCGCACTCGCTGCAGCGCTCGCGGTGCTGCAGGACGCGCGCTCGCTCGCGGTGATCGGCGCGCTCGGCGGCTTCGCCACACCGCTGCTCGTCTCGACCGGCAGCGGCAACCACGTCGCGCTGTTCAGCTACTACCTGGTGCTCGACCTCGGCATCGCCGCGGTCGCCTGGCACCGCACCTGGCGCGCGCTGAACCTGATCGGCTTCGCCGGCACCTTCCTCGTCGGCACGGCCTGGGGCGTGCTGAAGTACCGGCCGGAGAACTACGCGAGCGGCCAGGGCTTCCTCATCGCCTACTTCCTGCTCTTCATCGCGATCATGCTAATGCCGGCGCGCCATCGCGACGATGCGGCGCCGCGCGCCGACGCCTGGGTCAACGGCAGCCTGCTGTTCGGCCTGCCGACCATCAGCTTCGCGCTGCAGTACGGCCTGGTGCGGCACACCGAGTACGGCACGGCGATCTCGGCGCTGGTGCTGGCCGCGTTCTACGTGCTGCTCGCCACGGGGATGCGCTCGCGTCCGCGTCTGGCGCTCACCTTCGACGCGAGTCTCGCGATCGGCACGGTGTTCCTCACGCTGGTGATCCCGTTCGCGCTCGATGCGCGCAGCACCGCCGGCGCCTGGGCGCTCGAAGGCGCGGGCCTGGTGTGGCTGGGCTTGCGTCAGTCGCGCGGCATCGCGCGCGCCTTCGGCTACGCGCTGCTCTTCCTCGCCGGCGTGTCCATGCTCATCGGCCACCAGCATGTCGGCATGCCGGCGAGCGTGTTCAACGCGACGCTGTTCAACGCGCTGATGGCTGCCGCGGCGTCGCTCGCCGCAGCGTTCTTCGTGCGCCGCCACGCGCGCGTCGCGCCCGCCGAAGCGATCGCCGAGCCGCTGCTGATCGGCTGGGCCACGCTGTGGCTGCTGTCGGCCGCCGCGGTCCAGATCGATGCCTTCGTCCTCGCCCGCTTCACGCTTGCCGCCTGGATCGTCAGCCTCAGTGCGATCGCGCTCGGCTACACCGCGCTCGCCCAGCGATTCGACTGGCGCGCCATCGCCTGGCCGGTGATCGCGCACGCGCCGCTGATGGCGCTCGGCGTGGCCGCGAGCGCGGCGCTGTTCGCGAGCCCGCTGCAGGGCGGCGGCTGGTGGGCCTGGACGATCGCGCTCGCCACCCACGCCGTCGTGCTGTGGCGCACCGCGCCGCGCTGGAGCGAGGGCGCGCGCCACGCGGTGCATGCCATCGGCGTGCTGGTCGTCGCCGCCTGGGGTGCGCTGGAAGGCCGCGCGATCACCGCCGACTGGGGCGACGCAGCGAGCGCCTGGCCGTGGCTCGGTTGGCTCGTCGTCCCCGCCGCCCTGCTGATCGCGTTGCCACGCCCGGGCGCGGCGCAGCGTTGGCCGGTACGCGCCGCACCGCTCGCCTATCAAGCGACAGCGGCCGGCGTGCTCGCCGCCGGATTGCTGCTGTGGACGCTGCTCGCCAACATCGCCTCCGACGGGTCGGCGCGACCGCTGCCCCATGTGCCGCTCGTCAATCCGCTCGACCTCGGCATCGGCGTCGCCTTGCTCGCCGCCGCGCGCTGGACACGCAGCGACGCAGCGCGCTCGCTGCTGCGCGCGAACCCAGGCCTGCCGCTGGCGCTGCTGTCGGTCGCCGGCTTCGTCTGGCTCAACGCGATTCTGGTGCGCGGCTTTCATCACTACGACAGCGTGCCCTACCGCCTCGACGCGTGGCTGCGCTCGGCCGCGGTGCAGACCGGCCTCACGCTGCTGTGGACCGTGACCGCGCTGGTGCTGATGTGGTTCGCGGCACGCCGTGCGGCGCGACTGCCGTGGACGGTGGGCGCGGCCTTGCTCGGCGCGGTGGTGCTCAAGCTGCTGCTCGTCGACCTGGCCGGCACCGGCACGGTCACGCGCATCGTCTCGTTCATTGGCGTGGGCGTGCTGATGCTGGTGATCGGCTATGTGGCGCCCTTGCCGGCCAAGGAGGAACACCATGCGGCGAGTTGACTGGGGCTGCGCGCTGCTCTGGCTGGCGAGTACCGCGCAGGCCGCGAACGTCGATGAGGCGGCGTTCCGTTTCAACGCGACGATCACCGTGCGACAGCCGGCGGCCTTCATCGCGCTGCCCTTGCCGGTGAGCGCCTATGCGCGCAGCCTGCAGCCCGCGTTGAACGACTTGCGCATCGTCGATGCACGCGGCGAGCGGGTTCCGTTCGCGCTGCTGCCCACCCGAGCGAGCCAGGCGCAGCCGGGCGAGCTGCTGCGCGACGCGCAGCTCTACCCGCTGCCGCCCAAACCCACCGCCGGCGGCCCCTGGCCGTCGCCGGTGGAAGTGCGGGTCGACGGCGACCGCATCAGCGTGAAGCGGCGCGCCGGCCCGAGCGTCGCGAGCGATGGTGCGCACGCCGCCGGCTGGCTGATCGTCCTCGGCGAGCGCCAGCCACAAGACCCGCCGCCGCAATCGCTGCGGATGCAGTGGTCGGGCCCGGCCGAATTCAGCGCCGCGTTCGATGTCGAGACGAGCGACGACCTGCGCCAGTGGCGCCCCGGCGGCAGCGGCCAGCTGATGGCGCTCACCTCGCCATCGGGCACGCTCGCGCAGCCGAGCGTCGTGCTGCCGGGCCGTGCGGGGCGTTTCATCCGCCTCGTCTGGAGCGACCCATCGACCGCGCCGAGGCTGACCGGCGCAAAGGCGGTCGCGTCACAGCCGCGCCACGTCACGCTCGATCCACCGACCGAGATTCGCGTGGCGGCGAGCCCCGAGCCGCCGAGCCAGACCGCGTCGACAGCCAACGCCCCGCCCGCCCTGCACTTCGACCTCGGCGGCGCACTGCCACTCGTGCAGCTGGACCTCCAATGGTCCGCGGGCACGCATGTCGCACCGGTGCGATTGCAGGGCCGCAACCGCAGCGACGAGGCCTGGCACGAGTTCGCGTCGGCCGTGTTCTATCGGCTCGAGCGCGGCGCGGCGGTGAGCACCTCGCCGCCGCTCGCGCTGCACGCGACGGCGCGCTTCGTGCGCGTCGTGCCCGACCCACGCGCCGCGGCGCTCGATGCCGCGCAGACGCAGTTGGTCGTGCAGGCGCAGCTCGCCACGCTGGTCTTCGCCGCGCAGGGGCAGCCGCCGTACCGCCTGCTCGCCGGATCGGCGCAGGCGGGCGCGAGCGCGCTGGCGGTGGGCACGCTGGTGCCGGCGCTGGCCGACGAACGCGCGCGCTTCGGCGAGGCCTCGCTCGGCGAGTGGAGCGAGGTCGAGGAGGTGGTGCGTCGGGAGCAGGCGCGGCAGCGCGTCGCGGCGATGCGGCCGTGGCTGCTGTGGGCGGTGCTGCTCGCCGGCGTGGCCGGGCTCGGGTTCATGGTCTGGCGTCTGGTGCGCGGCGCGGCACCGGCGTGACTACAGCGTGCCGGCGCCGCGAAAGCGGAACAGCCCGGCGATGACCCAGGTCGGAAACTGGTCGAGCGCGTCGTTGTAGTTCTGCGTCGCCTCGTTGAACTGGCGGCGGGCGAAGCCGAGCGTGCTGTCGGCCGCGGCGAGTTCCTCGCCGAGCACCGCGACCGCCAGACCGGCGAGCAGCTCGGGCTTGGCCGGCAATTCCGCGTTCAGGCGCACGCGCGCCTCGGCCAGCGTTTCCTCCGCCAGCCGCAGGCTCGCCATCGGGCGCGCCGCGCTCGGGCGGCTGCGCACCACATCGCACGCGGCCTGCAATTGGCTGCAGGCAGCGACCACCGAATCGAGCGTTTGGGGATGGTGCTCGACGAAGGGCCGCAAGGCATCGAGCCACTGCACCAGCAGCGCGTGGCGCTGGCGCAGCTGGGTGTCGACCGGGACGAAGGCGCGCGCGATGTCGTTGCGCAGGCTGATCAGCCGGTTGTAGGCGCCGACGGCCCAGAACACCAACACGGCCAGCGCCACCCAACTTGCGATTTCGGTCGAGGTCATGAGGCCGCACTCTACGACAGGCTCGATGCTTCGATGCGGGCCGAAGCATCGATGGCGCCGGCGCCGCGATGATCGCGGCATGCCTTCCTTCGAACCCACCCTCATCGGCCTGATCGGTCTCGTCTTCATGCTCGGCGGCTTCGTCAAGGGCGTCGTCGGCCTCGGCCTGCCGACGATCACGATGGGGCTGCTCAGCCTCGCGATGGCGCCGGCACAGGCCGCCGCGCTGCTGGTCGTGCCCTCGCTGGTCACCAACGTCTGGCAGATCGCCGCGCGAGCCGGTCTGCTCGCGCTGGCGCGGCGCTTGGCGACGATGCTGGCCGGCGTCTGCGGCGGCGTCGCCGCCGGTGCCGGCTGGTTGAGCGGCAGCGCGTCCGGCGCGATGAGCGCGGCGCTGGGTGTCGCGCTGTTCGCCTATGCCGCCCTCGGCCTGCGCGCCATGCACTTCCAGGTGGCGGCGCGCCACGAGCATTGGCTGTCGCCGCTGGTCGGCGTGGCCACCGGCCTCGTCACCGCGGCGACCGGCGTGTTCGTCATCCCCGCCGTGCCCTACCTGCAGGCGCTGGGCATGGAAAAGGAGGAACTGGTGCAGGCGCTCGGCCTGTCGTTCCTGGTGTCGACCCTCGCGCTCGCGCTGAGCCTTCACAGTGGCGGCGCGCTGCGCGGCTCGGTGGCGCTCGGCTCCCTGCTCGCACTGCTGCCGGCGCTCGCCGGCATGGGCCTCGGCCAGTGGATTCGCCGCCGCGTGCACGCGACCCTGTTCAAGCAGCTGTTCTTCGCCGGCCTGCTGGCATTGGGAGCGTACCTTTCGCTTCGCAGCGTGCTGTGGTTTGGTTAGGAGCGAAGTACCATGTTTCTCTCCCTCTCGAATGCCCCAACGCTCCACTCTCCGTGCGATTCGACCTCACCACGCTAAAGCTCTTCGTCAGCGCGATCGAGCACGGCAGCATCGCAAGAGCCGCAGAGCACGAGCACATCGTCGCTTCGGCGGCGAGCAAACGCATCGGTGAGCTCGAGGCCGGGCTCGGAGTCGCGCTGCTCGTACGCCAGCACGCGGGAGTCGTCCCGACCGCCGCGGGCGAAGCGCTCGCCCGCCATGCGCGCGAGGTCATCAAGACGCTCGAGCGAATACCCGGCGCGCTCAGCACGCTTGCCGCGGACGATCAGCCCGATATCCGGATGTTGGCGAATCAGACCGGCGTCGTCACCGTGGCTGCGGACCTCGCGAGCTACATCGCGCGGCGGCCCGGGGTGAAGATTCGTCTCGAAGAAGGCCAGAGCCTGCCGATCATCGAAAGCATCGCGCAAGGGAACACCGAAATCGGCATCATCGGCCACTTTCAGCCCACCGACCGGTTGCACGTCGTTCCCTATCGCAGCATTCCTCTCATGCTGGTCATGCCGGCGTCGCATCCGCTTGCCGGCCGCGGGGCGCTCTCGTTCGCGCAAGCGCTCGAGTTCGATCTGATCACGCTGGTGCAAGGCACCGCAATCCGCGGCTGGGCACTGGCAGCAGCAGCCCGCATGGCGCGCAAGCCGAAGTTCACCATGCAGGTGCAGAGTTACGAGGCGATGCGCGCGATGGTGCAGGCGGGTCTCGGGATCGCGGTCATGCCCGCGGCAAACATTTTGCCGTACGAGGACCTCCTGCAGGTGCGCGCGCTGCCGCTCACCGACGATTGGGCGCGCATGCAGCTCTACCTGGTGTGCGACCGGGCTGCGGCCGGGATTCCTGCGATCGAGGACCTCCTGGCGCATCTCGCCGCGGCTTGAGCCTTCGCGGCCCGCGATGGCAAGCGTTCCGAAAGATCATTTGCGGACGAAGCCGGCTGCGTCCAAGCTTTGACGTACATCAAGCAGGAGTCACCCGTGAACGACATGGCAGGCCGGCCGAAATCCGAGTACGAGGCGAAGTTCCGCGCCGATCTGGACAAGTTCGTGCAGGTGACCGGCTGGACGCTGCAACAGAAGGTGGCGCTCGCGTGCCGCGTGCTCGATCGCGATGGGCACGAATCCGCGCTCGCGGGCCAGGTTTCGGCGCGCGGGGAGAAGCCCGGCACCTACTGGACGCTGCGCTTCGGGCTGGGCTTCGACGAGGCCCGCGAGAGCAACATCCTGCTGATCGACGACGACTTGAACATCCTCGCGGGCGAGGGCATGGCCAACCCCGCGAATCGATTCCATCTTTGGATCTATCGTGCCCGCCCCGAGACCCACGCGATCGTGCACACCCATCCGCCGCACGCCTCGGCACTGTCGATGATCGCGGAAGAGCTCATCGTGTCGCACATGGACACCTGCGTGCTGTACGAGAACTGCGCTTATCTGCCCGAGTGGCCGGGCGTGCCGATCGGCGACGAGGAGGGCGAGATGATCTCGGCCGCACTGGGCGACAAGCAGGCGGTGCTGCTCGCGCACCACGGCCTGCTGACTGCGGCGGCGACGATCGAGGATGCAGCGGTGCTCGCGTTCTATGTCGAGCGCGCAGCGAAGCTGCAACTCATGGCGCGAGCAGTGGGGCCGATCAAGCGCGTGAAGCCGGAACTGGCGCGCGAGGCCCGCAGCTATCGCGGCAGTCCGAAGTACCTCGCTGCGACGTTCAACTACCTCGCGCGGCGCGTGCTGCGCGAGGCGCCGGACTGCTTGAGCTGACGCCGCGGTTGATTCCA
>DASXQQ010000013.1:0-2625 GCA_036507085.1 Piscinibacter sp. | reverse complement strand
CGGGGCTCGGCTTGACATGGCGGTCGCCTTCGAACGCGCGCAACAGGGCGGCTTCGTCGGCGACGTCGCAGTCGACGGTGTAGATGAAGACCATCGCGTGCTTCTTGCGCGCGTCGTGGCTGCGCTTGAAGACGCTGAAGTCTTTCAGCTCGGCGTCGCCGATGCCGAGCCGCTTGACGATGGCCGGGCGCAGCGCATCGTCGGCATGGTCCAGCGGCAGGCGCAGTTCGGTGATTCGAATCATGGGTCGTGGGAAGCGAGGCCGCCATTGTCCCGCCTGTGGCGGCCCCCCAAACAAGAAGCCGCCCGAAGGCGGCTCGTGCTGAGGTCGGGCCGCGCTGCGCGGCCGGCGGCATCAGATGTCGAACGAACGGTAGTGCGAAGCGATACGCGCTTCCTGGCGCGCCTCGGCGCGCACTTCGTCGCGGCTGCGAACCGAGGTCACCGACTGCTCGTCGTTGCGCAGGTCGGCTTCGTAGTTGCCGACGAGTTCGCCGCTGGCCAGGGCGCGGGCGGTTTCGGCGCGCACCTCGGCACGGCTCAGCGTCGACGGGGTGCTCGGAAAGTCGTCGGCGAAGACGGCGATTTCGCTGGCACCGGCGGCGGCACCGAAAACAGCGAGAACAGAGGCGGCGATCAGTTGCTTGGCGTTCATGATGATTTCCTTCAAAGACACATGGTTTGACGTTTCCGGGCAGGGCGGCTTGCTTGTTCTTTGCCGTCGTGTCCAGCCTCGGTGAGTCGCTGCGTTTGGGTTCGGCTCATCGATGGGATGAACTGTAGACATTGCGCTCCGATCAATAAACCACTTAACATTGAATGCGGCATTTCATTAATTGGAACAATCTGAGGGCTTGCAATGGATCGTCTGCACTCCATGCGGGTGTTTTGCCGGGTCATCGACTCGGGCAGCTTCGCCGCGGCGGCACGCGAGATGAACCTGTCGCCGGCGGTGGTGACCCGCCTGGTGGCCGACCTCGAAGAGCACCTCGGCGCGCGCCTCATCAACCGCACGACGCGCCGCCTCTCGCTCACCGACATCGGTGAGGCCTACCTGGAGCGCACGCGGCAGATCCTGACCGAGGTCGAGGAGGCCGAGGCGCTCGCGAGCACCGCGAGTTCAGAGCCGCGCGGCCATTTGCGGGTGCTTGCGCCGCCCGCGTTCGCGGTGCACCAGATCGCCAAGCACCTGCCGAAATTCCACGCCCAGTACCCCAAGGTGACGATCGAACTGTCGGCGCCCGGCCCGGTGGAAACGGTCGACGAGACCTTCGACGTGAGCATCATCAGCGTCGGGCGCCGCCCGCTCGACGGCGACTTCATCGCGCGCCGGCTGGCGCGCTCCGAGGTGATCGCCTGCGCCTCACCCGAGTACCTCGAGCGCAACGGCCGGCCCGAACACCCGAGCGACCTCGCGCTGCACGAGGCGATGCTGCCGACCTTCCTGCGTGAGATCACCTTCCTGCGCGGCCCGTGGGGCGACGACGAGCCCGGCGGCGAATCGTTCACGCTGGTGCCGCATCGGCCGGTGCTCGGCACCATCCACACCGACACCTTGTACGCCGCCGCGCTGCACGGCCTGGGCATTGCCGGGCTGCCGTCGTTCGTGGTCGAAGACGCGCTGCTCGAGCACGCGCTGGAGCGCGTGCTGCCGCAGTGGCATCTGCTGACGGTGACGCTTTATGCGGCGATGCCCACGCGCAAGCATGTGCCGGCGCGCACCCGCGCGTTCCTCGACTTCCTCGTGCAGACCTTCGGCGGCGAGGACCACGACCCGTGGCTGATCGCCGCCGGTTGCGAGACCGCGCGCGCCTAGGAGGCTGTCGGGCCCGATTCAAGCCCGACAGCCTCCTAGGTTCAGAAGTAGACGTCGCTGCGCTGCTCGCCCATCAGCGGCTCGAGCAGCCGCGCCAGGGGCGCGAGCTCGCGGTAGCGCGTCGCCGCCTTGTGGGCGTAGCGGAAGAAACGCGGCAGATCGGCGCTGTAGCCCGGCTTGGCGTCGCGGTGCTTCAGGCGGCAGAAGATACCGAGCACCTTCAGGTGACGCTGCAGCCCCATCCATTCGAGCTGGCGCCAGAATTCGCCGAAGTCGTCGGGCACCGGCAGGCCACGCTTGCGCGCCGCTTCCCAATAGCGCACCGCCCAGTCGATCTCCTGCTCCTCGTCCCAGCTGATGAACGCGTCGCGCAGCAGCGACGCGACGTCGTAGCTGATCGGGCCGCGCACCGCATCCTGGAAGTCGAGGATGCCCGGATTCGGCTCGCCCACCATCAGGTTGCGCGGCATGTAGTCGCGGTGCACCGCGACGCTCGCCTGGGCCAGCGCGCTGCGCACCAGCAGGTCGGTCATCGCCTGCCACTGCACGTGCTGCGCGTCGCTCCAGCGCTGGCCGAATTCGCGCGTCACGCACCAGTCGGGAAAGAGCGCCATCTCGCGCCGCAGCAGCGCGTCGTCGTAGGGCGGCAGCGGGCGGGCGTCGACATGCTGCTGCCAGGTCAGCAGCGCGCCGATCGCGTCGCGCATCAGCGCGCGGACCGTGGCCGGGTCGCCGGCCGCAACCGCCTGCTGCAGCTCGGCCAGGTACAGGCGCGAGCCGAGGTCGCTGAGCAGCAGGAAGCCCTGCTC
>DASXQQ010000012.1:0-2243 GCA_036507085.1 Piscinibacter sp. | reverse complement strand
CGCCGACCGCTTCGCCGGCGCTCATGATGGCGCGCAGCGCCAGCTTGTAGCGCTCGCGCGGCGCGGGCACCGCCTTCATCATCGCCTTCAGCGCGGTGGGGAAAAGAAACGTGTGGGTGACGCGATGGCGCTGCATCAGCTCGAAGGCTTTCTCCGGCGCAAAGCGGCCCTGGCAGGCGATGATGGTGCGGCCGAAGTAGAGGCTGGGCAGCAGCGCATCCATCAAGCCGCCGGTCCATGCCCAGTCGGCTGGCGACCAGAACACCGCATCGTCCTGCGGGAACCAGTTCTGGCTGCAGACGAAGCCGCTCAAGTTGCCGATCAGCCCGCGGTGGGCGATCAGCGCGCCCTTGGGCGGGCCGGTCGTGCCGCTGGTGTAGATCAGCACCGCCGGGTCGTCGGCGCGGGTCGCTCGCGCGGTGTAGGCGGCCGATTCGCGCGCGAGCGCGGCGCTCCAGTCGAGGTCGCCCTGCCCACGCGCCGCGTCCACCGCGATCACCGCCTCGAGCGCCGGGCAGGCCGGTCGCGCGGCGCGCAGGTTGGCGATTCCCGTCTCGTCGACGATGGCGACGCGCGCCTCGCTGTTCTGCAGGCGGTATTCGAGCGCGTCAGGGCCGAACAGCATCGACAGCGGCATCGCCACCGCGCCGAGCTGGTACAGCGCGATGTTGGCGATCGCCGTCTGCGGCCGCTGCGGCATCACCACCGCCACCCGGTCACCGGCGCGCACGCCGATGCGCTCGAGCGCGTGCGACAGCCGATTCGCCTCGCGCTGCAGCTCGGCATAGCTCAGGTCCGCCCGGCTGCCGTCCTCGCGTTCGTAGCGGATCGCGGTGGCGTCGGGCGTTTTCGCGGCCCAGCGCGCGCAGCACACGTCGGCCAGGTTGAAGTGCGCCGGCACCCGCCAGCGAAAGTCGCGGTAGAGCGCGTCGTAGGGGTCCACGGATTTGTCGCCTCGGATCATGGGGGTGTCTCCACGGGCCCGAGCTTAACGGCGATGCCGGCTCAAGTTCACCGGCAGCGCAGCCGAAAACCACGCTATCCGAACAGCCGCTTGGAGACCGCCCAAGCACTCGCGTCGAACAGGAATCGGACCCGCAATGCAATTCTGTGCCCTGTCCACCGTCAAGCAGCGCATCACGCTGGGCGCGCCGCTGCCGTTCAACGTGCGCGACGCCGACCGCACGCTGTTGCTCGCGCGCGGCCAGGTCATCGACAGCGAAGTGCAGATGCTCGCGCTGCTCGAACGCGGTGCGCTCGTCGATGTCGAGGAGCTGACGCGCGGACTCGCCGAGCTGCCGGAAGCGCCGGTCGAAACCCTGCCCGCCCTGTGGGACCGCTGCCTCGACCGCCTCGGCTCGGTGCTGCGCGCGTCGGTGCATGTCGACTTCATGGCGGCGCTCGACGACGCATCGCGGCCGGTGCGTTCGCTGATCGAGCGCGACCCCGACCTCGCGATCTTCCAGGTGGTGCGGCAGGACGCACACGCGCGCTCGCAGTACGGCGTGGTCCATTCGCTGCACACGGCCATCGCCAGCCAGCTCGCGGCGCAGCGTCTCGGCTGGGACGCGGCGCGCCGGCACACGCTGGTGAACGCCGCGTTGACGATGAACCTGTCGATGCTCGAACTGCAAGGGCGCCTCGCCGCGCAGCTCACGCCGCCCACGCCCGCCCAGCGCGAGGAGATCCGCGCTCATCCGCTGCGCAGCGTCGAGATCCTGCAGGGCGCGGGCGTCGACGACGCGCAATGGCTGCAGGCGGTGGCGCATCACCACGAGGCGCCGAGCGGCGCCGGCTATCCGCAAGGCGTGTCCGATGCGGGCGAGATGGCATCGCTCTTGCGTCGCGCCGACATCTACACCGCCAAGCTGAGTCCGCGCGCGTCGCGCGACGCGCTCGCCGCGAACCAGGCCGCGCGCGACATGTTCGTGCACGACCAGCGGCACCCGATGACGGCCGCGCTGGTGAAGGAGTTCGGCGTCTACCCGCCCGGTTGCTGCGTGATGCTCGCCTCCGGCGAAACCGGTCTCGTCGTCAAGCGCGGCGAGACGGCGAACACGCCGATCGTCGCCTCGCTCACCAACCGCCACGGCGAACCGATGCTCGAGCCGCTGCGCCGCAACACCGCCTCGCCCGAGCACGCGATCGTCAAGGTCGTGAGCGAGAGCCACCTGCGGGTGCGGGTCTCGGTTGAACAGCTGGCGAGGATGGGTAGTACCCGTCCTTTGGACGGCATGCCTTAA
>DASXQQ010000011.1:0-6455 GCA_036507085.1 Piscinibacter sp. | reverse complement strand
GATGCGCCAGAAGGTCGCGCCGTCGCGCCGGCGCGGCACCTTCAGCTGCTGCACCGCGTCGAGGAAGGACGCGGCGTCTTCGGGGCGAATGCGGTAGGCGATCTCGACCGCGACCGGCCCGGCCTCGAGGTCCGGCTCGTGGACGACGAACAGATCCTCCCACGGCGTGGCGAGCGTCACCTCCTTCTCGGCGCCCATGCGCAGCGGAAACGGCCGCGCCAGCGCGACGCTCGCGAGCATCAGCGCGGCGGCGGCGCACAGCGTCGCGGTCAAGCCCGCGAGGCCCGACACCGCGCCCCACAGCGCCGAGCCGAGGGCGAAGGAGCCGAGTGCGCACAGCGTGTGCATCGACGAGGCACGCGCCCTCACCCACGGCGGCGCGCTGGTCTGCGTCGCCGCGTTGAAGGTCGACATCATCGCCATCCAGGCCGCCCCGGCGGCGACCAGCGCGCCGTAGACGAGGCCATGCAGCGTCGACAGCGCCGCGATCGCCATCACGCCCGCGAAGACCACGCAGCAGGCGGCGGCCAGCGTGTCCAACCCCAGCCGCGAGCGCAGCCGCGCGATGACGAAGCCGGCGGCCACCGCGCCCGAGCCGAGGCAGCCCATCAGCAAGCCGAAGCCCGCCGCACCGAGGCCGAGCTGGCGCTGCGCGATAACCGGCAGCAGCGCCCACAGCGCCGAGCCGATGCCGCTGTAAGCCACGGTGCGGATGAGCTGGGCGAAGGTGGCCGGCGAGTGGCGGGCGAAGCGCAGGCCGCTCAGCATGCCGCCCCACAGCCGCTCGGCCGGCAACTTGCCCAACGGGTGCGGCCGCGGCGGCCAGCGCCGCACCGCGACCATCATCACGATCGCGGTGACGACAGCCAAGCCGAACACCATGCCGGCGCCGGCGAAAGCGAAGACCACGCCGGCCAGCGACGGACCGATCGCACGCGCGCCGTTGAAGGCCATCGCCACCAGCGTGATCGCCTGCGGCAGTTCGTCGCGCCCGATCGAGTCGCTGACCGCCGAGTTCCAGGCCGGCGACTGCAGCGCCGTGCACACGCCGAGCACGAAGGTGAAGCACAGCAAGGTGGCCGGCCCCACGCTGCCGGCCAGCGCCAGCCCCGTCAGCAGCAAGGCGGTGAGCGCATAGACCCCTTGCGAGCGCAGCATCAAGCGGCGCCGGTCGGCGGTGTCGGCCAGCACGCCGGCCGGCAGCGACAACAGGAACATCGGCAGGAACGACGCCGTCTGCACCAGCGCGGCGAGGAAGGACGAGCCGGTGAGTTCGATCATCAGCCACGACGCCGCCATGTTGTGCATCGCGTTGCCGATGAAGAAGATGCCGCCGCTCGCCCACATGCCGCGAAACGGCTTGTGGGCGAGCGGGGTCCAGATCGACGGGGCGGGGCGCGGGGCGGAGCTCAAGCGTCGGAGCATGCCATCGGTTCGACACCGTGGCCGCAGTCAGAACGCGAGGGCTTCAGTGTGCCCGCGTTCTCGCGGTCTGTACCACGCCGTCGGTCACGGTCTCCACGAACGGGACCGTATCCGGGAAAGCGACCGTCTCCGGGAAACCGCTTCGGCGTCCCGACATGGCCACCGACAGGGCCGCGGCCCGAGTTCGAACCTCGCCTTCGTTGGCCGCGACGGGCTTGGTCTCGCCGAACAGCGAGGGCTTGAACGCGGACAGCCGCTCCTGATCGTCGCTGGCCCACAGCAGCAGCGCCCGTGCCGACATCGGTTTGGCGAACAGGTAGCCCTGGAGTTCGTCGCAGCCCATGCCGATCAGGATGTCGCGCTGCCGCTCGTTCTCGACCCCTTCGGCGACGACCTTCAGCCCCAGCGCGTGGGCCAGGTGGATGACGGCATCGACCACCGCGCGCGCGTCGACACTGGTTTCGATGTCCATCACGAAGCTGCGATCGATCTTCAGTTCCTCGGCCGGCAGCTTGCGCAGGTAGCCCAGGCTCGAATAACCGGTTCCGAAGTCGTCGATCGACAGATGCACGCCGGCCTCGCCCAGGCGGCGGAACGTCGTCTGGGTGGCGCGCGTGTCCTCCATCGCCACCGACTCGGTGATCTCGCAGGTCAGCAGCGACGGGTCGATCCGGTGACGATTCAGCGCCGTGGTGATGCGCTCGACCAGGTCGTCCTGGCGCATCTGGATCGCCGACAGGTTGATCGCCACGCGCATGCGCAGACCCTTGTCGCGCCAGGCGCGCGCCTGGCGGCACGCATCCTCGATGACCCAGTTGCCCAGCGTGCCGATCAGGCCGAAGCGCTCGGCCACCGGGATGAACGTGGCGGGCCCGATCATGCCGCGCTGCGGATGCTTCCAGCGAAGCAGCGCCTCCGCGGCCGTCACCTTGCCGCTGCGCGCGTCGACCTTGGGCTGATAGAACAACTCGAGCTCCTTGTTCTCGAGGGCCACGCGCAGATCGCGCTGCAGGTCGAGCTGGTCGTGCGCGTCGGCCTCCATGCTCGGCTCGAAGAAGCAGTAGCAGGCGCCGCCGGAGCGCTTGGCGGCGTACATGGCCGCGTCGGCCCGCGCGATCAGCTTGGTGTGCGCACCGCCATCTGGATAGAACACGATGCCGATCGAGCACGACACCGTCATCTCGCGGCTGCCCAGCGCGTAGGGCTGGCCGAGGGCGGCCAGCATGCGCGCGGCGACCTGCGCCGCAGTTTGCTCGTCGGGGTTGTCTTCCAGCAGCATCAGGAACTCGTCGCCGCCGACGCGGGCCATCGTGTCGGCGGAGCGCGACAGGCCGCGCAAGCGCTCGCCCACCTGGCGCAGCACGGCGTCGCCGCTGCTGTGGCCGAGGGAGTCGTTGATGGGCTTGAAGCCGTCGAGGTCGATGAACAGCACGGCCAGGCGGGACCTCGAGCGGTCGGCGCGGGCCACCGCCGCAACCAGCTTGTCCTCGAACACCAGGCGGTTCGGCAACTGGGTGAGCGCGTCGTGATAGGCGATGCGGTGCAGGTCCGAGTTGGCCTGGCGCAGTGACTGTTCCAGACCATCGGCGCGGTCGACCAGGTGGCGTTCGATGCGCGACATGAAGCGCGTCGCCGCCAGCGCCAGCAGGGCACCCACGCCTGCGAGCAGCGCCGCATGGGTCGAGGGAATGCCCAAGCTGCTGTCGGGCGCACCCGACGACACCTCTCCCGCGAGCGTCAGCGCGAACACCGCCATCAGCGCGGCGGCCGCGACCGTCGATGACACGGCGCCGTGCCACGCCGGCAGGCGCAGCAGCCCCTCGCTGGTCAGGACGAAGCCGACGAGCAGGGCGCTGGCCATCAGCAGCGCGCCCGTCCACAGCCACGACACGGCCCAGGCCCCGGCCCAGGGGTTCACCGGCTGCAGCGACACCAGGATCAGCCCGAGCACCACGCCCAGCCCGCAGGCCAGGCCGCCGCTGATCACCAGCCACTGACGCCAGCTCGGAAGCGTGACCGAGGCGGCGGCGAGCATGCCGAACGCCGCGCCCGCGCTGACCAGCCACGAGGCCAACAGCAGCGCGGCGTCATGCGAAATGTCGAGGCCCGCATGGCAGGCCAGCAAGGTGAGCAGCGCTGCCGCCCACAGGCCGGTGCCCCACGAAGCGGCCCCGCCGAGAAGCCAGCCCCACGGACTCGAATGCCGCTTCGCACGGGCGCGGCGAACCAGGTCCAGCGCGGCATGCGGCAGGTAAAGGCACAGCAGCAGGGCAGCCGCAAAGAACGCGGCGCGGACAGGCAAGGCGTCCAAGGCAATCTCCCTTCGACCTGAGATTCGGTGCGGCAGCAAACATCCACCGCTCCGACGCAGGGTACCCACGCCCTATCGGAGCGCAGCGGTACAACTTGACGCATTTGTGCATTTCGCGGGGTCCGAGTTGCCAGATTTGGCAACTTCGCAACGGAGTTGTCCTTCGACAGGCTCAGGATGACCGGGCGCCTTCGACAGGCTCAGCCGGGGCCTCAGTACCTTCGAGGCGATATTCGCACCGCGCGCGGGCCCGCAAAGCCTGCGGGCATTGCGCGCGGGCGCGATGCACTCCGGCCTTTTCTGCCAACATCGGCGCGCCGCAACCCCCGCTCACCCAGGAACGAAGACTCCATGTACTCCGACGTTCAACTCTTCATCGACGGCAACTGGTGCGATGGCGCTTCGCGCAAGAGCCAGCCCATCGTCAACCCGGCCACCGGCCGCACGCTGGCGCAGCTGGCCCACGCCGACCGCAGCGATCTCGATCGCGCGCTGGCCGCCGCCGAGCGCGGCTTCAAGCAATGGCGTCGGGTCTCGGCCTTCGAGCGCTACAAGCTGCTCAAGCGCGCCGCGCAGCTCATCCACGAGCGCGCCGACGAGATCGCGCAGCTGATGACGCTGGAACAAGGCAAGCCGCTCGCCGAAGCGAAGGCCGAGACGCTGGCCGCCGCAGACATCATGGAATGGTTCGGCGAGGAAGCGCGGCGCGCCTACGGCCGCGTGGTGCCGGCGCGCGCCGACGGCGTGACCCAGCTCGTCGTGAAGGAGCCGGTGGGCCCGGTGGCCGCGTTCACGCCGTGGAACTTTCCGATCAACCAGGCGGTGCGCAAGGTGTCTGCGGCGCTGGCCGCCGGCTGCTCGGTGATCCTCAAGGGCCCCGAGGAAACGCCGGCCAGCTGCGCCGCGCTGATCCGCGTCTACCAGGACGCCGGCGTGCCGGCGGGCGTCGTCAACCTGGTGTTCGGCGTGCCGGCCGAGATCTCCGAATACCTGATCGCCCACCCGGTGATCCGCAAGATCACCTTCACCGGCTCGACGCCGGTGGGCAAGCAGCTCGCGATGCTCGCCGGCCAGCACATGAAGCGCATGACGATGGAGCTCGGCGGCCATGCGCCGGCGATCGTGTTCGAGGACGCCGACGTCGACGTGGCCGCGCGCATGCTGGCCGCAGCCAAGTACCGCAACGCCGGCCAGGTGTGCATCTCGCCGACGCGCTTCCTGGTGCAGGAGTCGATCTATCCGCGCTTCGTCGACGCCTTCGTCGCGGCCGCGGCGAAGCTTAAGGTCGGCGACGGCCTGGATCCGCTGACGAAGATGGGGCCGCTCGCAAACCCGCGCCGGCTCGAGGCAATGCGCATGTTCGTCGACGACGCGCTGTCGTGCGGCGCGCGCCTGGCGCTCGGTGGCAAGCGCATCGGCAGCGAGGGCAACTTCTTCGAGCCGACGGTGCTCGCCGACGTGCCCGCCGATGCGCGCATCATGAACCAGGAGCCCTTCGGCCCGGTGGCGGCACTGGCGCCGTTCCGCGACTTCGACGCGGTGGTGCAGGAGGCGAACCGCCTGCCCTTCGGCCTTGCGGCCTACGCCTACACGAAGTCGCTGAAGACCGCGACCGCGATCGGCGCCGCGCTCGAAAGCGGCATGGTGGCGATCAACCACCATGGCCTCGGATTGCCCGAACTGCCGTTCGGCGGCATCAAGGATTCGGGCTACGGATCGGAAGGCGGCACCGAAGCGATCGAGGCTTATCTCAACACCAAGCTGGTCACGCAGGTCGGGCTGTAGCGCGGATGAGATCGGGGCGACGCGCGCGTCGCCCAGCCTCTCGTCCAGAGTGCATCATCTGGCGGCAAGGAGCGTCGTGTCCGCCAACGATCGAACGAAGGCCGATCCCCTGGACGTGGTGATGCGTTACCACCAGGAGACGAAGCATCATTTTTCGCACTTCGCGCGCGCGCTCGGTTATCTCGATTGGGCGAACCAGCCGGACCCGTTTCGGCGCTACGCCGGCGCCCCGCTGCTCGCCTTGCCACGGCTCGCACCCGACGCTGCGCCGCGCTCGCCGGCGTACGACGACCTGTACCGTGCGGGCGCGATCGAGAGGGTCGCGGTCGGCATCGACAGCTTGTCGCGCCTGCTCGAACATTCGCTCGCGATCACGGCATGGAAGCAGGCCGGCACGGTGCGCTGGGCGCTGCGCGCCAACCCGTCGAGCGGCAACCTGCATCCGACCGAAGGCTATCTGCTGATCGGTGAGGTGGCCGGCGTCGCACCGGGGCTGTACCACTACGCGGCCCGGGAGCACGCGCTCGAGCGGCGTTGCGACTGGACGGGCGAGCGCGTCGCGGCGCTGCTGCGGGGCTTCCCGCGCGACGCCTTCATCTTCGGCTTCGCCTCGGTCAACTGGCGCGAGACCTGGAAGTACGGCGAGCGCGCGTTTCGCTACTGCCAGCACGACGTGGGCCACGCGATCGCCGCGGTGCGCATCGCGGCGCAGGCGCTGGGCTGGCGCATGTTGGTGCTCGATGGCGCGTCCGACGACGCGGTCGCGGCCTTGCTGGGCCTCGATCGAGCCGAGGACTTCGACGGCGCCGAGCGCGAGCACCCGGATTGCCTGGCGGTCGTGTGGCCCGACCATCCCTCCGTGATCTCCTTGCCCTTGTCTTTGCCCTGCGATGTGACGCGGCTCGGCTGGCACGGCAAAGCGAATCGGCTGAGC
>DASXQQ010000010.1:0-1631 GCA_036507085.1 Piscinibacter sp. | reverse complement strand
TCGTCATCGGTGATCACGTCTTCGGCGCCCGCTTCGAGCGCCACTTCCATCACCTTGTCTTCACTGGTGCCGGGCGCGAAGACGAACTGGCCGACGTGCTTGAACTGGAACGCGACCGAGCCCTCGGTGCCGAGGTTGCCGCCGTACTTGCTGAAGGCGTGGCGCACCTCGGCCACGGTGCGCACCCGGTTGTCGGTCATGCAGTCGACGATGATCGCCGCGCCGCCGATGCCGTAGCCCTCGTAGCGGATTTCCTCGTAGTTCACGCCCTCGAGCGCGCCGGTGGCCTTGTCGATGTTCTTCTTGATCGTGTCGGCCGGCATGTTGGCCGCCTTGGCCTTGTCGACCGCCAGGCGCAGGCGCGGGTTCATGTTGAGGTCGCCGCCGCCCTGGCGCGCCGCGACCATGATTTCACGGATGATGCGGGTCCACACCTTGCCGCGCTTCTCGTCCTGGCGGCCCTTGCGGTGCTGGATGTTGGCCCACTTGGAATGACCGGCCATAAGGCTCCTCTGGCGCAGGGGGCGCGAGTCCGCGGCCTGCCGTGTTGTTCGATAGACTGCAATTTTACTTGGCCCACCTCCGGAGATCCCCATGGCCGACCCGATCCTGATCGCCCAGCAGGGCCAGACCGCGTGTTTCCTGTTGCCCGAGCTGGCGAACCGGCATGGGCTGATCACCGGCGCCACCGGCACCGGCAAGACGATCACGCTGCAGACGATGGCCGAGAACTTCAGCCGCATCGGCGTGCCGGTGTTCATGGCCGACGTGAAGGGCGACCTCACCGGCATCAGCCAGCCGGGCAAGGCGAGCGACAAGCTCGCCGCGATCGTGAAGGAGCGCGGGCTGACGATGCCCGCGAGCGCCGCCTGCCCCACCACGCTGTGGGACGTGTTCGGCGAGCAAGGCCACCCGGTGCGCGCCACCGCGAGCGACATGGGCCCGCTGCTGCTCGCCCGCATGCTGGCACTGAACGAAACGCAGCAAGGCGTGCTGCAGCTCGTGTTCAAGATCGCCGACGACAACGGCCTGCTGCTGCTCGACCTGAAAGACCTGCGCGCGATGCTGCAGCACGTGGGCGACAACGCCAGCCAGTTCACCACCGAGTACGGCAACGTCAGCGCGGCCAGCATCGGCGCGATCCAGCGCGGCCTGCTGCAGATCGATCAGCAAGGCGGCGAGCGCTTCTTCGGCGAGCCGATGCTCAACATCGCCGACTTCATGCAAACCGATCGCGAGCAGGGCGTGATCAACGTCCTCGCCGCCGACAAGCTGCTGAACAGCCCACGCCTGTACGCGACCTTCCTGCTGTGGATGCTGTCCGAGCTGTTCGAGCAATTGCCCGAGGTCGGCGACCTCGAGCGGCCGAAGCTGGTGTTCTTCTTCGACGAGGCGCACCTGCTGTTCAACGAAGCGCCGACAGCGCTGATCGAGCGCATCGAGCTCGTCGTTCGGCTGGTGCGCAGCAAGGGCGTCGGTGTCTACTTCGTGACGCAGAACCCGCTGGACATTCCCGACAGCGTGCTCGCGCAACTGGGCAACCGCGTCCAGCACGCGCTGCGCGCCTTCACGCCGCGCGACCAGAAGGCAGTGAAGGCGGCGGCGACCACGATGCGCGCCAACCCCAAGCT
>DASXQQ010000009.1:0-7806 GCA_036507085.1 Piscinibacter sp. | reverse complement strand
GCCGTCTTCGCCGGTGCCGGCGTTGGCATTGCCGGTGTTGATCAGGATCGCGCGTGTGCCGACGTTGGCCGCCAGGTGCTGGCGGCACAGCTGCACCGGCGCGGCGCAGAAGCGGTTGCGGGTGAACACCCCGGCGACCTGACTGCCTTCATCGAGGGTGACGACCGTGAGGTCGCGCCGATCGGCCTTGCGCACGCCGGCCATCGCGATGCCGAGCTTGACGCCGGGAACGGGGTGCAATGTCTTGGGGTCAGGGGCGATCAGGTTGACTGGCATGGCAAATGAGTATGCACAAAGAGCGACAAAGGGAGCGAAGCGAACCGCCCCCTCAAGCCAGGCCGCCCGCCGGGCCGCCCCAAGGGCCGGCCAGCGCCCCTTGGGGGCAGGAGCGAAGCGACTGGGGGGCCGTCAAGCCAATCGTCCGTGGCAGTGCTTGTATTTTTTTCCGCTGCCACACGGGCAGGGCTCGTTGCGGCCGACCTTGGGCATCTGCGCCGCGAGAGCGGCGAGCATCGCGGTCTCGGCCTCCTGCGACACGCTGCCGTCCTCGTTCGGGTGGGTGTAGGTGACGTTGCTGATGCGGTCGGCTTGCTCCTCGATCGCCTCGGCCGCCTGGGCGACCTCTTCCTGCGACTGGATGCGCACCGTCATCAACACCCGCGTCACGTCCATCTTCACCACGTCGAGCAGTTGGCTGAACAGCTCGAAGGCCTCGCGCTTGTATTCCTGCTTCGGGTTCTTCTGCGCGTAGCCGCGCAGGTGGATGCCCTGGCGC
Organism: Piscinibacter sp.; assembly: GCA_036507085.1. Lineage (GTDB taxonomy): Bacteria > Pseudomonadota > Gammaproteobacteria > Burkholderiales > Burkholderiaceae_C > Albitalea. The sequence continues at coordinate 7,031 of DASXQQ010000009.1, read as the reverse complement.
AGGTAGTCGAGCGCCGCCAGGTGCTCGCGCCAGTGCGAGTCGATCGACTGCAGCAGGATCATCCGCATGAACGGCGTGAACTGGTCCAGCCCGACGCGCTCGACCTTGGCGTTGAACATCGCGTCGGCCGCCTTCACGACGCGCTCGACGATGTCTTCGTCGGAGATCGAGCTGCTCTTCTCGACCTCGGCCTTCAGTGCCACCGCGAGCTGCCACTCGTCGCGCAGCACCTTCTCCAGGCCGTCGAGGTCCCACTGCTCCTCGACGCTGTCGGCCGGTACGAAGGTGCGCACCACGTCTTCCATCGTGCTCTGGCGCAGGTTGGCAATCTGTGCGGAGAGGCTCGCGGCCTCGAGGATGTCGTTGCGCTGCTGGTAGATGACTTTGCGCTGGTCGTTGGAGACGTCGTCGTATTCGAGCAGCTGCTTGCGGACGTCGAAGTTGCGCGCTTCGACCTTGCGCTGCGCGCTCTCGATGCTGCGGGTGACGATGCCGGCCTCGATGGCTTCGCCGTCGGGCATCTTCAGCCGCTCCATGATCGCGCGCACGCGCTCGCCGGCGAAGATGCGCATCAGCGGGTCGTCCAGCGACAGGTAGAAACGCGACGACCCCGGGTCGCCCTGGCGGCCCGAGCGGCCGCGCAGCTGGTTGTCGATGCGGCGCGACTCGTGGCGTTCGGTGGCGATGATGCGCAGGCCGCCCTCGGCCTTGACCTTCTCGTGCAGACTTTGCCACTCGTCGTGCAACTGCTGCGCGCGGGCCTGCTTGTCGGCTTCGGCGAGCATCTCGTCGGCCTCGATGAACTGGACCTGCTTCTCGACGTTGCCGCCGAGCACGATGTCGGTGCCGCGGCCGGCCATGTTGGTGGCGATGGTGATCACCCCGGGCCGCCCGGCCTGCGCGACGATCTCGGCTTCCTTGGCGTGCTGCTTGGCGTTGAGCACCTGGTGCGGCAGCGTGACCTGCTGCAGCAGGCCCGACAGCAACTCGGAGTTCTCGATCGAGGTGGTGCCCACCAGCACCGGCTGACCGCGCTCGTGGCAGTTGCGAATGTCCTTGATCACCGCCTCGAACTTCTCGCGGCTGGTCTTGTAGACGAGGTCGAGCTCGTCCTTGCGGATCGTCGGCTTGTTGGGCGGGATCACCACCGTCTCGAGGCCGTAGATTTCCTGGAATTCGTAGGCCTCGGTGTCGGCGGTGCCGGTCATGCCGGCGAGCTTGCCGTACATGCGGAAGTAGTTCTGGAAGGTGATCGACGCGAGCGTCTGGTTCTCGCTCTGGATCACCACGCCTTCCTTGGCCTCGACCGCCTGGTGCAGACCGTCGGACCAGCGCCGCCCGGTCATCAGCCGGCCGGTGAACTCGTCGACGATGATCACCTCGCCGTCCTGCACCACGTAGTGCTGGTCGCGGTTGAACAGGTGGTTGGCGCGCAGTGCCGCGTACACATGGTGCATCAGCGCGATGTTGGCCGCGTCGTACAGGCTCGCGCCCTCGGCGAGCAGGCCGGCGCGGGTGAGGACGCGCTCGGCGTTCTCGTGGCCCTCTTCGGTGAGATAGACCTGGCGCGTCTTCTCGTCGACGGTGAAGTCGCCCGGCTCGATGACGCCCTCGCCGGTGCGCGGGTCGGCCTCGCCGATCTGTTTCTTCAGCTGCGGCGCCACCGCGTTGATGCGCACGTACAGCTCGGTGTGGTCTTCGGCCTGGCCGCTGATGATCAGCGGGGTGCGCGCCTCGTCGATCAGGATCGAGTCGACCTCGTCGACGATCGCGTACGACAGGCCGCGCGCGACGCGGTCGGCCGTCTCGTGGACCATGTTGTCGCGCAGGTAGTCGAAGCCGAATTCGTTGTTGGTGCCGTAGGTCACGTCGGCCGCGTAGGCGGCCTGCTTTTCCTCGCGCGGCATCTGCGGCAGGTTCACGCCCACCGTGAGCCCGAGGAAGTTGTACAGGCGCCCCATCCATTCGGCGTCGCGGCGCGCCAGGTAGTCGTTGACCGTGACCACGTGGACGCCCTTGCCGCCGATGGCGTTCAGGTAGACCGGCAGCGTGGCCATCAGCGTCTTGCCTTCGCCGGTGCGCATTTCGCCGATCTTGCCGTCGTTGAGCGCCATGCCGCCCATCAGCTGCACGTCGAAGTGGCGCATCTTCAGCGTGCGCTTGCTGCCTTCGCGCACGACGGCGAAAGCCTCGGGCAGCAGCGCCTCGAGGGTCTCGCCCTTGGCGAAGCGCTGGCGGAACTCGTCGGTCTTGGCCTTCAGCGCCGCATCGTCGAGGCCCTCGAACTGCGGCTCCAGCGCATTGATCAGCTGCACGACGCGCCGGTATTGCTTCAGCAATCGTTCGTTGCGACTACCGAAAATCTGGGTCAAAAGATTGGGCAACATGCGGCGGCGGAAGTTGGGAGCGAGGACGCCGCTGACACCTGTCAGCGGCGCGCGGGCAAAACTGGGGAGATATGCGGCCCCATCCGGCCGATGCAAGGCCGGGGATCGCAAAACCGCCCGATTTTACCCGCCGCCGCCGCGGCGTGTTAGCGCTTGGGCCGGGCCTTCGCCAGCGCGACCATGGCGCCGTCGCCGGCGGCCAGGAACTTGGCCGGGTTTTGCGGCACGCCATCGACCAGCACCTCGAAGTGCAAGTGCGGCCCGGTCGAACGGCCACTGCTGCCGACCAGCGCGATCGGCTGGCCGCGCTTGACGATGTCGCCGATCTTGACCAGCACCTTCGAGGTGTGGGCGTAGCGGGTGATCAGCCCGCGGCCATGGTCGAGCTCGATCATGTTGCCGTACTGCGGATGCACTTCGGCCAGCAGCACCACCCCGCCGGCCGCGGCGTTGATCGACGTGCCGGTGTCGGCCGGGAAGTCGAGGCCGGTGTGCAGCGCCGCGCGGCCGGAGAACGGGTCGGCGCGGAAACCGAAGCCCGAACCCACCGGGCCGTCAACCGGCCGGCTGTTGGGCACCATCAGCGACTGCAAGCGGCGTTCGAGCAGGCGCGACTCGATCATCGTGAACAGGTCGGTGTTCTGCTCGGTCTGCTCATCGAGCGCGCCGACCAGGCCGTTGAGCTGGTCGAGCGACGGCGCATCGGCGGGCACGAAGGGCCCGCCCTTGCCGCCTTCGGCCAGCGCCGGCTTGGCGATTTGCAGCACCTCCTCGGGCTTGACGCCGGCGAGGCCCGAGACGCGCTCGCTCATCGCTTCGAGCTTGATCAGCTTGGCCTGCATCTCACCGACCTTGCGCGCCATCGCGTCGAGGTTCTCGCGCATGAAGCGGTCGCGCTGCGCGAACTCGTCGCGCACCACCAGCTTGACGATCGGGCTCACCAGCGGCCAGCCTTCGCGCGCCGCCTTCAGGAAGATGAGGTTGTAGATCGTGCCCGACAGCAGCGTGAGTAGAACGACCAGGCCGGCGAGCGCGGCGCACAGCTGCAGCCGATTGAAGCGCAGCACCCGCGTTCGCGCCAGACTGCCGTGGGTGATCAGAATCTGCATCGCTACACTCCTTGGAGTGAGCGCGAAGCCCCCTCCCCTTGTTCCCAACTCGGTCCCCATCGCCGACGTCTTGCAGCGCACTCCGGCGCTGACCCAACTGCGACAACGTCTTCAAGACTCCAACGCCCGCTTCGGCGCCATCCGCGGTCTGTTGCCGCCTGCCCTGGCGCCGCATGTGAAGCCGGGGCCGGTGGATGACGAGGGTTGGACGCTGCTCGCGGCCAACGCGTCGGTGGCCGCCAAGCTGCGCCAACTCCAACCCCGTTTCGAAGAAAGCTTGCGTGAACGGGGGTGGCAGGTTATCGCAATCCGTATCAAGGTTCAATCGAGCTGATCGGCTCATCTGAAACAGATGATGCGGGGTGTCGCCATGGCGAGCGACAACGCGAAGAGTCGTGCGATCCATCACGTTTGGCACGAGGGCCATCGCGGCCTCGCGACGCATGACGTGACCTGAACCACGCCGCCGCCGACTCGCTGCGCGAGTTCGCTTGCGCGAGGGTCGGCGCGCTGGCAATCTGATCACGTGATGAACGAACTCGACACCAGCCTGCACGCGATCGGACCCGAGCAGTTCGTGCTCGCCTTCGCCTTCCTGATCAGCTACCCGCTGTCGCTGAGCAGCTTCGCCGGCCTGCGCGGCCGGCGCTGGGCGGGCCTCGGCGCATTCGCCGCGGCCGCCGGCTTCGCCGCGTTGACCGACCCGTGGATGAACGGCGTGCTGCTGCTCGCGGTCGCGGTCGTCGGCGTCGGACTGTTCGTCGCCGCGGTGTGGGCGATGAGCGCGATGCTCGGCCTCGTCGAAGGTCGGATGGCGCGCACGACCGATGTCGCGAGCGATGCCGACGAACGCGTCGTCCCCGACTCGCCGCGCGCGGTGGTCGCGCGCTCGGGCTAATTGCGGTTCAGTTAAGCCGTTCGCCCTGAGCCTGTCGAAGGGCCGGTAGCATGCCTAAGGGCTTCGACAAGCTCAGCCCGAACGGGACTTGTGCTTAGCTGAACCGCATTGGGGCTACTTGCAAAGCCCCAATATCCGCTCCTGCTGGGCGCAGGCGGCAACAGGCTTGACCGTGGGCCTCTTGGCGACGCAGCTCCGCAGTTGCCGCGCCATCGGCTGGTAGTAGAGCCATCCACGACCCAATTCGGGCAGCGCCAGTTCGACTTCGCGCCACTTCGGGTGTCCGTCCACCTGCAGCCTGGCGAAGTTCTGGCACAGCGAGCGCGCAAACCTGGCGAGATGGCCCACCGTGGGGTCGCGCGTGTAGTCGAAAGTGACCAGGAAGGCTTTCACGGCCACGCTGGAAATGTCTTCCTGCAACAGGTTCGGGTAGCTGGCCGCGCGAACGGTGGCGGGAAAGTAGGTCTTCAACGCGGCGGCGCTTGCAGGGTGGCTGGGGTCGAACTTCAGCAGTTTGATCAACTGCCGCGCCTCGGGCTTCATGTCGACCAGCAGCTTGGCCGGTTGTCCCGCGACGATCACCACGACGTCAAGGCTCTTGTCGCTTGTCAGCTTCACCAGCGCCTCTTCGTTGGTCAGGAAGCTGGCATTGGCATCGGCAATGGGCACGCCGAACATCTGGCGATAGATCGTCGTCGCAGACATCGCTGTGCCGCTGCGCAGCGGACCGACATTGAGTTTGGCGCCCTGGATTTCGTGGACGTAGTTCAGGCTCGAGTCGGCGCGCGCGACGAAGTAAATCTCCTCGTTGTAGAGCGGAACGATCACCCGCAGCGGACGAATCATGGCGCCTGCCTCGGCGTTGCCGCCCGCCGCCTCGTCCAAAAAGGCCTGGTACACATCCGACTGCACCATCGCGAACTTCACCCCCGGCTCGTAGCGCATGCGCTGAACGTTCTCCGCTGACCCGGCAGACGTCAGCACTTCGAGGTCGATGTCCGCGCCGGGTGCCACAAACTTCGCGATGTCGCGCCCGAACTGGATGTAGGTGCCGCGTGCGGACGCGGTCACGATCTTGTACTGCGCCGCCGCGAGCGCACCCCCGCTGCCAAGGCACAAAGCTGCAGCGACGAGCGTGACGATGAGTTGCGAGTTCATGCTATTCCCTTCGTGGCGTGGGTTCAGGCGTGCACAGTCCCAGGGCCGCTACCGCCGGCGTACACGGTCCGGGGTGAGGCGGCGGCGGCTCCTCGGTTCTCGTACGGGTCGTCGTGGAGCGGGCGATGGCCGCAGCCGCTTCCGATGATTCCACGGTCCTTTTGCTCACGCCGCGCTGGCTTGTCGTCGCGCGCCTTGCGGGGGCGAGCGCGGCCAACGATCGCGAGCTGGCGCGAAGCTCGGTGCTCTCGCCGGCCTTTTCGCGTGCCGTGCTGACGGCTGCCGGGGGATCCCGGTCGATGGCGGCGACGCTGCGCTCGACAGACTGCGGCAGCGGCGGGTCGGCGGTACCGGCATTCGTTGCGGTTGCAACGGGCATGGACGCAGCGGGGGCCCTGCCAGTGCTCTCAGTCGCGTCGACCCTGGAACCCGGGTCGGTGGGCCTGACGCGATCCATCACGTCGGTGCTCCCGGCGGGGAGCCATGCCATGTCGCCGACCGCACGTTGGCGGTAGATGAAGTACGCGGACACGGCAACCGCGGCCCCGAGGACCACCGTGGCCAAGCGGATCACCTTGAGCTGCTTGCGGCGAACAGCCTCGGCGCGAGCAGAGCGGGAGCCGGGGCCGTGCGCCGGGGCGCTGTCCTCCTCAGGTGCGACCGCGGGTCGCGCCTCAGGTGTCGCGGGCTCCACGCCTGGGGCGATCGGCCCGGCCTCAGCGGTCTGCTGCGGGGCCTGATCGATTCGTGTCGCATCGGTCTGTGTCGCCGAGACGGGTTCACCCGATGTTTCAAAGCTGGGCAATGAAGGCGCCGGCTCGTCCATGCCGGGCTCGACCAACTCGACCTCGCACTTCCAGCACAGTGTCGCCGTCTTCCCGTTCAACGCCCCGCAGTTCGGGCACGGCGCCAGGTAAGAGCCTTCGACTTCACTGGGTGCAGATCGTCGCATGGGAACTTCTGCCGGATCTGCGGGGATGGTAAGTCGTTCGCGAACGGCGTGCTCGCGAATGACATCACTTCGTGTGGCCTCTTGCATCGCCCCCCGAGTGCGGGGTGGCACGCGATCGGGAATCGGCGAGTTGGCCAACAGCGTTGGCCACAAGTCCGTGATTCGATTGGTGCCGGCTATCCGAGTCGAACGGATGACCTTCCGCTTACAAGGCGGGTGCTCTACCAGCTGAGCTAAGCCGGCGCTGCGCGAGGGGCGCATTGTAAGTCGCGCGGCGCCCGGTCGCGCGCCTATCCCAGCAGCTTGGCCAGCGCCGCGAGCTCGGCCTTGGCCTGCTCCTGCAACAGCTGCATTGTCTTCTCGGCTTCCTTGGCCTGCTGCTGATCCTGCTTGAAAACCTGCACGGCCGCGTCGAGGTCCTGCTTGAGATCGGGGTCGGACTCGATCAGGCGGCGCACGGCTGCGCTCTTGAGCAGCGCAGCCACCTCCTGGCGCTGCGCCGCCAGCGCCTCGTGGCCGCTGCGAAC
>DASXQQ010000008.1:0-1901 GCA_036507085.1 Piscinibacter sp. | reverse complement strand
GCCCTTCGGGCGGCCGGGCGGGCCCTGGAAATGACCACCGAGACCCGCGTCGACATCGTGCGCGAATTCCCCGACACGACGTGGGCCGACGACGGCCCGACTCGCTCGGTGGAGGCGGTGCTCGAAGACGGCCTGGTGCTGAGCTTCCCGCAGCTGCCCTTCGTTCTGTCCGAGGCGGAGCGGAAGTTTCTCGACGAGCGCTGGGCCGATGGCCGCGCGAAGAACATCTCGCTGCGCTGGCCCGGCGGCGAGCTGCGCGGCGCGGCCGGCGAGGCGGGGGATCTCGCGGCGCTGAAGGCGATGGTCACGCGCTACGCCGAGCTCAGCGAAGCCTTCGCGCTGCGCCTGTTCCCGCACTACCGCGGCACGCTGCGCCGCGGCAACACCTCGTTCCGGCCGGCCCAGGTGGCGGGGCGCGAAACGAGCTGGCGCAAAGACGACACCCGGCTGCACATCGACGCCTTCCCGTCGAACCCGATGCACGGCACGCGCCTGCTGCGCGTGTTCTGCAACGTCAACCCGCACGGCCAGCCGCGCGAATGGCGCGTCGGCGAGCCGTTCCCGGCGCACGCGCGTCGCTACCTCGCGTCGATCACCCGGCCGCTGCCGGGCTCGGCCTGGCTGATGCACGCGATGGGCATCACCAAGCGGCGGCGCACCGAGTACGACCATGTGATGCTGCAGCTGCACGACCAGGCCAAGGCCGACCTCGCGTTCCAGCGCGACGCGCCGCAGGCGCGCGTGGACTTCGCGCCGGGCACGACCTGGGTCGTCTACAGCGACCAGGTGCTGCACGCGGCGATGGGCGGCCAGCACATGCTGGAGCAGACCTTCTACCTCGACGTGGAGCAGCTGCAGCGGCCCGAGACCTCGCCGCTGCGCACGCTCGAGCGGCTGCTGAACCGGCCCCTGCGCTGAACGGGGGGTCGAAAAACCACCCCACGATGTTGTGTCGCAACGAAATCGGCGCCCGAAGGCGCCGTTGAATCAGCGGCAGGGTGACGCTCTAGCTTGCCCTGCGGCGGCGGGCGACGAAGCCCATCGCGCCGAGACCGGCGAGCAGCATCGCGTAGGTTTCAGGCTCAGGTACCGCTGCGATCGCGACCGAGTACTGTCCGGCGCTGGCGTTGGGGCCGAAGGTGCCGCTGATGTCGAGGTGGTACTGGCCCGCAGTCGGCAGCGTGAACGCCGCGGTGGTGTTGTCGCCGCTGAAGGTCGAGTACAAGTTGAGGCCGTTCGGGTGGGTGTTGTCCCAGACCTCGATCGTGAGATTGTCGATCTCAAAAATGCTGATGCCGCCAAAGGTTAGCGTGTACGTGTTGGCCACGCTGCTGCCCGAGCCGCCGGAGCTCGTCATGAAGTTCGCGTATTCCTCAAAAGCGGAGCCCGGTGCGCCGAAGACGGTGACCGTCAGCAGGCTGGGCGCCGGCGTCAGGGTTCCGAAGTCGTAAGGGTTTCCGACGGTTCCGTCACCAGTTTGCGGCGTGCCGTTCAACTGCGCGATGCCGGCAAAGGCTGGGCTGAGCGCGAATAGCGCGGCGACCAGCATCGAACGTTTCAAGAGCGTTTTCACTCTGTCCTCCTGGGAGTTGTTGTGCCGGCTGCGAAGGATGGACATCGACCGCTGCCGTAGGATCAATCTAGCCGAGCCGGTTCCCCCTTTCTCCCCCCGACTTCGGGGGGCAGCGTCCTCACCCCCCAACTTCGGGGGGCAGCGTCCAGGGGCCGCTTGGCTTGGCGCCAGAGCTTGGTCTCAGCTTGCGCCGTATCCTTCTCGCCGCTGCGCGCGCTCGAGCGGCTGCTCAACCGGCCATTGCGCTGAACGCCGGCGCGCGCCACGCCGCGCTGCGGGCGACGCGGCTCGCACTGGTGCGCAAGGTGCGCTTGTGGACCTCGGGCAG
>DASXQQ010000007.1:0-2166 GCA_036507085.1 Piscinibacter sp. | reverse complement strand
ACAAGGCATCCTGATCGTGGAGAACCTCACCGGACTGTCGCGCCTGCACGGCGTGCCGTTCCGCTTTTTCTCCATTCCGCTGAAGGCACGGGATGCGGCAGCCTTCCCTGTCCGTGCTTTTGCAGAGGTGCGTGGATAGCGAAGGTGCCGGATGAGTTGATCGCCCCAGCCGTGGAAGTGAATGATCTTCGCGCCCTTGTCGCGCACCTTCGTCGGCCCGGATCCTCGATGTTGATGTTGCCGAGATACGGCTGCAGCGCGTCGCCCTGGCCGTAGGAGCGCGCGCTTCGCGCTGCCGGTCGAAGCCGCGCGCGACGAACACTGCCACTTCGGGCCCGAAGCCCAGTGCGAACAGGCGCTCACGCATGTCTTTGATGCCGGCCGCGACCTTGTCGGCTCGGGCGAACAGGCGAGGGTCAAGATCGCTGCGATTTCAACTCAATCCTGCGCGGCCCGGAGAGCACCGATGACGCACAACCTCGAACACGATCGCACACGTGCCGCTTGCTTTCCACGTGACCCGCGGCATCCGGCCGAAGCACGGACAATCCGAAACAGCCGTTCGAAAGCGCAACAGAAGGACTCGATCTCCGCCGAGCGCAGCACTCAGACCGCGCAGAGCGCGGCGAGCGCGCGCGCGCCGTCGTGGAAGATCGGCCAGCCATCGCCGACCAGGACGGTGTCGATCTCGGGGTACCCGTCGACGATGCGCTTGACCGACTCGACTGCCTGTGCGCGGTCGCGGAGCTTGGTGTCGGGCAACAGGTTCAGTCTGCCTCCCATGTGAGCGCGCACCAGATCGCCGGTGATCAGCGTCGTTCCTTCCAGCACGAGCGCGAGCTCGCCAGGGGTCTTGCTCCCGTGCATTTCGAGCACGCGCAGACCGGGTACCGGCTCGTCCCCATCGCCCAGCCAGCACTCGCACGGAATGGGGAAGCTGCCGCGTTCGGCCCGCGGCGCGCACAGCGTGGCGCCAAGCGTGGCGCCAAGGTCCTGCGCGCCACGGGTGTGGTCGGAGTTCGTGACGATGATGAGCGTCGCGCCGCCCAGCGCTTGGAGATGCGCGCGATCATGCTCACTCATCGGCAGCGGGTCGATGAGGACATTGCCGCCGGGGCGGACCCACGCCACGCTGCAAAAGTCGATGTTGCGCTTCTCGTCGAAGCGCGACCAACCGAAGAGATCCGGGCGGTGCAAGAGCTTCATGGTGTCTGCGCGCGTCAGGCGGTCGCGAAGAGCCGTCTCACGGCCTCGGGATCGGAGCCCAGCTCGACGACATCGCCGTGGCAGGGGACGAGCCAGTTCGGCGGCGCTGCGCCGAACTGCGCCGCGAGCCAGCGCTTCAGCGCCGCCTTGTCACGCACCATGAACAGCGGCGCGATGTTGTTGAACCGCAGCCCGGGGCCGCTCCCGCTGAGCTTGAACATCAGCTTGGCGACGGGATGGTCGGGCAGCTGCGGCAGGTTCATCACCACGTCGGTGACGAACCAGACCAGGCCGCGCTCGCTGCGGATGCGCACCAGCGCCTCGCCGGTCTTGTAGTGCGGCATGTCGATGAGCTCCAGGCGCGACCCGGCGAGCGTCGCCGCCTCGGACAGCGGGCGGATCCCCTGCAGCCCGGTTCGCCGCTGCAGGCGTTCGATCGACTGCGCCGGCGCGAACACGGGCGCCTCGGGGAAGCGTTCTCGCCACAGCGCGAGGCCCATGCTGTGGAACGCGTTCGGCGCGACCAGGGCGCGCACCGGGCCGTAGCGCGACAGGTCATCGAACACCCCGGCGTCGACGCGACAGGGCGGGCTCACGATGACGAGCCCGCCGTCGGCCCCCACGGCGAGCGCATTCGCCGACCCGGGCCCGAACGAATACGCGTAGGTCAGGATCGGCGTGCCGGCGTCGAAGATCTTCCAGCCGTTCGGGGTGAGATCCATGCCGCAAGGCTATCCGATTCGCCTGCCCGCGTGAAGTCGAGAGATCCTGCCTTCAGTCGATCGGCGTGGCCGCCGCATTGCTGGCTTCCCACTGCCTGGCCAGTTCCAGCAGCTTCTCGAAGGCCGCGCCTTCATTGAGCAGCGCCGCCTTGGTGCGCGCGTCCAGCGGGTTCTCGATGCCGAACTCGTCGCGCGGCATGCGGTCTTCGCGCACCGATTTCATCACCCGCTTGATCTC
>DASXQQ010000006.1:0-3241 GCA_036507085.1 Piscinibacter sp. | reverse complement strand
GACGCGCTGCCGCGGGTGAGCGAATTGAAAGGCCAGCTCGGCAGCGTGGCCAGCGCGTGGACGCCGCGGCGCGACCTGCTCGCGAGCGACGGCGACGCCACCGACTTCGTCGTCGAGACCGAGAACGATGGGCTTGCCTTGCTGCGCTTCGGCGACGACGCGCATGGCCGGCGCCCGAACCCGGGCACCGCGTTCACCGCCACCTACCGCGCCGGCAACGGCAGCGCCGGCAACGTGGGCGCCGACAGCATCGCGCACATCGTCAGCAACGTGGCGGGCGTGTTCAACGTGGTCACCAACCCGTTGCCCGCGGCCGGCGGCGTCGACCCGGAAGACATCGAGGCCGCGCGGCGCGACGCGCCCGAGGCGTTTCGCACGCAAGAGCGCGCGGTCACCGCGGCCGACTACGCGGCGGCCGCCGAGCGCCGTGCCGACGTGCAGCGCGCGGCGGCGAGCTTCCGCTGGACCGGCAGCTGGCACACGGTGTTCGTCACCGCCGACCGTTTCGGCGGTGCGGCCGTCGACGCGCGCTTCGAAGCGCGGCTGCGGCGCCACCTCGAACGCTTCCGCATGGCCGGCTACGACCTCGAGGTCGACGGGCCGCGCTATGTCGCGCTCGACATCGCGCTGCACATCTGTGTCAGGCCCGATTACTTCCGCAGCGAGGTGCTGCGCGCGGTGCGCGCCGAGCTCGGCGCCGGCGTGCTGCCCGACGGGCGGCTGGCGGTGTTCCACCCCGACAACTTCTCGTTCGGCGAAGCGGTCTACCTGAGCCGCATCGTCGCCGCCGCGCAGGCGGTGGAAGGCGTCGAGGCGGTGTGGGCACAGAAGTTCCAGCGCATGGCCGCACCCGATGCGGCGTCGCTCGACAGCGGCGTGATCCCGATCGGCCGGCTGGAGATCGCGCAGCTCGCCAACGACCCGAACTTCCGCGAGCGCGGGCGCTTGACGCTCGAAGCAGGAGGTGGGAAATGAGCGAGAAGACGGTGATGCCTCCGGGGACCGAAACCTGCGGCTGCTGCGAGGGCGTTGCCGCAAGCACGCCCGCCGCGCTCGACAACCGCGTCGGCTTGAGTGCCATCGCCTATCGCATCGGCGACTACGCGCAATTCAAGCAGAGCCTGCTCGCCGGCCTGTCGTCGTCGACGCTTCCCGAGCTGGCCGGCCTGCGCACCCGCGACGCCGACGACTACACGCTCGGGCTGATCGACGCGGTGGCTTGCGCCGCCGACGTGCTCACCTTCTACCAGGAGCGGGTGGCCAACGAGTCCTACTTGCGCACCGCGACCGAACGCGTGTCGCTGCAGGAAATGGCCAAGCTGATCGGCTACCGGCTGCGCCCCGGCGTGGCGGCCGAGACCTGGCTCGCGTTCGCGCTCGAAACCCCGAAGACCGCGCCGGCCAACCTGCCGCCCGAGCCCGGCGCGTTCGTCACCGGCATCCCGACCGCGCTGACCCTGGCGGCCGGACTGAAGGTGCAAAGCGTGCCCGGCCCCGACGAGAAGCCGCAGACCTTCGAGACGGTGGAGGAGATCGCCGCGCGGCCCGAATGGAACGCCGTGCGGCCCTGGCTGTCGCAGACGCGGGCGCCCGGCTTCGGCGCCAAGGACACCTACCTCCAGGGCCTGCGCAACAACCTCAAGGCCGGCGACGCGCTGGTGTTCGTCGGAGACGAGTTCCTGGCCCACCCGACGACCAACAACAACTGGGACTTCCGGCTGATCGACGCGGTCGAGCTCGACACCGCCAACGATCGAACGCATGTGGTGTGGAAGCGCGGCCTCGGTTCGGTGTCGCCGCACTCCAACCCGGCGGTCGCGCCGCAGGTGCATGTGCTGCGCAAGCGCGCGGCGGTGTTCGGCAACAACGCGCCGAAGTGGCGCAGCATGAACAACGAGTTCAAGACCAACTACCCGACCGACGCGGCCAACCCGAACGAATGGCCGTCGTTCACCATCAGCCCGCTGGGGGCAAGCGCGAACGGTGGCCATGTCGACCTCGATGCGGTGCTCGGTGAAGTGACGCCCGGCGGCTTCGTCGTGCTGGCCAAGGGCGAGTTCAACCGGCCCGACGAGGGCTTTCCGCCGGGCAGCTACGTCGAGCTGTACAAGGTGACCAGCACCACCGAGGTGTCGCGCGGGGAGTTCGCCATCTCGGGCAAGGTCACGAGGCTCGGTCTTTCGGGCCAGAACCTCGACACGAAGTTCTTCGGCTTCGTGCGCGACACCAGCGTCTACGCGCAGTCGGAGCCGATCGCGGTCGCGGCCTACCCGGTGACCACCGACGTGAGCGGTGACCAGCTGCCGCTCGCGCTGTCCGCCGATGGCCTGCAAGCCGGGCGACGGCTGATCGTGCTGGGCCAGCGCGCGAGCGACCGGCAGGCGGTGGTCCACGAGGCCACGCTGGTCAGCGTGCAAGCGGACCCGAACGGCGTGGTGCTGACGATCACCCCGCCGCTGCCCGCGGCGCTGAAGCGCGAGACGGTGGTCGTGCATGCCAACGTCGCGCTCGCCACGCACGGCGAGACCGTCTCGCAAATCCTCGGCGCCGGCGACGCGAGCCGTAGCTTCCAGCGCTTCGAATTGAAGCGCCTGCCCTTGACCTATCGCAGCGCGACCAACGAGACCGGCGCGGACAGCGAACTCACGGTGCGCATCGGCGATGTCGAATGGGCCGAGCGGCCGACGCTGTTCGGTGCCGCGGCCACGGCACGCGCCTACACGCTGAACGTCGACGAACAGGGCAAGGCCTGGGTGGTGTTCGGCGATGGCGTGCGCGGTGCGCGCCTGCCCAGCGGCGTCAACAACGTTCGCGCGGTCTATCGGCAGGGTCTGGGGCAGGAGGGCAACGTCGACAGCGACAAGCTGACGCAGCTGATGACGCGACCGCTTGGCCTGAAGAGCGTCAGCAACCCGGTGGCCGCGCAGGGCGGCACCGACCCGGAGCCCGCGGACCAGGCGCGCCGCACGATGCCGCTGGGCACGCGCACGCTCGGCCGCGCGGTCTCGCTGCTCGACTACGAGGACTTCGCGATGGCGTTCACCGGCATCGCCAAGGCGCAGGCGCAGGTGCTGCAGCTGGCGGCCGGGCCGACGATCGCGATCACCGTGGCCGGACAGGATGGCGCGCCGCTGTCGGACAGCAACCCGGTGTGGCACAACCTGTGGCTCGCGCTGAAGGCGAGCGGCGATCCGCATGTCAATGTGACGCTGTTGTCGTACCAGGCGAGCAGCTTCCGCCT
>DASXQQ010000005.1:0-24071 GCA_036507085.1 Piscinibacter sp. | reverse complement strand
CGCGCCCCCTCCGAGAGGGGGCTCCAGCATGTTGGACCACTCACCCCAGCCCCTCTCCGCGAGAGGGGCTCCAGCTTGTTTGACAAGCCGGCCTTGCGCCCGGCAACACCTCGCATGTCGCACAGCGTGTTCGCCGCGATCGACTTCGCCAAGGCCCGTCAAACAAACTGGAGCCCTCCTCGCGGAGGAGGGCTGGGTGGTGTCGTCGAACATGCCGGAGCCCCCTCTCGGAGGGGGCGCGGGGGAGTTGTGCGTTAAGGCATGCCGTCCGCAGGACGGCCTCAACGCCGATCAGCGCCACACCCCCTCAGAACGAATACGACGCGGCAAGCACCCAGCCGGCGCGCTGGCGCTCGTAGGTGCTTGGAGTCGAACTGTCGCGTTCGATTCCGTGCCAGGCGAGTTGCAGTTCCCAGGCGTCGCGCGCAAGCGCGAGCCCGGCCCGCAGATCCACGCGGGTGCGCTGTGCGCTGCCGCGCAATCGGCTGAGCGCGCCGACATGGCCGAAGGCGCGCAGGCTCGCTTGCAGCGGGAAGCCGCCGTTCAACTCGGCGTAGACGGTGGGGATGCCGGCGGAATAGTAGTCGGGTGAGTAGTAAACGCGCGCGCTCCAGCGCTCAGCCAGCAGGCCGGCGAAGACCTCCTGGTAGTCGTAGTTCGTGCCGCCGCTGAAGTGCGCGGCGGTGACGCCGAGCTCCCAATGCAGGCCGGCGCCGACGCGCCAGACATGGCCGGCATAGCCGAGCAGCTCGAGCTGCCGCGACCCGCGTTCGAACTCGACGCCGGTGGCCGACGCGCCGCCGTACCAGCCGCTCGGCGCGTCGACGGCGAGGCTCAGTCGCACGTCGGGCTTGCCGTCGCTGAGCGAGACGCCGCGAAAGCGATGGTCCGATTCGATCGACACGCTGCCGCTGACCTGTGCGCACGCGCTCGCCGCGAGCACAACCCCGATGGCCGCCAGGGCCACGCGCGAGCGCAGGGAGCGGGCGGTCGGCACGACAGGTCGGGGTCAGCTCATTGCCGGGCGAGAGGCGTGGCGCGGCCCGCGTCGGCGCAGGCGCAGGCGCAGCCGGACGTGAGTTGCGCGAACGTCGCGCAGGTGTCGATGCCGCCGCTCGGGTGGCGCACGACGATCGACGCGGTCAGCGCCGGGCTCGCGTCGCCACGCAGCTCGCGCAGCAAGGCGAGCAGGCCGGCGACGTGGGCGGCGGCATAGGACGCGCCCGACACCAGTTGCCAGCGCGCGCCGGGCTGGGTGGTCGGCACGTCGCGGCCGGGCGCGAGCAGCGTGCGTCCCGGGGCGAGCGGCGACGGCTCGGCCGCCACCGCCAGCACGCCGGCGTGCGAAGCCGGAAAGCCACCGTCGGGCAGGGCCGCATCGACCGGCGCGACGATGCCGATGCCGCGCGCGAGCGCGGCATCGAGCAGGCTGTGGAGCAGGCGATCGGGCGGGCCGCTCAAGCTGAGATTGATCACCTGCGCATCATGCGCCAGCGCGAAATGAAGCGCCATCGCCAGGCTCAGCGTGGTGCAGTGGGTGGCGTTCGTCGGCAGCTGCCAGCAGGCGCGCAAGGCGAGCAATCGCGCCTGCGGTGCGACGCCGACGATGCCCAGGCCGTTGTCGGCGCGCGCCGCGATGATGCCGGCCACGCCGGTGCCGTGCTGCTCGGCGCGCATCGGCTGGCCGTCGACGAAGTTGGCGCTGAGCGCGAACTGGCCGGCGAGGTCGGGATGGTTTTCTTCGACCCCGCTGTCGATCACCGCCACGCGCACGCCCCGCCCGGTGGCCCGCGTGTGCAGCTCGGCCAGATGCCAGGCGCGCGCCGCCGGCTGCACCGCGTAGAGCGGGTCGCCGCGCGCGCCCGGCGGGCCTTGTGCGGTGTAGACGTTCATCGTCTGCGCCCACAGCACGCGGCGGTCGTGCGACAGCGCCTGCGCGACGCTGTCGGGCAGCTTGGCCGGCGGCACCGCCATCACATAGCAGTCGGCGCCGAGCAGGGGCATCGGCCACGCGGTGACGAGCGTCAGGCCGTGCTCGCGCGCGAGTTGCGCCGCGATGCGGCGCCGCGCGTTGCGACCCGCCGTGTCGCCGTAACTGCCGGCGTAGTTGCTGTCGGGCCGGAAGTGCTCCGGCGCCATGTGCAGCAGGACCAGCACCTGGCGCGCCGGGTCGTCGACCGCGCCGTCGGCGGCGCTCGCGCCGGCCGCGGCCAGGCACACGCAGAGGATGGCGAGCCAGCGGGTCAAGGCAGCACTCCCGTGTCCAGCGATTCGGCGAGCACGACCGCGGGCTGCGCGCGCAGCTGGAGCAAGCCGGCCTGCCGGCGTTGCGGCGGCAGCTCGAGCAGGTAGGCGCCGGTGACGGTCGGCCCGCCCACCAGGTGCGCGCCGCTCGCCTTCAGCGCCTGGCGCAGGTCGCGCTCGGTCGCGTCGGGGCTGAACATCACGACGACGTTGGCCGCGGCGGCGCTGGCCGGCACGCCGAGGGCGCGATACGAATCGAGCGGCACCGGCGGGCGCAGCAGCAGCACGCCGAGCAGCGCGATCGTGGCGAACTGCGCGGCCAGCGTCCAGCGCAGCCAGGGCGCGCCGGCGCGCCAGCCGTCGAGCCACCGCTGTGCGAGCGGCAGGGGTGGCGCCGCGCTGCGAAGCGGCTCGCCGGACATCTGCGCATGCAGCTTCGCGAGGCCGCGTTCGGCATCGCCATCGACCTCGAGCGCCGCGTGCGCCGCCTGCAGCCGGCGTTCGAATGCGAGCTCGGCCTGGCAACGCGGGCAATCGGCGAGGTGGGCTTCGACGCGGCGCAGCTCCGCCACGTCGAGGCGCTGCGTCACATACCACGGCAACAAGGTCTGGACCGCCTGGTGCGTGTCCAGCTGAACGACACGTGCATTGCTCATAACCAACCCTCCAACCGATCCGCCAACAGGGCCTTCAGCCGGCGCCGCGCATGGAACATGCGTGTCTTCACCGTGTCGACCGGGCAGTCGACGATCTGCGCGATTTCGCGGTAGCCGATGCCGTGGAAATAGGTGAGGTCGACGACCGCACGGTGCGCCGCCGACAGCTCGTCGAGCGCCTCGGCGAGCAGCTCGCGCAGCTCGCGCTGGCCGGCCTGCGCCTCGGGCCCGCCGTCGGCGCTCGCGGCGGGCTCTTCGTCGGGGTCTTCCACTGCCTCGTCCAGGCGCTGCAAGGCCTTCAGCGCCTTGCGGTAGGCGATCGCGAAGATCCAGGTCGACACCTTGCAGTGGCCGTTGTAGCTGTCGGCCCGGTTCCAGAC
Source organism: Piscinibacter sp. (assembly GCA_036507085.1). Taxonomy (GTDB): domain Bacteria; phylum Pseudomonadota; class Gammaproteobacteria; order Burkholderiales; family Burkholderiaceae_C; genus Albitalea. Next base: position 20,791 of record DASXQQ010000005.1, on the reverse strand, counting down.
GACGAGCATGGTGTCGTTCAACACTTCCTCCACCAGCGCCGGACGGCGCGTGACCCGATCGAGGAAGCGCGTCAGCCGCGGATGGTAGGCGCGGTACAGCGCATCGAAGGCCGGCAGTTCGCGCGCGACGATGCGCTCGATCAGCCGCGACTCGGTCTGCTCGGCCGCGTGCAGCGCGCTCTCGCCAGAGCCCGAGTCGTCGTTTCGCCTGCCGAGCATCGAGTCCTCCGTCGGGACCGTTCATTCCCGGCGGCGGCGCCAAGGTTCACGGTCCACTGCATTCTTTCACCGGGCTCGCGCGGCGTGCCCGGATCACCACGGCACCGTCCGGGGTTCGCCCGCAGGGCGCGCGGCTCGGCGTGTGTAGTAGTTGCGCACTTGCTGGCACAAGCCGCAGGTTTCAGACGATACTGCGGCCGTGAGCACCGAACGGCTGGCTTTCACTGTCGAGATTGTGCGAAGCGAGCAGCAGCTTCGGGCCGCCTGCCATGTGCGCGCGCTCTCCTATGGGCACCACCTGCCCGAGCTGAGAAAGACCTTCAACCAGCCCGATGCGCTCGACCAGCACCCCGACACCCTGGTCTTGCTGGCCACCGACAAGGCCTCCGGCCAGCCGGTGGGCACCGCGCGGCTGTGCACCAGCGCCTACGAGCAGCTCCCGATCACGCGATCGATCTGCCTGCCGGACCATTTGCAGGGCCGGGTGCTGGCCGAAATCACCCGCCTGGCGGTGCCGCCGGAGGCGCCCGACCCGACGATCAAGCTCGCGTTGATGAAGGCGAGCTACCTGTGCTGCGTGTCGCTGCAAGTGCGCTGGATGGTGATCGGCGCGCGCAGCGCCGGCCTGGTGCGCGGCTACAAGCGCCTGGGTTTCGCGAACCTGTTCCCCGACTCGCCGCCGGTGCCGCTGGCCCACGCCGGCGGACTGCCGCACCACGTGCTCGCCTTCGACGTGACGGCCGCCGAGCGCATCTGGCACGGCGTGTCGCACCCGCTGTACGAGTGGATGGTCGGCACCTTCCACCCCGACATCCAGCTCTTCCCGCGCGGCCGGCGTCATGCGGAAGTCATGGCCGCGCCGTCGGCCCCGCTGTCGGCGGCCACGCACGCGACCCACTGATAAACGGCCAGTCAGCCGTGGCGCGCGTCCAGCGGCAGGGTCACGTCGCAATCCTCGAGCGCGCGCGCGACGTCCCCGCGGCTCAGCGGCTTGACCAAGAACCTGTCACCGCCCGCCAACGTGGCGCGCACACGGTCGACGGGCCGCTCACCCTCAGAGATGATGATCAGCGCAGGCGCCTGGCCCACGGTGGGCGGTCGCGCCCGCTTCACACGTCGGCACAGTTCGGCCCCTGCGCTCTGGTACGTGCCATCGAGCGCGATGTCGAGAAACACGGCCGCGAACGCTCGCGCGGCCAGCATCTCGCCTGCCTGGGCGATGTTCTGTGCTGAATGCACACAGAAGCCAAAGCCTTCGAGCAGTCTGCACAGTTGTTTGCGGTCGCCGTCGTTTGGGTCCAGCACCAACAGGTCGGGCGAGCCGGATGTTGGGCCGGACTCCCGCAACGCCGCTGCAATGCGCGCGTGACGCACCGCGGCCCGGCGGGCCGCCTTTTTCGCGGAGCGTGCGACCTCCGGTGGAACGCTGTCGCCGCTCGCGGCCCCGTGGCCGGTGTCCGCCGCTGAATCAAGGGCGCTTGGCCACGCAAGGTCGGGGTCGGACCGGACCAGTTCATGGGGCGATGCTGAGACGGTTTGCGAGGCGTCCAATGGGAGTTCGACATCGACGTGCGCGGCGGGTTCGTCGAGCGGGCGCAGGGTCAAGGTCCCCTGCTCGGGACCTGCCTCCGCGTGCGCTGCCGGCAAGGCCCAATCGTCGATCGCTTCGCTGCTGGATAACGCAGCAGCGCCCGGGTCGTGCAACTCGCTGTCCTCGAAGAATTCGTCGATCAGCTCACCCGGCAGCGTGTCCATCGGCGCTTCGGTCACTCGCACGCCGTTCAGAAGTTCGAGGGAAGACTCTGACACCCTGTCTGGTTCTGCGGGCTCGTCCGCGTGACCGGTTGGGTCGACGTCGACGCACTCGACCGCTGGCGCGGCCGAACTCATGCGCCGGACGATCGTGTGGGTCTTGCTTGTGCCTTTGCGCCGAACCATGGATCAGCCCTCCCGATTCGCCACGGCATGGGACTGCGTGGCGAGGATTCGCGAGACCTACCAGATCAAACGATATCTTGTTGCCAAAGCACCCATCACCAGTATCCCTAGCGTGGAAGCAGACATTCGCGAACGGCAGCTCCCGTTAAGGGCACGTTGACTCGGTGCGGGATGAGTCACAAACTCACACGGACCGCGCAAACGCGGAACGACGGCGCCCGGCGCCGGATGATTCTCAGTCAGGAGGTCGCCATGAGAACAAGAGAAATCACGCGCAGGATCGTGCGGGTGCTCGGGCTGGTGGCGGTGACAGTGGTTCTGGCGGGGTGCGCCGCTGTGGAGAGGATGGCTGCCCCGACTCGCTATGAGGTCTGGGTCCCCGACCAGGGATACGACAAGATCCTGATCTACGCGGTAGCCGAGGGCGACGGCGAGGTGAAGATCACCAAGTCGGGTGAGATCGCCTTGGCGCCGCCCGGCGCGGAGCCCACGGTCGCCCCGCACATCGTTCTCTTCGGTCCGGGCTACAAGCGGGCCTACGTCTCGGGGGTGCGTGCGGGCGGCATGTTCGTGGTTGACGCGGAAAAACGCAGCGTGATCACCAGGGTTCCCACCGGCAAGGTCGCTCATGCGGCTACCCCGTCATGGGACGGCTCCCGGATCTGGGTGGCGAACGTGGGTGACAACAATATCGTCGAGATCCTGGCGCAGGGGGATACCTACACCAAAGGGCGGACCATCGCTACCGACCCGCGCCCGTCGTGCGCCTTCTGGTCCCGCGATGACACCACCTTCTGGGTGGTCACGGGCGGACCTCCCAAGGCGCCCGAAGATCAAGCCGGAACGATTACCGTGGTGGACGCGAAGTCGGGCCAGGTGAGCAAGGTCATCCAGCCGATTGGCCGGGACGGTTGCGCGGTACTGCCCAGCTACGACGAGCGCTGGCTCTACGGCAGCTCCCCCACCCAGTTCACCGTGGCCGACGCGAAGACAGGTCAGATCGAAAAGCGAATCAAGCCGAGCGGTAAGGATGGCCATGGGTTCATGCCTACGCCCGATGGGAAGTACATCCTCTTGGCTGTGCGCCAGTCGGATTCGATAGACGTGTTCGATGCCCGCACGCACGAGCGGATACGCACGGTTGCGGTAGGAGCCCGGCCGGACCTCATGGACTTGAGCCCGAGCGGTCGCTATGCCTTCATCAGCCTGCGCGGCAAGCCGGTGACCGGTGACCCGCATGCCTTGGCCGGTACGGAGCCAGGGTTCGCCGTGCTGGACACGCAGACCTGGAAGGTGGTGACGAAGGTGCGGGTGGAAGGCGAGCTGGCCGACATCCACGGCATCGCCACCCGGCCCAGCGGTTTCTGGAACTGGTATCGCGCACGCCGCTGACAAGTTCTGTTCAGGTCTGCGGCGCGGCGGTGCGACGTCGCTCGAGCAGCTCGAATACGCCCATGCCGAGCAGCATCGCAGCCACGAATGCGAGGGCCTTGGCCTCGCCCATGCCGAGCGCCACCAGCCCGGGGCCTGGGCAGAAACCGGCAAGGCCCCAGCCGATGCCGAACAGAATGCCGCCAAGGACCAGGCGGCGGTCAATGGGCCGTGCCGGGGGTAGCCTCATCTCGGCACCGATGAACGATACCGCGCGCTTGCGCGCCACGGCGAACGCAGGCGCGCCGACCGCGATGGCGCCGGCCATCACGAGGGCGAGCGATGGATCCCAGCCGCCGGCGAGATCCAGGAAGCCAAGGACCTTCGCAGGGTTCGCCATGCCGGACACGATGAGGCCGAGGCCGAAGACCAGGCCCGCGAGCAATGCGGTCAACGCAATCATCGAAGCACGCCTCAGAAACCGAACAGGTGCCGCATCACGAACACGGTGACGAAGCCCGCACCCATGAAGGCGGCTGTGGCAACGAGCGAGCGCGGCGACAGGCGAGACAGCCCACAAACACCGTGACCGCTGGTGCAGCCTGAGCCGTACCGGGTGCCGACGCCAACCAACAAACCGGCCACGACGAGAGCGCCGTAGTCCGCATCGATCTGAAGTCTGGGCAGAACCGCGAGGACCGTGTAGACCAGCGGCGCGCCGACCAGACCGAGCACGAACGCAGCTCGCCAGGCCACGTCGCCCCTGGCCGGTGTCAGCAGTCCGCCGACGACGCCACTGATGCCCGCGATGCGGCCGTTCAGCAGCGCGAACATGCCTGCGGCGATTCCGATGAGCACCCCACCCACCACCGCGGACCCAGGAGTGAAGGCGTTCCAGTCGATGGACATTCGTTACTTCTTTGGGCAGGTGAGGCGATAGAGGATATATATCAATAGATAGCACGGCAAACCTTCGGAGCATTCGGCCCCCCTCGCAACACAACGGCCCTTGCCTTAGGCCGACAATCGATAGCACGACTTCGGTGGAGGCGATGCGCAATGCCAAAGCTTCTTTGGGTCGCGCTGCCGTTGCTCATGGCGGCGGCGCTGGTGGCGATGCAGGCGCTGCGGCGGCGACCGCCGTCGCGGCACGCGCTGAACGTCTGGTCGAGCGTGCTTCTGATCGCCTATGTGGCAACGACGGCGGGGCTCGGCATCTTCTGGGTGGCAAACCAGCAGTTGCCGGTGTTCGACTGGCACTACCTGTTCGGCTACGCGACGGTGCTGCTGGTGGTGCTGCACCTGTCGTTCAACTTCCCCATCGCGTGGCGATACCTCACACGGCCGCGGACCGCGACCCCGGTGGCAAGTGCCGGCGACGGCGCTGGCGCTGCCCAGGGGCGGCGCCGGATGCTCGGCACGGCCGGTCTGCTGCTGTCGACCGGCGCGGCCTTTGCGCTGGGCATGCGCCACGGGCGCAGCGAGTTGCGGGTCCAGTGGCCGGCGCAGGCTGGCGCGGCCGACGCAGCCGCTGCGCCGGAGCGCGCCGCTGCCCTGGCACTCGTCGAGCGCTACCACGCCTTTTCGTCGCACTCCCGGGCGGGCGTGTTGCTGCGCGCGCCCAGCGTGAATTGGGGTGACCCGCCGCCGCCCTTCAAGCAATACCCCCGCGCTCCACAGCTCGCATTGCCGCCGCCGAGCACGCCGTCGCAGACACCGATCGATCTGGCGGCGCTGGCTGCGGTGCTCTGGCACACCGCCGGCGTCACGGATGCGCGCGCCCCGGTCAAGCTGCGCGCCTCGCCGTCGTCGGGTGCGCTGTTTTCCACCGAGTTGTACGTGGCGGCACGCGCGGTGATCGGGCTGGCGGCAGGGCTGTGGCACTACGATGCACGGCGGCATGCGCTGGCGCGGCTCCAGGATCGCCCGACCTCCGACGCGGCGCTCGGTGCGCCCGGGGATGCGGCGCTGCGCGATGCGGCGGCGGCGGTCGTCGCCACCGCGGTGTTCCGCCGCAGCGGCCACAAATACCGCGATCGCACTTATCGCTACGTGCTGGCGGACCTCGGCCACACGCTGGAGAACCTGCGTGTGGCCGCCGGCGCCGTTGGCGCCCAGGCGCACTTCGTCGATCGCTTCGACGAGTCGCGGGCCGCCGCCACGCTCGGCCTCGACGAGGGCGAGGAAGGTGTGCTCGCGCTGGTTGCGCTGCTGCCTCCGACGGCACCCGGGCTGGCGACTGCCGGACCCGCACGGCCACTGCCCGAGCCCGCGGCGCGTTGGCATGGGCCGCCGCCGCCTGCCGAGCAGGCGTTGCCGCTCGGCGTGACGGGCGCCATGCACCGGGCCACCTCGCTGCGCGCCGCCGTGCCGCCCGCCGCCACGCCGGTGCTCGCCGCCCTGCCGCCGGGATCGATTGCGCTGCCGCCAGCCGCTCCAACCAGCGCGAGTGTGCTCGACGTCATCGCGGCGCGCCGTTCGGTGCGCCGTTTCGCGCAGACGCCGCTGGCACTCGACGCGCTGAGCGGCGTCCTCGCGGGCATGGCTGTGCGCAGCGCGCCGCTGCTGTCCGCTGCCGTGCGCGTGGACGTCGTGGTCAACGCCGTCGCCGGCGTGCTGCCTGGGGCGTACCGCTACGAGGCCACGCCGCACGCGCTGGTGCCGCAGCGCGCGAGCGCCGACCTTCGTGCCGCCGCCCACGCCGCCGCGCTCGACCAGGACGTCATCGGCGACGCCGCGGCCGTATTCGTCCTGTCGATCGACCGCGCCGCCTTCGCTGCCGACCCCACCGGCCCGGCCCGCGGTTACCGCCACGCCTTCCTCGAGGCGGGGCTCGTCGGCGAGCGCGTCTACATCGAGGCGGGCGCGCGTGGCCTGGGGGCCTGTGCCGTCGGCGCCTTCTACGACGAGGAGGCCGCCGCGCTCGTGGCCATCGACCCGGCGCGCGAGTGGGTCGTCCACTTCGCCGCGTTGGGCGTTCCGTCGAGCTGATTCGCATGAACATCGACTCGCCTTCTCGCGCAGTGTCGGACGAGGCTGTGCTGCAGATCGTGCGGGAGGTCTTGACCGAGCTCCACCCGGGCCGCAAGGACATGGGCCCGGTGACGCTGGACAGCGCGCTGGAGGAAGACCTCGGCCTGGACAGCCTGGCGCGCGTGGAGCTGTTGATGCGCCTGGAGCGCGCGTTCGGCGTGCGCCCGCCGGAACAACTGCTGAGCACGGCCGAAGCGCCGCGGGACCTGCTGCGCGCGCTGCTTGCCGCACGGGGTCTGCACCCGACGCAGGTGCTGCAGGCACCGCGGCTCGCGGTGCCCGAACGCGTCGCGCCGGCGCCGCACGCGGCGGCGACCCTGCAGGAGGTGCTCGACTGGCACGTGCAGGCTCATCCGCAACGCGAGCACATCGTGATCGACAACGGCGACGGGGGCGGACCGACGCGCCTGCGCTACGCCGACTTGCAGCAGGGCGCCGCTTGCATCGCCGCAGGGCTGCTTGATCGCGGCTTTCAACCGGGTCAGCCGGTGGCGCTCATGCTGCCGACCGGCCGTGAGTACTTCTTCAGCTTCGCCGGCATTCTTCTCGCCGGCGGCATCCCGGTGCCGATCTACCCGCCAGCCCGGGCGGTGCAGATCGAGGAGCACCTGCGGCGTCACGTCGGCATCCTCACCAATGCGCTTGCCACCGTGCTGATCACCGTACCGCGGGCCAAGGCGCTGGCCACCCTGCTCAAGTCCCATGTGCCGTCGTTGCGCATGGTCTGCACGGTTGAAGAACTGTCCTCGTGCACCGCCTCCCCGGAACCCGTCGTCCCCCATGCAGACGATATCGCCTTGCTGCAGTACACCTCCGGCAGCACCAGCAGTCCCAAGGGGGTGGTCCTGACGCACACCAACCTGCTCGCCAACCTGCGGGCCATGGGGCAGGTGCTGGAAGTCAGTTCCGAAGACGTCTTCGTCTCGTGGCTGCCGCTGTACCACGACATGGGGCTGATCGGGGCGTGGCTGGGCAGCCTGTACTTCGCGTATCCGCTCGTGGTGATGTCGCCGCTGACGTTTCTCGCGCGACCGGAGCGCTGGCTGTGGGCCGTGCACCGGTACCGTGGCACGCTGTCCGGCGGGCCCAACTTCGGCTACGAGCTGTGCCTGCGCAAGCTGGACGAGGCCTTGCTGGACGGACTCGACCTTTCCAGTTGGCGATTTGCGTTCAACGGCGCCGAACCCGTCAGCGCGACAACCATGCTGGAATTCCAGCAACGCTTCGCCCGCTACGGGCTGCGGCCGCAAGCGATGGCGCCGGTGTACGGGCTGGCGGAGACAACGCTTGGCCTGAGCTTCCCGCCGCCAGGGCGGGGGCTGCTGGTCGACCGCATCGACCGGCAAGCGTTCACGCGCTCGGGCCGCGCGCGGCCCGCGGCGACCGGCGCGTCTGACGTGCGGCTGGTCGTGGCGTGCGGCCGGCCGCTGCCGGGCCATGAGGTTCGCCTGGTCGACTCGACGGGACGCGAGGTGGCGGAACGCCAGGAAGGGCGTCTGCTGTTCAAGGGTCCGTCGACCACCAGCGGCTACTTCCGCAACCCGAAAGACACGCGCCGGCTGTTCGATGGCGAGTGGCTGGACTCGGGCGACTACGCCTACATCGCACAAGGCGACGTCTACATCACCGGGCGGGCGAAGGACGTGATCATTCGGGGCGGCCGTCAGGTGTACCCGCATGACCTGGAGGAGGTCGTTGGCGCGATCCCCTGTGTCCGCAGCGGCTGCGTCGCCGTGTTCGGCAGCCCGGACCCAAGGACCCGCAGCGAACGGATCGTTGTCATGGCGGAAACCCGCGGCATGCCCCCCGAGGCGCAGGCGCAGCTGCGCCGCCAGATCAACGCCGCCGCTGTCGGCGTGCTCGGCGCACCGCCGGACGACGTGGTCCTGGTGCCGCCGCACACGGTCTTGAAGACCTCGAGCGGCAAGATTCGTCGCGCCGCCAGCCGCGAGCTGTACGAGAACGGCGGCGCTTCGGCCGCGCAGCGGGCGCCGTGGCGGCAGATCGCGCGGTTTGCGTGGCAGGCGATACTGCCGCAACTGCGGCGTGCCGGGCGCGTCGGTGCGGACGTGGCCTACGCTGGATACGTCTGGCTGCTGTTCTGGCTGCTCGCGCCCACCACGTGGGCGCTGGCCGCCGTGCTGCCCAAGCCGTCCTGGAACTGGGCGCTGAGTCACCGTGCGGCCCGGCTCTTCTTGCGTCTGTCCGGGCTCCCGTTTGCGGTCGAGGGGCTCGCGAATCTACCGCGTGAGGCAGCCTGTGTGGTCGTGGCGAACCACGCCAGCTATCTGGATGGAATCACGCTGGTCGCCGCACTGCCGCGCCATTTCCGCTTTGTCGCCAAGCGCTCGCTTGCGGACCAGTTCATCCCACGGGTGTACCTGCAAGGGCTCGGTGCCATCTTCGTCGACCGCGACAACCCGCAGCGCGGGGCCGAGGACATCGCGCGGGTGACGCGCAGCGTTTGCGCCGGCGCAGCCATGTTGTTCTTTCCGGAAGGAACGTTCCGGCGCGTGCCGGGCTTGTTGCCGTTCCATGCCGGCGCGTTCTCTGCGGCAGCGCAGGCCGGAGTACCCGTGGTGCCGGTGACGATCCGCGGTACGCGCTCCGTGCTGCGCGACGGTCAGTGGTTCCCACGCTGGGCGCCGATCAGCGTGATGGTCGGTGCCCCGATCCGACCGGATGGTGACGACTGGTCAGCGTCGATCCGGCTGCGCGACGCCGTGCGCGCGGAGATCCTGAACCGATGCGCAGAGCCGGATGCCGACGACGAAAGCCGCCTGTATTCATAGTCGCGTGTCGACCGCATGCCGTATCAATACGTCGCGCGCCCGCCCGACAGGTCGAACACCGCCCCGGTGCTGAACGAACAATCCTCGCTCGCCAGCCAGGCGATCATCGCGGCGATCTCGCCGACCTCGACGAAGCGGCCCATCGGGATCTTGCCCAGCATGTAGTCGATGTGGGCGGGCGTCATCTGCTCGAACAGCCCGGTCTTCGCCACCGCCGGCGCAACCGCATTGACGAGCACGCCTTTCGTGGCCAGCTCCTTGGCGAGCGACTTGGTGAGCGCGATCAGCCCCGCCTTCGAGGCGCTGTAGTGCGACGCGTTCGGGTTGCCCTCCTTGCCCGCCACCGACGCCACGTTGACGATGCGGCCGAAGCCCCGGCGCGCCATCTGCGGCGCGACCGCGCGGCAGGTCAGGTACGGTGCGACCAGGTTGACCTCGATGACGCGCCGCCACACGGCGGGCTCCAGCTCCCAGGTCGGGGCATTGCCGCCGGTGATGCCGGCGTTGTTGACGAGGATGTCGATGCGGCCGTGCTCGGCCACCACCTGCGCCGCGGCGGCGCCGACCGCAGCGTCGTCGGTCAGCTCGACTGCCACGCCGCCAGTGGGCCCAAGCGCCGACAGCGTCCGGCACGCCGCGTCGAGCCGCTGCGCGTCCACGTCCCACAGCACCACGCGGGCACCCGAGCGCAGCATGCGTTCGGCCGTCGCATAACCGATGCCCTGCGCACCGCCGGTGATGACGGCGACGCGGTCCTTGAGGTCGATCTGGTTCATCGCCCCAGTCCCTTCAGCGCTTGCGGCGTCGCGGCGCAGTCGGCGATGTACTGCCGGATGATGTCCTCGAAGTTCTTCTCCGGCTGCAGCCCCAGCCGGGCGGCGCGCGCCGCGCTCGCGCGTTGGGGCCAGCGCGCCACGATGCCGGCGATGCGCTCGTCGCGCTCGAAGCGCACGCGCGAGCGCACCGCCTTGCCTGCCACCGCCTCCAGCGCGTCGAGCATCTCGCCGACACGCACGTTCAGTGCCGGCAGGTTCAGCGCGGTGCGTCCGACGAAGGCCTCGCGGCTCGCCTCGTAGACCGCGATCAGGCCGTCGACCGTGCGCTGCGGCGACGACACCGGGTGCGACACGTCGGGCGACACCGGGCAGATCGCCTCCTCGCCCGCCAGCGGCTCGCGGATGATGCCGCTGAAGAACGAGCTCGCGGCGGCGTTCGGCCGACCCGGCCGGACGGTCACCGTCATCAGCCGCGCGGCGCGGCCGTCGATGTAGCCCTTGCGCGTGTAGTCGGCGATCAGGACTTCGCAAATCAGCTTCTGCGTGCCGTACGAGGTTTGCGGCGTCGGCAGCGTGTCGTCGGCCACCACCGCGGGCATCGGCACCGCGGCGTCGGGCCCGAACACCGCCACCGAGCTGGAGAACACGAGCCGGGTCGGCGCCGCGCCGGCCTGCGTGCGCTCGCGCAGCGCGTCGAGCAGCGCCCGGGTGGTGTCGAGGTTGGAGCGCAGGCCGAGCTCGAAATCGGCCTCGCATTCGCCCGACACCGCCGAGGCGAGGTGGAACACGCCGTCGAAGGGCTCGCGCCGCAGCGCCTCGCACTGCGCGAGCAGCGGGCCGACCCGCGTTTCGACCCGCGCATCGGCGCAAAGGTCGGCGCTCGGCGCGGCTTGGTCGGCAACCACCAGCGAGTCGATGCGCTGCCCGGCCAGCGTGCCGCGCGCGAGCAGCGCGCGGGCCAGGCGGGCGCCGACGAAGCCGGCGCCGCCGGTGATCAACAGTCTCATGGGGAGGGGTCCTTCAGCGCGTTGGAACGGTGGGATTGCGGCCCTTCAACCGGGCCGCGGGCGCGGCCAGCGACGGCAGCTTGCGGCGCGACGCCAGCACCTGCTCGATGTCTTCGCGCGCGCCGTCGATGAGGACGAGGATCGCCTTCTCGGCCCTCTGCGGCGAGCGCGCGATCACCGCGTCGAGCACGGCGCGGTGCAGCGGCAGCGACGAGGCCGGGCCATCGGGCCGCGAGGTCGAGATCTCGAAGCTCGTGCGCAGCAGCGCGCCCAGCGCCTTGCTCATCTGCACCACCATGCGGTTGTGGCAGGCTCTCAGCAGGCCCTGGTGGAACAGCAGGTCGTGCTTGACGTAGTCGCCGCCGTTTTCGATGGCGTCCTTCATGCCCGCGTAGGCGGCCTCGATCTCGGCAATGTCCTGTGCCGTGGCGCGCTCGGCCGCGAGGCGCACGCCGGCGGGCTCGACCACGCGGCGCAGCTCCTGCAGGTCGCGCAGGAACTCGCGGGTCAGCCCCGCCTTCGATTGCCACGCCACGACGTCGGGGTCGAACCAGTTCCACTGCTCCGACTGCAGCACGCGCGTGCCGACCTTCGGGCCGGTGACGATCAGCCCCTTGGCGACGAGCGACTTCACGGCTTCGCGGATTACCGTGCGGCTCACGCCGAGTTCTTCGCACAGCGTGGCCTCCGGCGGGATCGATGTGCCCGGCGGGTAGTGCCCGGCGACGATCTGCCCGCCGAGCAGGTCGAGAGTTGTACCGTGGACGTTCTTGATGGTCATCGCGTGTGTTTCAGCCCCGAACGAAGAGCGTGACCAGCGGGTCGGGGCCGAGCTGCCGGCTCCAATGGCCGTGCAGCGTCGGGTCGAAGGCCGCACCGGCTGGCAGCGTGTCGGCCGAGTAGAAATATTCGCCGGGCCCGAAGACACGCGACATGCCGTCCCGCAGCCCGATCTCCATCTGCCCGCCGAGGATGAACAGCCACTGCGGGTTTTCGGTGCAATGGAAGTCGCTTCGAAAACCCACCGGGCTGTAGCGCAGCTGGTAGCCGCCGCTTGGCATCAGCGGCGACAGCAGCGCCTGCGGCTTGCCCTCGCTGAGCGCGATCGCCTCCTCGCGAAAACGCGCGCGGCCGTCGGTGTCGGTGAAGAGGATGACTTTGGGAAGCGTGGTCATGATCAGAGTGTGGCGGTGACGCCGCCGTCGACGTAGAGGATGTGGCCGTTGACGAAGCGCGACGCGTCGCTGGCCAGGAACACGGCCGCGGGCGCGAGGTCTTCCACCTCGCCCCAGCGGCGACTCGGCGTGCGGTTGATGAGCCAGGCGTTGAAGCTCTCGTCGGCCACGAGCTTTTCGGTGAGCTCGGTCTTGAAGTAGCCGGGGCCGAGGCCGTTGACGTTGATGCCGTAGGGACCGAGGTCGATCGCCATGCCCTTGGTGAGCATCTTCACCGCGCCCTTGCTGGCGGCGTACGGCGCGACGCCGGGCCGGCCGAGTTCGCTTTGCACCGAGCAGATGTTGATGATGCGCCCGCGCCGGCGCGCCACCATGCGGCGCGCCACCGCCTGGCCGACGACGAACATGCTGTCGACGTTGGTGCGCATCACGGCCTGCCAGTCGGCGGCGGGAAACTCGTGGAACGGCGCGCGGCGCTGCAGGCCGGCGTTGTTGACGAGCACGTCGATCGGGCCGATCTGCGCTTCGATCGAGGCGACCGCGGCGTCCACCGCCGGCGCGTCGAGCACGTCGAAGATGCGGGCGTGCACGACGAGCCCAACGGCCGACAGCGTGGCGGCGGCCCGCGCGAGCCGGGCTTCGTCGCGCCCGTTCAGCACCACGGTGGCGCCCGCCTGCCCGAGGCCGCGTGCGAGCGCCAGGCCGATGCCGGCGGACGAGCCGGTCACGAGCGCGATGCGCCCGTCGAGGCGGAAGGTGGCGGTGTCGATCATGCGTGCGTTGCCAGCAGTCGAGCCTTTATCGCATCGACGATGCGCTCGGAGGGTTCGGTGATGTCCATCGTGATCGCGTCCTCGTCGGGGCCGGGCGGCTCCAGCGTGTCGAGCTGGCTGCACAGCAGCGACGCCGGCATGTAGTGGCCCACGCGTGTGCGCAGGCGCTCCTCGAGCAGCGCCGCGTCGCCGCGCAGGTACACGAAGCGCAGGTCCGGTGCGCCGCTGCGCAGCGCGTCGCGGTAGGCGCGCTTCAGCGCCGAACAGGAGACGACCAACCCGCGCCGGGCGGCGTGCGCCTCGGCGAGCCGTGCCGCCAGCGCCTGCAGCCAGCTCAGGCGGTCGTTGTCGGTGAGCGGCGTGCCGGCCGCCATCAGCTGCACGTTGCGCGGCGGGTGCAGCGCGTCGCCCTCGACGAAGTCGACGCCGAGCGCGTCGGCGAGCGCGTGGCCGACGGTGCTCTTGCCGCAGCCGCTGACGCCCATCATCACGATCGAGTGCTCGGGAGGCTTCATTGACTCAATCGCTTGCCGGACGCGCTGTCGAAGACATGCGCCTTGGCGGGGTCGATCGCGAGGTGAACGGTCTCGTCGGGCTGCGCTGCGGTGCGGCCATGGATCACCGCGATGAGCTGCGCGTCGCCGACCTGCAGCAGCAGCTCGGTCTCGGCGCCGGTGGGCTCGACCACGATCACCTTGGCGGCGATGCCCTGCCCGTTCGGCGCGAGGTGGATATCGCCGGGGCGGATGCCGTAGTGCACCGACCGGCCAGCCGCGCCGCCGATCTGCGGCGGCACCGGCCAGCGGGTGTCCGCCGCCTCGACCACGGTGCTGGCGTTCGCGCCGCGCAGCGTGCCGGCGATCACGTTCATCGCCGGCGAGCCGATGAACTGGGCGACGAACAGGTTGCCTGGGCGGTCGTAGAGCTCCAGCGGCGTGCCGATCTGCTCGACGATGCCGTCGTGCATCACGACGATGCGGTCGGCCATCGTCATCGCCTCGATCTGGTCGTGCGTGACGTAGACCGTGGTCGTCTTCAGCCGCTGGTGCAAGGCCTTGATCTCGGCGCGCATCGCCACCCGCAGCTTGGCGTCGAGGTTCGACAGCGGCTCGTCGAACAGGAACACCTTCGGGTCGCGCACGATCGCGCGGCCCATCGCCACGCGCTGGCGCTGGCCACCGGAGAGTTCGCGCGGAAAGCGATCGAGCAGCGCGTCGAGGTTGAGGATGCGCGCTGCATCGTTGACGCGCTCGTCGGTCAGCTTCGGGTCCGCGCGGCGCAGCTTCAGGCTGAAGGCCATGTTGTCGCGCACCGTCATGTGCGGGTAGAGCGCATAGCTCTGGAACACCATCGCGATGTCCCGGTCCTTGGACTCGAGCTCGTTGACCACCTTGCTGTCGATCAGGATCTCCCCGCCCGAGATCTCTTCGAGTCCCGCCAGCATGCGCAGCAGCGTCGACTTGCCGCAGCCGGAGGGGCCGACCAGCACGACGAATTCACCGTCGGCGATGTCGAAACCGATGCCGTGAATGACCTTGACCTTGCCGTAGGCCTTCTCGATCTTGCGAAATGAAACGGTTGCCATGGGGTACTTTTCTCGAGCTCAGCTTTTGACGGCGCCGGCGGTCAGGCCGCCGACCATGTAGCGCTTGAAGGCGTAGTAGATCGCCGCCGGCGGCAGCGCGTAGACAAAACCGGTGGCCATCAGCAGCTCCCATGGCGAATCGTCGGCCGCCAGGAAGTTGCCCAGCGCCACCGCCAGCGTGATATCGGTTTCGTTGGACAGCAGCAGGAAGGCGTAGAGGTACTCATTCCAGGCCAGTAGCAGCGCATAGGTGCCCACCGCCACCATCGAAGGCACCATCAGCGGCAGGTAGACCAGGCGGAACAACTGCACCGGCGTGGCGCCGTCCATGCGCGCCGCCTCGTCGAGCTCGTAGGGCAGCTTGTCGGAAGCCTGCTTGAGTACCCAGATGCAGTAGGGCGAGGCGATGGTGACCATCGCGAAGATCAGCGACCACTTGTTGTTGAGCAGGCCGTAGTTGGCCATGGTCTTGTACATCGGCACCGCCAGGAAGGCGGCTGGGATGAAGTAGGTGAACAGGGCCATGTTGAGCACCGTGCGCCCGCCCCGTACCCGCAGGCGGCTGATCGCGAACGCCGCGGTGGTGGCCACGAGCAGCGTGATCAAGCCGACGGCGATCGCGATGAAGAGCGAATTGCCGAGCTGTACCCAGAAGTGCGAAAGGTAGAAATGCCTCTGGTTGAACACCGTGTCGAAGTTCTGCAGCGTCGGGCTCTTGGGCCACAGCCGGCCGGAGGTGGCCGACTCGCGCTCCGATATCGCAAACAGGAACATGTGGTAGACCGGGATGATGGTCCACAGAAAGACCGGGATACCGATCAGCAGGAGTTTGGCTTCGGCGGTGACGGAGCGCAGGGTCCATCGTTTCATTTCGACAGTCTCTTCATCATGAAATACACCAGCGGCAGTACCAGCGGCAGCGCCACCACGATCGAAGACATCGCCACGTCCATCTGGTCCAGCCGCAGGTAGCGGATGCCAAGGGTGGCCAGCACGTGCGTGAGGTCAGCTGGCCCGCCGCCCGTGAGCAGGTAGACGCTGTTGAAGTCGCCCAGCGTCCAGATCGCCGACAGGATGGTCGAGGTGACGTAGAGCGTGCGCATCGCCGGCCAGGTGATGAAGCGGAACTTCTGCCAGTTGCTGGCGCCGTCGACCGACGCGGCCTCGTATTGCTCGGTGGGAATCGAGAGGCGCCCGGCCACGAGGATCAGCGTCCAGAATGGCAGCGACTTCCAGATGTGCATGAGCATGGACAGCGACAGTGCCAGCGTCGGGTCGTTGAGCCAGTTCGGGCCGTCCAGGCCCGTCAGGCGGAAGATCAGCGAATTGATGACGCCCCATTCCGGGTTGAGCATGAAGCGCACCGACAGGATGGTCGGAATCGAAGGAACCGCCCAAGGCAGGATGAACAGCACCGACAGCGCCTTGATCCACCAGCGCGCCTTGATGAAAAAGCCCGACAGCACCAGCGCGACGATCATCTTGAGATTGATCGCAACAACCAGGAACACGATGGTGTTGACGGCGGTCCTGAAAAAGATCGGGTCGTCGAACAGCTTGGTGTAGCTGGCCGGGTGCCGGGCCAGCCAAAGGCCATAGCCCACCGGGTACAGCACGAACACCACGAATACCAGCAGGTAGGGCACCACGAACAGGCGCCCCCAGAACTCCCAGCGGGACAGGCTTTTTGATGCCGGCACAGCGGCACGCGGCAGTGCGGTTGCAGCAGCTTGAGTCATCGTTCAGTGGCCCCGATGTCGTTCAGACGGTGTGCGCAACGCCGGCCGCGGCGCGAGGCCCGGCCGGTGTATGACAAATCCTCAGCCCGCAACCGCCTTGATGCGCGCGATCAGCTCGTCCACGGCCTTGTCGACCGGCACCTTCTCGTTGAGGATGCGGTTCGCCGCCTTGGCCCACACGTTCTCGTTGTTGAGCACCGTGAACTTGTAGTTCTTGGTGAACTCGAAGGGCGAGGTGCCGGCCATGAACTGGTTGTAGACGGCCGTGCGATGCGGATCCTGCTTCCAGAAGGGGCTCTGCTGCGCCGCCTTGGTCACCGGGAACCAGCGTCCGAGCGAGCCTTCGACGTACGGCGTGAGGTTGGCGTCGTCGAGCAGGAAGGCGACGAACTTCTTCGCGGCATCCTTGTTCTTTGCTTCCTTGAAGATCACGCCGGTCTTCACGGCCGCGCGGTACACCATCTTGGAGCCGTCGGGCTTGTTCGGGAAGCCGGCCGTGGCGATCCGCTCGGTGTAGTTCTTCTTCGCGTTGGCGCGCTGCTCCTCGGTGAGCGCCGCGTTGTTCGAAGCGTCGAGCTGCGTCGCGGCGATCGAGATCGTCGCGTTGTGCGTCAGGACGGTCGTCTTGTTGGCGAAGGCGACGTTGTTGTCCGGATCTTTCCAATTGGTGGCAGACGGCGGCGCGCAACCCTTCGAGTACACCTGCGTGTAATCGGTCAGCGCGTTGATGAGACCCTGGCGCACGGCCGGTTCATCGACCAGCAGCTTGCCCGCGTCGTTGACCAGCTTGACGTTGTAGGCGTCCATGAAGGTCAGGAACGAGAAGAACGAGTCGCTCGAGTCCACGCCCAGCGGCTGCCCGATGCCAAAGCTACGGGCACCGGTCTTTTGACGATGGG
The DNA here is from genome assembly GCA_036507085.1 of Piscinibacter sp. Taxonomy (GTDB): domain Bacteria; phylum Pseudomonadota; class Gammaproteobacteria; order Burkholderiales; family Burkholderiaceae_C; genus Albitalea. The sequence goes on along the minus strand of DASXQQ010000005.1, from coordinate 3,484 downwards.
CTGGTTGCACCTTGTCGCACCAGAAGCTCCAGTAGCCTTTCCAGTCGGTCGGAATGTCGCTCTCCTTGAATCCCGCCTCGGCCAGCATGTCCTTCCAGTACTGGATGTGCATGGTCTGCTGCTTGATCGGGTAGGCGTAGTAGGCGCGGCTCTTGGTGACGTCGTTGTAGAGGAAGGTGGTGGCCAGCGCCGCGGGCTCGAACTTGGCGCGCATCGGGTCAAGGATGCTGGTCACGTCTTCGAGCTTGCCGTCGTAGGCCCACTTGGCCGTGACCTGGAAGTCGTAGACGTCGCCGTAGGCCACATCGGGCGGGTTGCCGGCGTCGAGCGCGGCCACCGACTTCGGAACCATTTCCTGCGGCGCGTAGAGCGACAGCTCGACCTTGATCTTCGGATTCTTGGCCTCGAATTTCTTGATGGCAGCGTACAACGCGTCGTCCTCCGCCTTGTAGAAGCCCTTGCCCCACCAGACGGTGAGCTTTTCCTGCGCGAAAGCCGGGCTGCCGGCCAGCAGCCCTGCGCCGACGAGCGCGCAGGCGATCCATGTCTTCTTCAGCTGCATGTCTCTGTCTCCTGTGGGTGGTCCAGGCGGTGCTCGCCCGGGGTTGGTGGTATTATCGTATGACGATTAGGATCGACTGCCGTCCGGGGTTTCCCGGATCACGGCCGGCATTCGGGCACCGGCGACGGCAGCGCGCGGCCGGCGAAATGCGCCGCCAGGTTGGCCACCGCCAGGTCGGCCATCGCTTGGCGCGTCTGCCCGGTGGCGCTGCCGATGTGCGGCGTGAGCACCACATGCGGCAGATTGCGCAGCCGCTCGGGCACGTTCGGCTCGTTCTCGAACACGTCGAGGCCCGCGCCGGCGATGACGCCGCGCTCGAGCGCGTCGATCAGCGCCGCTTCGTCGACGACCGAGCCGCGCGCCACGTTGATCAGAATGCCCTTGGCCCCCAGCGCCGCCAGCACCTCGGCATCGATCAGCCGGCGCGTGCCTTCGCCACCCGGCGTGATGACGACGAGGAAGTCGCTCTGCGCAGCCAGCGCGGCCGCGCTCGGCAGGTAGGCGTAGGGCAGCTCCGGCTTCGCGTGGCGGGCGGTGTAGGCGATCGGCATGCCGAACGCCGCGGCGCGCTGCGCGATCGCCTGGCCGATGCGGCCCATGCCGACGAGCCCGAGCCGCGCGCCCGACATCTTGCGCGCCAGCGGCATCGGCCCGCCGCTCCACTGCCCGGCGCGCACATAGCGGTCGGCCGCGGGCAACTGGCGTGCCGTGCTGAGCATCAGGCCGATCGCCAGGTCGGCCACGTCATCGTTCAGCACGTTCGGCGTGTGGGTGACGACGACGCCGCGCGCCTTGGCCGCCGCCACATCGACGCCGTCGTAGCCGACGCCCATGACCGCGATGATCTCCAGCGCCGGCAGCTGCGCCATCAGCTCGGCATTGACCCGCGTTTCGCCTTGCGCCGCCACCGCGCGGATCTGCGGCGCGACCCGCGCGAAGGCCGCTGCATCCGTCTCGTGCAGGCGGTCGTGCAGCGTGAACGCAGCCTGCAGTTGCTGCGAATACAGCGGGGAAAGCCTGGCCGCGGCCAGTACATGCAAATCGGACACCGGCGTTCTCCTAGGGGTTCTACGACTGTGGGTTTCAATGGTCATACCATAATATGTGATCTCGCAATGACGCCGACCCCGGGAAAGCCAGCACCCCATGAACGCCAAGCCGAGGAAGAAGCCCGAAGACCTGCGCAGCCAGCAATGGTTCGGCCGCCAAGACCGTGACGGCTTCAACTACCGCAGCTGGGTCAAGGGCAAGGGCGTGCCGCACGACCAGTTCGACGGTCGCCCGGTGATCGGCATCTGCAACACCTTCAGTGAGCTCACGCCCTGCAACTCGCACTTCCGCACGCTGGCCGAGCAGGTGAAGATCGGCGTCTACGAGGCGGGCGGCTTTCCGCTCGAGTTCCCGGTCATGTCGCTCGGCGAGACGCTGCTGCGTCCTACCGCGATGCTGTATCGCAACCTCGCCAGCATGGACGTCGAGGAGAGCATCCGCGGCAACCCGATCGACGGCGTCGTGCTGCTGATGGGCTGCGACAAGACCACGCCGTCGCTGGTGATGGGCGCGGCCAGCGTCGACCTGCCGACCATCGGCGTGAGCGGCGGGCCGATGCTCAACGGCAAGTGGCGCGGCCAGGAGCTCGGCTCGGGCACCGGCGTGTGGAGCATGAGCGAGCAGGTGCGCGCCGGCACGCTCAAGCTCGCCGACTTCTTCGAGGCCGAGAGCTGCATGCACCGCAGCCACGGCCACTGCATGACGATGGGCACCGCGAGCACGATGGCGAGCATGGTCGAGGCGCTCGGGATCGGCCTGCCGGGCAACGCCGCCTATCCGGCGGTCGACGGACGGCGCAACGTGCTGGCGCGCAACGCCGGGCGGCGCATCGTCGAGATGGTGCATGAGGACCAGAAACTCTCGACGATCCTGCGGCGCGAAGCGTTCGAGAACGCGATCAAGACGCTGGCCGCGATCGGCGGCTCGACCAACGCGGTGATCCACCTGATCGCGATCGCCGGGCGCATCGGCGTGCCGCTGTCCATCGACGACTTCGACCGCCTGGCGAGCGAGCTGCCCTGCCTCGTGAACCTGCAGCCGTCGGGCCAGCATCTGATGGAAGACTTCTGCTACGCCGGCGGCTTGGCCGTGGTGATGAAGGAGATCGCCGCGCACCTGCATCTCGATGCGATCACCGCGAACGGCCGGACCATCGGCGCCAACATCGCCGACGCGCGGAACTACAACACCGAGGTGATCCAGCCCCTCGCCACGCCGTTCAAGCGCAAGGCCGGCATCGCGGTGCTGCGTGGCAACCTCGCGCCGCGCGGCGCGGTGATCAAGCCGAGCGCGGCGACGCCGGCGCTGATGGTGCACACCGGCCGCGCGGTGGTGTTCGACGACATCGACGATTTCCACCGCCGCATCGACGACGAGTCGCTCGACGTCGACGAGCGCTGCGTGATGGTGCTGAAGAACTGCGGTCCGAAGGGTTACCCCGGCATGGCGGAAGTCGGCAACATGCCGCTGCCGCCGAAGGTCTTGCGCAAGGGCATCACCGACATGGTTCGCATCAGCGACGCCCGCATGAGCGGCACCGCCTACGGCACCGTGGTGCTGCACACGGCGCCCGAGGCCGCGGCCGGCGGGCCGCTGGCGCTGGTGGAGAACGGCGACCTGATCACGCTCGACGTGCCGAAGCGGCTGCTGCACCTGCACGTGGACGACGCCGAGCTCGAGCGCCGGCGCGCCGCCTGGTCGCCCCCGACGCCGCCGCTGCAGAGCGGCTACTGGAAGCTCTACATCGACCATGTGCTGCAGGCCGATGAGGGCGTCGACCTCGACTTCCTGCGCGGCATGCGCGGGTCCTTCGTACCCAAGGACAACCATTGACATGAACACGAACCGGATTGCACTCGTCACCGGCGCCGG
>DASXQQ010000004.1:0-7304 GCA_036507085.1 Piscinibacter sp. | reverse complement strand
TGGGGTCGTCGTGGCGGTGGGTCGTGCCCCACATCACCGGGAAGAAGGCCCCCGCGCCGCCGACCTCCTTCTGTTGCGCATCGCTCACCGGCTCCAGCGCGCCCATCGACGAGATCGCGGCGACCCAGGTGCTGCCCAGCTCGATCACGTCCGGCCCCTGGCCCGACGCCGCGGCGGCGGTGATCTTGGCCCAGGCCGATTCCCAGTTCAGCACCGTGACGTTCACGCGCAGGTTGGGCTGCTTGGCCAGGTAGGGCTTCAGCAGTTCGCGCATGTCCTGTTGCTGCGCCTCAGTGGTTGACATGACCCACAGGTTCAGTTCGGTAGCCTGGGCCCGGGCCTGCAGCGTCGCCAGCGACAGCGCCGAGGCGCCCAGGCCGCACAGCAGGAATGACAGCGTCTTCGATCGTTTGTTCACGCTGGGGATTTCAGGCCATGCAGCGAATTGAAACAAGGCATGGATTTACCGCGCACCCTTGGTAGAACTACTGGGGTGGCGAGGTATTTCGACGAATGGCTGCAAGGCGCGGCGCGCGCTCCAATGCGGCAATCAACGTCGAGGGACCCGGGTCAGCACGACCCTGAAGGAGCACGCATGAGATTGGCCCTGGTCCGAATGCACCCCCTGGCCGCCGCGGCGGCGTTGGCGCTGGCGGGCGGCGGCTGCCTGCCCGCCGCGGCGCAGCAAACACAGGACAAGCCGGCCGCCACCGAGCCGGCCAAGGACGACAAGGCCGAGGCCGGCGTGGAGCGCGTCGAGATCACCGGCATCCGGGCCTCGCGCCAGCAGTCGCTGGCCATCAAGCGGCAGGCGGATTCGGTGGTCGAGGTGATCTCGGCCGAGGACATCGGCAAGCTGCCGGACAAGAACGTGGCCGACGCGATCCAGCGTGTGCCGGGCGTCAACATCAGCTCCTCGTCGGGCGGCGAAGGCGGTTTTGCCGAGAACGACCGCGTCAGCATCCGCGGCCTGTCGCCCAGCCTGACGCAGACCCTGGTCAACGGCCACGCCGTGGCCTCGGGCGACTGGTTCGTGCTGGCGCAGACCGAGGCGGTGGGCCGCAGCGTCAGCTACTCGCTGCTGCCGAGCGAAATCGTCGGCCGCGTGGTGGTCAACAAGAGCATGACGGCCGACCTGCCGGAAGGCGGCGTCTCCGGGGCGGTCGACATCCAGACCCGCACCCCCTTGAGCTTCACCAAGCCGCTGACGATCGAGCTCGCGGCTCAGGCCGTCTATGCCGATCTGGCGAAGAAGACCGACCCGCAGTTCAACGCGCTGGTCAACTGGAAGAACGACACCAGCACCGCGGGCGTGCTGTTCCAGGTGTTCTCCGAGACGCGGCACGAGCGGCGCGACGGGCAGGAGTTCCTCGGCTACAGCTTCGTCGATCCGGAAGGCGACGTGGCGGCCGCGCACCCGGACCTGGCCGGCGTGATCTACCCCTCGCTGATCGGCTCGGCCTTCTTCGAGCAGAAGCGGGTGCGCCAGGGCGGCCTGTTCGACTTCGAGATCAAGCCGGCCAAGGACCTCACGCTGGACGTGAACGGCTTCTTCTCGCACATGGCGGCCGACAACTACGACAACAACTTCATGGCGGCGCCGCAGTCGCTGATCGACGGCGGCATCTCGCCCACCAGCTACACGGTGAGGAACAACACGCTGGTCGCAGCCATCTTCCCGACGGTGGCCTACAACCCCGAAGACCCCTTCACCGCGCCCGGCGTGGTCGACCGCATCTACCGCCCCGGCGCCGCGGCCGAGACCTGGTACCTCGACGCCGGCGCCAAGTGGACGGTGAACGACAGCCTGAAGTTCTCGGGCAAGCTGGGCTACACCCATGGCATCGGCGAAACCCCGGGCGACCTGGGCTACGAATCGGCGCTGGCCGGCCACGGCATGGCCTACCAGATGTACGGCCTGTCGAAGCCGGGCGACGTGTCCTTCCCCGGCGGCGACCCGACCAACTTCCTCGCCGCCTATCCGCTGGGCGCCTGGTCCTCGACCGTCCAGGTGGTCGACCAGGAGAGCTACGCCCAGGCCGATGGCGAGCTGGGCATGGATTGGGGCATGCTCGAGTCGATCAAGTTCGGCCTGCGCTGGAACCAGCACAAGCGGGAGCTCAACTTCCCCAACAACGGCGGCTGCGGCTGGGCCGATGGCGGCTGCGGCAGCCTGCCCGAGTGGCATGGCGAGCAGTACCCGGGCGACTTCGGCAAGGACCTGGGCGGCGGCGCGGGCTTCCTCTCGCATGTCTGGCACCTGAACCCGAAGGCGGTCGAGGCCTTCGTGCTCGCGAACTCGGCCAAGACCACGCCCTACTGGCCGGGCGAGCTGGCGGTGGACGAGGCGGTCACGGCCGGCTACGCGATGGCCAACCTGGAGGGCAACCAGTGGCGCGCCAACGTCGGCCTGCGCCTGGTCGGCACGCGGCAGACGGTCGATTTCAACCAGCCCGACGGCGCCGATCCGGTCGATTCGGAATTCGGGCCCTTCACCCACGTGAAGGAGACGAAGAACTACTTCGATGCCCTGCCGAGCATGAACATCCGCTTCACGCCGACCAAGGACATCGTGCTGCGCGCGGCCGCCTCGCGCACGATCGCGCGTGCCGACTACAGCGCGCTGGCCGGTGCGATCACCAGCTACGACGATCTCACGCACTCGGGCACCGGCGGCAACTCGGACCTGAAGCCGGTGCGCTCGAACAACTACGACGCGACCGTCGAGTGGTACTACGCGCCGAAATCGCTGCTGTCGTTCGGCGTGTTCTACATGCAGATGCCCAGCTACGTGAGCTTCGGCACCTCGCGCCACCTGCTGCTCAACCGCACCAGCAAGCAGCTCGAGTGGTACGACATCACCTCGCCGATCAACGTCAGCGCCCGCAACCGCGGCTTCGAGCTGAGCTGGCAGCAGCCGCTCTACGGCGGCTTCGGCGCGCTGGCCAACTACACCTACGCCGACGGCAAGGAAGGCAACGGCTCCAAGCTGATGGGCTCGTCGAAGAACACCTACAACCTTGAGGCCTACTACGAGAACGACAGCTTCAGCGCCCGCGTGGCCTACACCTGGCGCTCGGACTTCCTCGTCGGCCTGGATCGCTCGACCAACGAGTACATGGCCGCCGAGGCCAACCTCGCGGCGAGCCTGAACTACAAGATCAACGATCGCTTCACCGTCACCTTCGACGCGCTGAACCTGAACAACCCGGTGCTGAAGTACTACGCCGACAACAAGGACCAGCCGCGCGCCTTCTACTCCAACGGCCGCCAGTTCTACCTCGGCGTGCGAATGTCATTGTGATCACGCCCGGCACCACCACCGTCACTCGCCCTGCCCTGCTGCCGCGGCTGAACGTGCTGCAGGCCGGGCGCATCCTGCCCATCGACGCCTTCCGCGGCCTGACCTTCCTGATCATGGTCTGGGTCAACGAGATGCACGGCGTGACCGGCATCTCGCCGTGGTGGAAACACATGCCGGGCGACGCCGACGCGATGAGCTTCGTCGACGTGGTGTTCCCGGCGTTCCTGTTCATCGTCGGCATGTCGATCCCGTTCGCGATCCATGCGCGCATCGCCAAGGGCGACGGCTGGCTCGCGCTGCAGGGGCACATCGCCTGGCGCGCGCTGGCGCTGATCGTGATGGGCGTGTTCATGGTCAACGCCGAGGAGGGCGCGTACCACCAGGCTTCGATGGCATTGCCGATCGAGCTGTGGTCGCTGCTGTTCTACGCGGCGGTCGGGCTGGTCTGGGGCGTGTACCGCGCGCCCAGCCCCGGGCTGGACAGGGCCCTGCGCCTGCTGGGCGTCGCGCTGATGGCGTTGCTGGCCCTGCTCTACCACGGCGGCCCGGATGGCCACCTGGGCCTGACGCCGCAGTGGTGGGGCATCCTCGGCCTGATCGGCTGGGCCTACCTGGCCGCGTGCGTGCTGTACCAGCTCTCGCGCGGCAACCTGGTCGGCCTGTGGCTGATGCTCGCCGGCTGCGTGGCCTACTACGCCGGCCATCGTGCGCTGGGCGAGGATGCCACCGGCTGGCTCGCCATGCTGCTGAGCCAGGACGGCCATGCAGCCCACACCAGCATCGTGCTGTGCGGCGTGATCTGCACGCTGATCTACCACGACGAAACAGCCGGCCGCATGCCACTGGCCACGCGCCACGTGCGCGCGCTGGCGATGGCAGTGGCGCTGCTGGCTGCCGGCTTCGCGCTGCGGCGCTGGTTCCCGATCTCGAAGATCTACGCCACGCCCAGCTGGTGCCTGCTGAGCGCTGCGGCCTGCGTGCTCGTCTATGCCGCGTTGCAGGCGCTGATCGTGCAGGGCGATGTCGACGGCTGGGTGCGCTTCGTCGAGCCGGCGGCCAACAACCCGCTCGTGACCTACCTGCTGCCCTTCGTCGTCTTCGCGCTGATGAGCTGGGCCGGGCTGAGCTGGCCCGCCGCGCTGCGCCAGGGCGCGATCGGCATCGCCTTTACGTTCACCTACGCCTTGGCCGTGTTGTGGGCGGTATCGCTGCTCAACCGGCTCAACGTTCGCCTCAAGCTCTGATGGAGTTCCCAATGACACTGCATCGACTCGCTGCCGCCTGCGCGCTGGCGCTGGTGGCCTCTTTCTTTGTGCTGCCTGCAGCCCACGCCGGCACGCGGCCCTTTCCGCAGCATGTGAGCTACACCGCCGGCGCGATCAAGCCCAACCATGTGAGCCAGGCCCACATGGACACCGCGGTGGCCAGCCAGTACGCGACATGGAAAGCCACCTACCTGCGCACCGACGGCGGCGACGGCAGCTGGATCCAGTACAACAACAAGGATTCCACCGTCTCCGAAGCGCATGGCTACGGCATGGTGCTGGCCGCCTACATGGACGACCACGCGCTGTTCGACGACATGCTGCGCTACTTCCGCAACCACCCGGACGTCAACGCGGCCAACCTGATGGCGTGGAAGCAGACACTGAAGAACGGCGAGATGGTCGACGTGGAGGGCGCCGATTCCGCCACGGACGGCGACATGGACATCGCCTACTCGCTGCTGCTGGCCCATGTGCAGTGGGGCGCGATCGACGCACAGGGCCAGGCGCACGACTACCTGGCCGACGCGCGCTCCGTGATGCACGACATCCTCGCTCATGACGTGAACCCGAAGCTGCACAACACCACGATGGGCAGCTGGGCCTCGGGCAAGGATCTGAAGTACACCCGCCCTTCCGACTTCATGGCCAGCCACGTCCTCGCCTATGCGCGCTGGGACCCGGACAACACCGCCGCGTGGAAGAAGGTGCACGCGACGATGGCGAAGGCGGTAAACGACCAGTTCACCCACGGCAGCGAGGCCAGCGGCATCGTGCCTGACTTCATGGTCTACGACGGCGGCTTGTGGAAGCCCACGCCCGGCAAGTACCTCGAGACCCGGCACGACGGCGACTTCTACTGGAACGCCTGCCGCACACCGTGGCGCCTGGCCATCTCATGGCTGGTCGACGGCAACACCGGCCTGCTCGCCTCACAGCAGCAGACGGCGAGCTGGATCCGCAGCGCCACGGGCGGCGTCCCGACCAACATCAAGGCCGGCTACTACGTCGCCAACGGCCCCAACGGGCAGACCTTCCGCCACTACGACGACCTGCCCTTCACCGCGCCGATGGCGGTCAACGCGATGCTGGGCGGCGCCGCGGCGCAAACCTGGCTCAACAGCCTGTGGACCTCGATCGACGGCGGCGACTACGGCCCGGTCTGGGACTACTACGGCGACGCGATCCGCCTGCAGGTCATGCTCACGGTGTCCGGCAACTGGTGGAGACCGTGAGCCCCCACGCTCCCTGCCGGTCGCTGCCCCCCGAGATGCTATGGAGGACCCCAGGCCAACACCGTTGATCTACAACGGCATTTCCAACCTCTGTGCGAAGGAGTATGGAAATGAAGTCGACGCAGATGATCCTCCAGGACAAGGATACGGCGCTTGAGCGTGTGTTGCTCGTCAGCTTCGAGCTTGGCGACAAGAGCTGGACGCTGACCTTCAGCGACGGCCGGCGTGGGCCTGGCCGATTCTCCATTGCCGCCGGCGACCAAGCCGCGGTGGCGCAGTGCCTTGCCAAGGCCAAGAGCCGATGCGACTTGCCGGCCGATGCCCCGGTTTACTCCTGCTATGAAGCCGGCCGTGATGGCTGGTGGCTGCATCGTTGGCTTAAAGAGCAAGGCGTCCACAGCATCGTCGTGGATTCCTCCAGCATCGAGGTGAATCGTCGCTCGCGTCGCGCCAAGAGCGACCGGCTCGATGGCGACAAGCTGCTATCGATGCTGCAGCGCTACCGCGCCGGTGAGTCAAGGGTTTGGTCAGTGGTCCACGAGCCGCCTGCCCAGGCGGAGGATCAGCGCCGGCTGCATCGCGAGTTGCAGCGGCTGGGCCAGGAACGTACGGCCCACTGCAATCGCATTCGCGCACTGCTGGTGTTGCACAACCTCCGCCCAGCCCATGTCGGCGACCGCGCTTGGCAACAATGGTGGCCCGAGCAGCAGCTCCTGGTGCCACCGCAATTGCGTGCCGAGATTGAGCGCGAACTGCAGCGCTTGGCCCTGGTCAAGCAACAGCTGCATGCCATCGAGACACAGCAAACCCGCGAGCTGGCGCAAAAGTGCCATCCGTTGGTCAATCACCTGACCCGCCTGCGCACGATTGGACCCAAGAGTGGCTGGATATTGGCCAAGGAGTTGTTCGAGTGGCGCCACTTCGACAACCGTCGCCAGTTGGCCAGCAGCCTGGGTTTGACGCCTACGCCCTACAACAGCGGCGACAGCCACGTCGAGCAAGGCATCAGTAAAGCCGGCAACAAGCGTGTTCGCGCGCTACTTGTTGAGCTGTCATGGCGTTGGCTGAGGTTGCAGCCCGACAGTGCTCTGACCCACTGGTTCAACCGGCGCTTTGCCCTCGGTAACAAGCGAATGCGGCGCATCGGCATCGTGGCGCTGGCGCGACGCCTGGCCGTCGCGCTGTGGCGCTTCGCCGAGTTCGGCGAGATCCCCGCCGGAGCCACGCTCAAGTCGGCTGACAGCTGAACAGCCCCATTCTCATCAACTGCCAAGACATGGCCACGTTCCAAGGTCCACGCGCCCGCCGAGCCCCCGGGGTCGCTTCCCAGCGACCGTCTCTGGAGATGGGGCGCGTGGCCAACAGAGGTCACCCATGCGTTCCACGCGCATGCCGCATACGGTGCCGGAATCAATTCCGCACGGATAGAAGGTCGTCCGAGCGCTGGCTCGAACTCTCACACCTCTGCCTTGGTACCGAACCGATCTGGCAATGTCCCTA
>DASXQQ010000003.1:0-5694 GCA_036507085.1 Piscinibacter sp. | reverse complement strand
GAAGGCAGCTTCGACATCAACACCGTGATGGCCGGCATCCTGGTGCTGACCGCCTTTGCGTTGGTGCTCGACGCGATGGTCGGCTGGGTCGAGGCGCGGCTCATGAAGTGGCAGCCCAGGGCCGCAGAGACGGAGAAGCTGTGAGCACGAGGTGATCGGCCAGCACCCGCGCCACATGCAGGGCCCGGCGGCCGGCGCCGTCGGCAATCTGGTGCCGGCAGCTGGTGCCGTCGGCGACGATCAACGCATCGGGCGCGGCGCGCACCGCGGGCAGCAGGCTCAGCTCGGCCATCTGCATCGACACCGCATGGTGTGACGCTTCGTAGCCGAAGCTGCCCGCCATGCCGCAGCACGAGCTGTCGATCAGCGTCGGCACGGCCCCGGGGATCAGCCGCAGCACCTCGAGCACCGGCGGCATCGCGCCGAAGGCTTTCTGGTGGCAGTGGCCGTGCACGAGGATCTGCCGGCTGGATGGGCGCAGCATCAGGTGGAAGCGGTCTGCCCGGGCTTCACGCGCGACGAACTCCTCGAACAGCAGCGCCTCGCCGGCCAGTGTGCGGGCGTCGTCGCCAAACCCCATCGCCAGCATCTCGTCGCGCAGCGTCAGCAGGCACGACGGTTCGAGGCCGATGATCGCGATGCCCCGCTGGGCGAACGGCAGCAGGGCGTCGAGCAGCTGGCGCGCCTTGGCCCGGGCTTCATCGGCCATGCCGGCGGCCAGGTAGGTGCGTCCGCAGCACAGCGCATGGCCGTTGTCGGCGCGCGCCGCGTGCACCGCATAGCCGGCGGCCTGCAGCACCAGGGCCGCGGCGACGGCGTTCTCGCTCTCGAGATGGCCGTTGAAGGTGTCGACGAACAGCACCACCGGCCGGGCCGCGTCGAGCAGCTCGGAGCGTGTGGCGAGCTTCAATGACGGGGCCTGACGCCAGAAGGTGTCGCGCCGAAAGCGCGGCAGGCGGCGCCCGGCCGACAGCCCGAGAACGCGTTCGCTCAAGCGCGCGAGACCGGGCACGCGGTCGCGCAGGTTGAACAGCCACGGCAGGCGGCTCGCGAGCCCGGCGTAGTCGGGCAGCTGGGCGAACACGCGCTGCTTCAGCGCCACGCCGTGGCGCGCGCGGCGCTGCGCCTGCACCTCCAGCTTCATCTTTGCCATGTCGACGCCGGTGGGGCAATCGCGCTTGCAGCCCTTGCAGCCGACGCACAGGTCGAGTGCGGCTTGCACCGCGTCGCCGGTCAGGGCGTCGGGGCCGAGCTGGCCCGACAGCGCGAGGCGCAGCGTGTTGGCCCGGCCGCGCGTCAGGTGCTGCTCGTCGCGGGTGACGCGGTAGCTCGGGCACATCGTGCCGGCGTCGAATTGGCGACAGTGGCCGTTGTTGTTGCACATCTCGACCGCCTTGGCGAAGCCCCCGGTCGTGTCGCCGCCGCTGCCGGGCGCGCCGAGGGTCTCGGTCGCCGGGTCGTTCTGCACGTTCCAGGCCGACCAGTCGAACACCGGCGTGAGCGCGATGGTCTTGTAGCTCGGCGAGAAGCGCAGCAGCCGCGGGTCGTCCATCTTCGGCGGGTCGACGATCTTGCCGGGGTTCATCAGCTTGGCGGGGTCGAGCCGCCGCTTGATGGCGCGAAAGGCCGCGTCGAGGTGCGGACCGAATTGCCACGCGATCCATTCGCCGCGGCACAGGCCATCGCCGTGCTCGCCGCTGTAGGCGCCCTTGAAGCGGTGCACCAGCGCCGCGGCCTCGTCGGCGATGGCGCGCATCTTCGTCGCGCCGTCGCGGCGCATGTCGAGAATCGGCCGCACATGCAGCGTGCCGACCGACGCATGCGCATACCAGGTGCCGCGGCTGCCGTGCTTGCGAAACACCTCGGTCAGCGCGTCGGTGTATTCGGCCAGGTGTTCCAACGGCACCGCGCAGTCCTCGATGAAACTGACCGGCTTGCCGTCGCCCTTCAGGCTCATCATGATGTTGAGGCCGGCCTTGCGCACCTCCCACAGCGCCTTCTGCGACGCGTCGTCGGTCACCTCGACGACGCTGCCCGGCAGGCGCAGCGCGTCGCCCATCAGGTCGACCAGCGCCCGCAGCTGGCGCCGCAGCGCGCTCGCGTCGTCGCCGCTGAACTCGACCAGCAGGATCGCCTGCGGCGCACCGATCAGCGCGGCTTCGATGGTCGGGCGAAACGCCGGGTTGGCGCGCGACAGCTCGATCATCGTGCGGTCGACGAGCTCGACCGCGCTCGGCGCGAGCTTGACGATGTGCTGGGCCGCGTCCATCGCGGCATGGAAGCTCGGGAAGTTGACGACCCCGAGCACCTTGGCTCGCGGCAGCGGGCACACCTTCAGCTTCAGGCTGCGCGTGAAGGCGAGCGTGCCTTCGGCGCCGACCAGCAGGTGCGCGAGGTTGACGCTGCCGTCGTCGGTGTAGGGCCGCTCGCTGCGCGGGTGAAAGATGTCGAGGTTGTAGCCGCCGACGCGGCGCATCACGGTCGGCCAACGCGATTCGATCTCGTCGCGCTGCGCCTCGGCGAGACCGCGCACGAAGTCGGCGATCTCGCGCTCCCGCGCGCCGAGCCCGGCGACGGGGCCGAAGGACAGCAGGCTGCCGTCGGCCAGCCAGGCATCGATGCCCAGCACGTTGTGGACCATGTTGCCGTAGGCGATGCTGCGGCTGCCGCAGGAGTTGTTGCCCGCCATGCCGCCGAGCGTGGCCTGCGCGCTGGTCGACACGTCGACCGGGTACCACAGGCGGTGCGGCTTGAGCCAGGCGTTCAGATGGTCGAGCACGAGGCCGGGATCGACCTCGACGCTTAGCGCGTCGCGGTCGAACGCGAGCACCTGGCGCAGATGCTTGCTGGTGTCGATGACCAGCGCTGCCCCGACCGTCTGGCCGCATTGCGAGCTGCCACCGCCGCGCGGCAGCACGGGCGCCTGCAGGTCGCGCGCGATGTCGATCGCGATGGCGACGTCGCGCGCGGTCTTCGGCACGAACACGCCGAGCGGCATGATCTGGTAGATCGACGCATCGGTCGCATAGCGGCCGCGCGAGGCGGCGTCGAACAGCGCCTCGCCTTCGGTCTCCTTTGCCAGGCGGCTCGCGAGCGTCACGAGATCCGTCACGCCTTGGCCTTTCGATCCCCGTGCAGGCGGCCGCTGCGCATCAATTCGAGCACCGCATCGCGCTTGTGCAAGAGGTGCCTCACCATCAGCGCGCGCATCCCGGCGGCATCGCGCGCGGCGAGCAACTCGACCATCTGCTCATGTTCCTTCACCGCGCGCTTCCACTTCGCCGCGTCGAAGTTGGAGCGAAAGCGCAGCGCCTGCAGGCGCGCATTGACGGTGGCCCAGGTCTGCGTCAGCACGCGGTTGGCGGCGGCCGCGTTGATCCGGGTGTGGATCTGCGCGTTGAGCCGGTAGTAGGTGGGCAGGTCGCGCCGCGTGTGCGCGGCCAGCATCTCGTAGTGCAGCGCGCGGATCTCGGCCAGCTCGGCTTCGTTGATGCGCTGCGCGGCCAGCTCGCCCGACTGGCCTTCGAGACCGGCGATCACCTCGAAGGTGTCGGCCACGTCCTGCTCGGACATCTGTGCCACCACCGCGCCGCGGTTGGGCAGCAGCTCGACCAGGCCTTCGGCGGCGAGCATCTTGATCGCCTCGCGCAAGGGCGTGCGCGAGACCTGCAGCAGCTCGCTCAATTCGCGCTCGTTGAGCTTCGCGCCCGGTGCGAGATGGCCCTCGACGATGCGCTGGCGCAGCCGCACCGCGACCTCCTGGTGGAGCACCTGGCGGGGAATCGAGATGACCTCGGCCATCGGGTTTGCCTTGAGTTGTATGCAAAAGAAGCCGATCAACAGCGACGAGTATATGGGACGCAGGCTTGACAAACGAATTTTGTATGCAAAACTGAAGGCACGTCGTCGGAGCCAACCCATGCAGCTGAACCGCCATCCCGCGGGCCGCCACTTTCTGCAGATCCCCGGCCCGGGCCCGGTGCCCGACCGCATCCTGCGGGCGATCAGCCTGCCGACGATCGACCACCGCGGCCCCGAGTTCGGCGCACTCGGCCTGAAGGTGCTCGATGGCATCCGCCAGATCTTCCAGACCCGGCATCCGGTGGTGATCTATCCGGCGTCGGGCACCGGCGCGTGGGAAGCGGCACTGGTCAACACGCTGAGTCCCGGCGACGCGGTGCTGATGGTCGAGACCGGCCACTTCGCGACGCTGTGGAAGAAGATGGCCGAGCGGCTCGGCCTTGCGCCGGAGTTCCTCGGCCTGCCCGGCACCGAAGGCTGGCGGCGCGGGGTGGATGCCGACTCGATCGGGCAGCGCCTGCGCGCCGACAGCGGCCACCGGATCCAGGCGGTCTGCGTTGTCCACAACGAAACCTCGACCGGCGTCACCTCCGACATTGCCGCGGTGCGCCGCGCGATCGACGCGGCCAAGCACCCGGCGCTGCTGATGGTCGACACGATCTCGGGTCTGGCCAGCGCCGACTACCGGCACGACGAATGGGGCGTCGACGTGGGCATCGGCGGCTCGCAAAAAGGGCTGATGCTGCCGCCGGGCATCAGCTTCAATGCCCTGTCGCCGAAGGCGCTCGAAGCGAGCCGCAGCGCCGCGCTGCCGAAGTCGTTCTGGGCCTGGGACGAGATGGTCGAGTCGAACCGCAGCGGCTACTGGCCGTACACGCCGAACACCAACCTGCTGTATGGCTTGAGCGAATCGCTGGACATGCTGCTCGCCGAAGGCTTGCCGAACGTGCTGGCCCGGCATCGGCGCTGGGGCGAGGGCGTGCGCGCCGCGGTGCGGGCCTGGGGGCTCGAGATCCAGTGCGCCGAGCCGGCGTGCTACTCGCCGGTGCTGACCGGCGTGGTGATGCCCGACGGCGTCGACGCCGACCGCGTGCGCCGCATCATCCACGAGCGCTTCGACCTGTCGCTCGGCACGGGGCTCGGCAAGCTCAAGGGCCGCATGTTCCGCATCGGCCATCTCGGTGACAGCAACGACCTCACGCTGCTGGCCACGCTGGCCGGCTGCGAGATGGGGCTGAAGCTCGCGGGCGTCACGCTGGCCGGCAGCGGGGTGCAGGCGGCGATGGATTTCTTCGCGTCCCGAGAACAAGCGGACGCCGACGTGAAGGTCGAATCGTGAGCGCCGGCGTCGACGAGCAAGCCCGCGCGGCGCTTGCCCAGGCGCTGGTTGCGGCACGGCGACATCACGCGCAGCTGCCCGCCGCGCAGTGGCCGCACGCCCTTCGCGATGCCGATGACGCCTATGCGGTGCAGGACGCGGTCGGCGCGGCCTTCGGCTGGTTCGGCGAGGCGGCGCCCCGGTACTGGAAGTCGGGTGGACCGTCGCGCGAGGCGGTGCTGGGCCATTCGGCGCTGCCGCCGGCCGGCGTGCGCTCGGGCCCGGCCGACTTCGCGGACTGGCCGCTGCACACCCGCGGCATCGAGGCGGAAGTGGCGCTGCGGCTCGCGGGCGAGGTGACGCCAGCGCAGGCCGCGCGACTGGAGCCCGACGCCGTCGATGGGCTCATCGACGCGATGACGGTGTCGATCGAGCTCGTGGACTCGCGCTGGCACGAAGGTGCCGCCGCCGCGGCGTTGCTCCGGCTGGCCGACCTGCAATCGCATGCCGGATTGGCACTGGGCGCGTGGGTGCCGTACGCGCGTCGCGACTGGGCGGCGCAGCGCTGCGGGGTG
>DASXQQ010000002.1:0-7474 GCA_036507085.1 Piscinibacter sp. | reverse complement strand
GCGTGCCGCTGATCGGGAAGAAGCGGATCAGGTGTTCGGGCGGCGGCAGCGGGGTCACGTCCTTGATCCTTTCATCGTCGGTCTGGCTGGTCTTCTCGGTGCGCGCATACCAGTCCTCGCTGGCGGCGGTGTTCTTGGTCGGCATGGCGGGGCTCCTCGAGGCTGATGAATGAAAACGGTGAAGACGAAAAAAAACCGCCGGGGGTTGCCCGGCGGTTTGGGGATTCGGTTTGCGCTCTGCTGCTGCCTATGCGCTTGCCTCTCCATCCGCCGGGCGGTGCGAGAACCAAAAATGCGCAAAGTAAAACTTGGACGCAGACATGGGCGCAAATGTAGCACGGCCGACGGCGCGCCCGTCAAGCGCGCCGTGGTGTCGGGTCGACATGGCGCAAGCCGTCACGCGGTGCCGCCGACCGTCAAGCCGTCGATGCGCAAGGTCGGCTGCCCCACGCCCACCGGCACGCTCTGCCCCTCCTTGCCGCAGGTGCCCACGCCGGTGTCGAGCTTCATGTCGTTGCCGATCATCGTCACCCGGGTCAACGCGTCGGGCCCGTTGCCGATGATCGTCGCGCCCTTCACCGGGTACTGGATCTTGCCGTTCTCGACCCAGAACGCCTCGCTCGCCGAGAAGACGAACTTGCCGCTGGTGATGTCGACCTGGCCGCCGCCGAAGTTGCTCGCGTACAGCCCGCGCTTCAGGCCGGCGATGATTTCTTCCTTGGTCTTGTCGCCGCCGAGCATGTAGGTGTTGGTCATGCGCGGCATCGGAACCGCGGCGTAGCTTTCGCGCCGGCCGTTGCCGGTGGGTTTCACCTTCATCAGCCGCGCATTCATCGCGTCCTGGATGTAGCCCTTCAGGATGCCGTCCTCGATCAGCACGTTGCGTTGCGACGCGTTGCCTTCGTCGTCGACGTTGAGGGAGCCGCGGCGGTCGGGAATCGTGCCGTCGTCGAGCACCGTCACGCCCTTGGCGGCGACGCGCTGGCCGACGCGGCCGGAGAACGCGCTCGAGCCCTTGCGGTTGAAGTCGCCCTCGAGCCCGTGGCCGATCGCTTCGTGCAGCAGGATGCCGGGCCAGCCGGCGCCGAGCACCACGTTCATCTCGCCGGCCGGTGCCGGCCGCGATTCGAGGTTGGTCAGCGCGGCGTTGACGGCGTCGTTGACATAGCTCTCGATCACGCTGTCGTGAAAGTAGCCGAAGCCGAAGCGCCCGCCGCCGCCGCCGGTGCCGACTTCGCGGCGCGTCTCGCCGTTGACCGTCTGCTCGGCGATCACCGTCACCGACAGGCGCACCAGCGGGCGCACGTCGGCGGCCAGCGTGCCGTCGGCGCGCGCCACCAGCACCACGTCGTATTCGCCCGCCAGGCCGGCCATCACCTGCGCGATGCGCGGGTCCTTGGCGCGCGCGAGCTTCTCGACCTTCTCGAGCAGCGCGACCTTCTGCGTGCTGTCGAGCGTGGCGATCGGGTCCATCGGCGCGTACAGCACGCGGCTGCCCGCCACCTGGTGCGCACCGCTCACCTTGACCTTGCGGCTCTGGCCGGCCGCGGCGATGGTGCGCACCGTGTGCGCCGCGTCCATCAGCGCCGCCTCGGAGATGTCGTCGGAGTAGGCGAAGGCGGTCTTCTCGCCGGCGACCGCGCGCACGCCGACGCCCTGGTCGATGCCGAAGCTGCCGCTCTTGACGATGCCTTCCTCCAGGCTCCAGCCCTCGCTGCGGGTGTACTGGAAATAGAGGTCGGCGTCATCGATGCGGTGGGTGGCGATCGCCTGCAGCGCCTTCGACAGGTTGGCGTCGCCGAGGCCGAAGGGTTCGAGCAGGAGCGCGCGGGCAATCGCCAGGCGTTCGATCGTGGGTTCGCGGGAAATCATGGCCGATCCTTCCGAGGGCGATGATTCATTGTAGGAGTGCGCGCTTTAACCATTCTTTACCTGGCCGCTGTCGCCGCCGCCGCGACGGCGTTCGTTGGTGGCGGTACGGGACCCGTCACCTTCAATCAACACGCATCGAGACCCTGAAAGGAAGAATCATCATGTCGAATCTCAAGACCCTCGCCATTGGCGCGACGATGGCGCTCGCCTGCATCGGCGCCTTCGCCCAGGCCGCGTCGGCACCGGCCACGCCGCGCGTCGACAAGCGCGAAGTCCGTCAGGAAAAGCGCATCGAGCAAGGCGTGGCCTCGGGTCAGCTGACCGCCCGGGAAACGCGCAAGCTGCAGCGCGAGCAGACGGCGATCCAGAAGACCGAAGCCAAGGCCAAGTCCGACGGCACGGTCACCAAGGTCGAGCGCAAGCGCCTGACCAAGATGCAGAACAAGGCGAGCCAGGACATCTACCAGCAAAAGCACGACGCGCAGACCGCGACCAAGCCGTAAGCGCGTCGCTCAGCCGCTGTTCTTCAGCGCCAGCGCGCGCGCGTACAGCGCGTTGCGCGGCGCGCCGGTCAGCTCGGCGGCGAGAGACACCGCCTGCTTCAGCGGCAGCGCGGCGAGCAGGGTGCGCAAGGTGGCGTCGTGCCGCGCCAGCGCGTCGTCCGCAGCCGCTACTTCCAACGCATGGACGACCAGCACGAACTCGCCGCGCAGGCGGTTCGCGTCGGCGGCGAGCCACGCCGGCAGTTGTTGCGCCGGCAGCGTGACCACCGTTTCGAATTGCTTGGTGAGTTCGCGGCACAGTGTCACGCGGCGCTCGCCGCAGGCATCGGCCAGCGACCGGGCGAGCGACTCGATGCGGTGCGGCGCCTCGAACAGCACCTGCGTCGTCCGTGCGCCGGCGATCGCCTGCAGCGCCTGGGCGCGCTCGGCACCGCGCGAGGGCAGGAAGCCGACGAACGCGAAGCCGCTGGCGAGCGCATCGCCGGCGACGCTGAGCGCCGCGACCGCGCTGCTCGCGCCCGGCACCGGCACCGTGGCGTGGCCCGCGGCCTGCACCGCCGCGACCAGTGCCGCTCCCGGGTCGCTGACCGCCGGCGTGCCGGCGTCGCTGACGTAGGCGACGCGCTCGCCGCGCGCCAGTCGCGCGAGCACCTGGTGCGCCGCCTCGCGCTCGTTGTGCTCGTGCACCGCGAGCAGCGGCTTGTCCAGACCGAGGTGGCGCAGCAGCGGTGCGCTGTGGCGCGTGTCCTCGCAGGCCACCGCGTCGACCAGCGCCAGCACGTGGATCGCGCGCAGGCTCAGGTCAGCGAGGTTGCCGATCGGGGTGGCGACCACGTACAGCGCGGCTGCGGGATACTGCTGCGCGCCCGCCGCGGCGGCGGCGGCCTGCAACAACAGCGAGGCGCTCGAGATGGTCACGACGACGAAGGGGGTGGGCGATGAAGGGGAGGCGCGAGCCTGGGCGCACCTGCAGCGCCATGGGCTCACGCTGGTGCAGCGCAATTATCGCGTCGCCGCCGGGCCGCGACAGCGCGGCGGCGAGGTCGATTTGATCGCGCGCGAGCGCGACGGCACGCTGGTCTTCGTCGAGGTGCGCGCGCGCCGGTCGGCGCGCTACGGCGGCGCCGCGGCGAGCGTGACGTCGACCAAGCAGCGCCGCATCGTCTTCGCCGCGCAGCACTACCTGCGCGCCTTCGCCGCGCCGCCGGCCTGCCGCTTCGACGTGGTGGCGATCGACGGCGAGCGCATCGAGTGGTTTCGCGCCGCGTTCGACGCCGGCTGACCCCGTCGGTATCGCCGCGCCGCCGGTCGGGCCGTGGAACCCGAGCAGGCCCCGCCATGTCATATCATCCATGCCCATGCTTGAACAACGCATCCAGCAGCAGTTCTTCGACAGCGCCGACCTCAAGTACGCGGCGGCCGAGATCCTCGCCAAGCCGATTTCCGATGCGGTCAACGCGGTGGTCGGCTGCATCACCGGCGGCGGCAAGGTGATGGCCTGCGGCAACGGCGGCTCGGCCAGCGATGCGCAGCATTTCGCCGCCGAATTCGTCGGCCGTTTCGAACGCGAGCGGCCGGGCCTCGCGGCGATCGCGCTGACCACCGACACCTCGATCCTCACGGCGATCGGCAACGACTACGACTTCAATTCGATCTTCTCGAAGCAGGTGCAGGCCCTGGGCACGCCCGGCGACGTGCTGCTCGCCATCACCACCAGCGGCAACTCGGCCAACGTGCTCGCCGCGGTCGACGCGGCGCACGCCAAGGAAATGACGGTGATCGCGCTGACCGGGCGCGGCGGCGGCAAGCTCGGCAGCCAGCTCGGCGAAACCGACGTGCACATCTGCGTCCCGCACGAGCGGACCGCGCGCATCCAGGAAGTGCACCTGCTGACCCTTCATTGCATTTGCGACGCCGTGGACTTACAGCTCCTCGGAGAACAGGACAACGCATGAACCGAATCCCCTTTCGCACCTCCGCACTGCTCGCCGGCGTGCTGGCCGCAGCGAGCGCGCTGAGCGCGTGCGCGCCGCTGATCGTCGGCGGCGCGATGCTCGGCGGCACGCTGATGGCCACCGACCGCCGCACCTCGGGCGCGCAGGTCGAAGACCAGGCGATCGAGCTCAAGTCGCTGAACCGCGTCCGCGATCTGCTGGGTGAGCGCAACCACGTCAACGCCACCAGCTACAACCGCATGGTGCTGATCACCGGCGAAGTGCACAGCGAGGCCGACAAGGCCACCGTCGAGCAGACGGTGACGCGGGTCGAGAACGTGCGCTCGGTCGTCAACGAGCTCGAGATCATGGGCGCGAGCTCGCTCACCAGCCGCTCCAACGACGCCATCATCACGAGCAAGGTGAAGGCAACCCTCGTCGATGCGGGCGACCTGTTCGCGACCGCGTTCAAGGTCGTCACCGAGCGTGGCACGGTGTACCTGATGGGCCGCGTGACCGAACGCGAAGCGAACCGCGCCAGCGAGCTCACACGCAGCGTCGGCGGGGTTCAGAAGGTCGTGAAGGTGTTCGAGGTCATCAGCGAGGCCGAACTCGCCGAGCTGCACTCGAAGACGCCGGCAAAGTAAGCGCTCTCAAGGAAACGCCGGGCCGCTCCCAAGTTTCCTTGACCCCCTCGGGGGCCTGACGCGAAGCGGCAGGGTTGGGGCGCTTGCGGCTCAACGCAAGCGGCGGATCAGGCTCGACGTGTCCCACCGGTTGCCGCCCTGCGCCTGCAGGTCGGCGTAGAACTGGTCCACGAGCGCCGTCACTGGCAGCCGCGCGCCGTTGCGCTTGGCTTCATCGAGCACGAGGCCCAGGTCCTTGCGCATCCAGTCGACCGCGAAGCCGAAGTCGAATCGGTTCTCGATCATCGTCGGGCCGCGGTTGTCCATTTGCCAGCTCTGCGCCGCGCCCTTGCCGATGACGGCCAGCACCGCTTTCATGTCCAGCCCGGCCTTCTCGCCGAAGGCAATTGCCTCGGCCAGCCCTTGGACCATGCCGGCAATCGCGACCTGGTTCACCATTTTCGCCAGCTGACCGGCACCGCTGTCGCCGAGCAAGGTCACCGCCTTCGAGAAGGCCATCGCCACCGGCTGGATCGCTGCGAACGCCGCGGCATCGCCGCCGCACATCACCGTCAGCGTGCCGTTGATCGCGCCCAGGTTGCCGCCCGAGACCGGCGCATCGATGAACTGCAGGTCGCGATCGCGCGCCAGCGCGGCGAGCTCGCGCGCGACGGCGGCCGAGGCCGTGGTGTGGTCGACGAGAACCGCGCCGCGCGTCATGCCGGCGAACGCGCCGGCATTGCCCAACACCACCGAGCGCAGGTCGTCGTCGTTGCCGACGCAGGCGAACACGATGTCGGCGCCGGCGGCCGCGGCGCGCGGCGTCGGCGCCGACTTGCCGCCGTATTCGGCGACCCATTGTTCGGCCTTGCTCGCCGTGCGGTTGTAGACC
The DNA here is from genome assembly GCA_036507085.1 of Piscinibacter sp. Taxonomy (GTDB): domain Bacteria; phylum Pseudomonadota; class Gammaproteobacteria; order Burkholderiales; family Burkholderiaceae_C; genus Albitalea. The sequence goes on along the minus strand of DASXQQ010000002.1, from coordinate 1,647 downwards.
GTCACGCGGTGACCGGCGCGTGCGAGATGGCCGGCCATCGCGTGGCCCATCACGCCCAAGCCGATGAAAGCAACCGAGCGCGGAGAAATCGGTTCGTAGGTCTTCATATGGGTGGCACTTTCAGGCAGCAAGCGAAGCGTCGCGCTCATCAAGCCACGCCCAAGGGTCCGGCTCCGCCGGCCCGAAGGGTGGCGCCCCTCGGGGGCAGGAGCGCAGCGACTGGGGGGCTAAACCACCGACTGGGGGGCTAAACAATCGTCAGGTGCTCGGTGCCGGCCGACAGGTCGCTGCTGCGCGCGCGGTGGCTGTGCAGCTTGATCTGCAGCCGCAGGTCGTTGACCGAGTCGGCGTTGCGCAGCGCGTCCTCGTAGGTGACCATCTGGTTCTCGTAGAGGTCGAACAGCGCCTGGTCGAAGGTCTGCATGCCGAGCTCGCGCGAGCGTTTCATGATCTCCTTGATCTCCGAGACTTCGCCCTTGAAGATCAGCTCCGAGATCAGCGGCGTGTTCAAGAGGATCTCGACCGCCGCGATGCGCCCCTTGCCCTCCTGGCGCGGCAGCAACCGTTGCGACACCAGGCCCTTCAGGTTGAGCGACAGGTCCATCAGCAACTGCGCGCGGCGCTCTTCGGGGAAGAAGTTGATGATGCGGTCGAGCGCCTGATTCGAGCTGTTCGCGTGCAGCGTCGCCATGCACAGGTGGCCGGTCTCGGCGAAGGCCACCGCATGGTCCATCGTCTCGCGGTCGCGGATCTCGCCCATCAGGATGACGTCGGGCGCCTGGCGCATCGTGTTCTTCAGTGCCTGGCCCCAGCCGTCGGTGTCGATGCCGACCTCGCGCTGGGTGACGATGCAGTTCTTGTGCGGGTGCACGAACTCGACCGGATCCTCGATGGTGATGATGTGGCCGAACGAGTTCTCGTTGCGGTAGTCGACCATCGCCGCGAGCGAGGTGCTCTTGCCCGAGCCGGTGGCGCCGACGAAGATCACCAGGCCGCGCTTGCTCATCGCGACGTCTTTCAGCACCTGCGGCAGCGCCAGGCTGTCGATCGTCGGCAAGGTCTGCGGGATCGTGCGCAGCACCAGGCCGACGTTGCCCTGCTGCACGAACGCATTGACGCGGAAGCGCCCGATGCCCTGCGGCGAGATCGCGAAATTGCACTCCTTGGTGCGCTCGAACTCGGCCGCCTGCTTGTCGTTCATCACCGAGCGGGTCAGCGCGAGCGTGTGCTGGCCGGTCAAGGGCTGCGGCGACACCTTGGTGACCTTGCCGTCGACCTTGATGGCCGGTGGAAAGTCCGCGGTGAGGAACAGGTCGGACCCGTTGCGCGACACCATCAGGCGCAACAGGTCATTGACGAACTTGGATGCCTGGTCTCGTTCCATACAGCGCTCCCGAAAGGGTGGACATCACCCGGTCAATTCTGCGACAACAACGCGCTCAGCCGTGCGCTCACCTGGCGCAGCCGCAGCGACAACCGGCGTGACAGCGATGCCAGCAGCGCAACGCCGAGTCGCGGTTCCTGCGTGATCATTTCGTCGAGCCGCTGCACGTCGACCACTGCCAGCGTGCACGGCGTGAGTGTGACGCAACTGGAGAAGCGTGCGCCGGCGTCGAGCAGCGACATTTCGCCCAGCATGTCGCCGGC
>DASXQQ010000001.1:0-2822 GCA_036507085.1 Piscinibacter sp. | reverse complement strand
CGATCGCCGACCTGTCCGGCGTGCGCGCCGCCTACTCGATCCCCGACGAAGAAAGCTTCGGCACCGCGCGCGAGCTGCTGCGCGCCGAAGGCCTGCTCGGCGGCTCGTCCACCGGTACCTTGCTCGCCGCGGCCTTGCGCTACTGCCGCGAGCAGACCACGCCGAAGCGCGTCGTGAGCTTCGTCGTCGACACCGGCACGCGCTACCTGTCCAAGGTCTACAACGACCAGTGGATGCTCGACCAGGGGCTGCTGCAGCACAAGCGCTACGGCGACCTGCGCGACGTGATCTCGCGCCGCTTCGAGGAAGGCGGCGTCGTCAGCGTCGGCCCCGACGACACGCTGCTGACCGCGTTCGCGCGCATGCGCGCAGCCGACGTGTCGCAGCTGCCGGTGCTGGCCGGCGAGCAGCTCGTCGGCGTGATCGACGAGTCCGACCTGCTGCTTAGCGTGCACGTCGACGCGGCGCGCTTTCGCTCGACGGTGAGCACCGCGATGACCGACGCGCCCGAGACCCTGTCACCGAAGGCGAGCCTCGCGGAACTCGAAGCGGTGCTCGACCGCGGGCTGGTCGCGATCGTTGCCGATGCGAGCAGCTTCCATGGCCTGATCACCCGCTTCGACCTGCTGAACCATTTGCGGAGAACGCTGAAGTGAACCCCGACGACGCGAAGAAAGACCTGGCCTTCGGCACCCGCGTGATCCACGCGGGCCAGTCGCCCGACCCGTCGACCGGCGCGATCATGCCGCCGATCTACGCCAACTCGACCTTCGTGCAGAGCAGCCCCGGCGTGCACAAAGGGCTGGACTACGGGCGCAGCCACAACCCGACGCGCTGGGCCTTCGAGCGCTGCGTTGCCGATCTCGAAAGCGGCTCGCAGGGCTACGCCTTCGCCTCCGGCCTTGCCGCGATCTCGACCGTGCTCGAGCTCGTCGACGCGAACTCGCACATCGTCTCCGGCGACGATGTCTACGGCGGCACCTTCCGCCTGTTCGAGCGCGTGCGCGCGAAAAGCGCCGGCCACCGCTTCAGCTTCGTCGACCTCACCGACCCGGCCAACCTCGTCGCCGCGCTGACGCCGCAGACGAAGCTGGTCTGGGTCGAAACGCCGACCAACCCGCTGCTGCGCCTGGCGGACCTGCGCGCGATCGCCGCGATCTGCCGCGAGCGCGGCATCCTCTGCGCCGTGGACAACACCTTTGCGAGCCCCTGGGTGCAGCGCCCGCTCGAGCTCGGCTTCGATGTGGTCGTGCACTCGACCACCAAGTACCTCAACGGCCACTCGGACGTGATCGGTGGCGTCGCGGTCGTCGGCCGCGAAGCGCGTCACGACGCGATCCGCGAGCGGCTCGGCTTCCTGCAGAACGCCGTCGGCGCGATCGCCGGCCCGTTCGACAGCTTCCTCGCGCTGCGCGGCGTGAAGACGCTGGCGCTGCGCATGGAGCGGCATTGCAGCAACGCGCTCGCCCTCGCCCAATGGCTGGAGCAGCAGCCGCAAGTCGCGCGGGTGCACTATCCCGGCCTCGAATCGCATCCGCAGCACGCCCTCGCCAAGCAGCAGATGCACGGCTTCGGCGGCATGATCTCGCTCGACCTGCGGGCCGACCTCGCAGGCACGCGGCGCTTCCTCGAAGCGGTGCGCATCTTCGCGCTGGCCGAAAGCCTGGGCGGCGTCGAAAGCCTGATCGAGCACCCGGCGATCATGACCCACGCGACGATTCCGCTCGCCACCCGCACGGCCCTCGGCATCGGCGACTCGCTGGTGCGGCTGTCGGTCGGCGTCGAGGACCTGGAGGACTTGCGAGCCGACCTGCAGCACGCGCTCGCGCAGGTGTGAGCGTGGACACGCTGCGCATCGCCAGCTGGAACGACTTCGTCGCCTGCGCCGACGAGCTCGACGACTGGGCGTTTCGCGGCCTGCGCTCGTCGCAGCAGCCGCTGGTGAGCTCGCTGTGCCGGCGCCTCACCCAGTACACCCCCGACGCTTCGCAGTGGCGCAGCCGCGAGGCTCGCGCGCTGCGCATCTTTCGGCGCAAGGCGCACATCTACCTCGGCGAGCGCGGCGTGCTCGACGACGACCTGCGCTGCCTCGCGATGATGCAGCACCACGGCGCGCCGACGCGGCTGCTCGACTTCACCAAGTCGCCCTTCGTCGCCGCGTTCTTCGCGCTCGAAGGCGCCGACGGCGACGCCGCGATCTACGCGCTGAACACGCCGGCGCTGTGGCACGCGGTGCCCACTTTCGACGCGAGCCTGACGCGCGAGCGGATCGACCCGCGGCGCAGCGACAACTTCGCGCGCTACTTCGCCACCAACGACCAGCCCATCCTCTGGTGCGGCGAGCCCGCCGAGATGGACCGCCGGCTGGTCGCGCAGTCGGGCCTGTTCGTCGTGCCGGGGCAGATCGAGCTCACGCTCGACCAGATCCTGCGCCACTACGAGGCGAGCGAGCCGCTGCTGAAGAAGATCGTCTTGCCGCTGGCGCTGCGTGAGCAGGTGATGCGCGCGCTGTACCGGATGAACATCACCCACGCGACGCTGTTCCCCGACCTCGACGGCCTGGCCCGCTCGATCGGCTACGAGCTCGAGGTGGTGTGGGAAGGCGCGCGCGGCGACGACGACAAGCGGGGGTAGGGCGGCACGGCACACTAGCGCCGATGCGCACCCTCCACCACGCCCACCGCCTGGCCAGCCGGCTCGGCCCCGGCCTCATCACCGGCGCGGCCGACGACGATCCGAGCGGCCTCGCCACCTACTCGCAAGCCGGCGCGCAGTTCGGCGCCGGCATGCTGTGGACCTTGGCCTTCACCACGCCGTTGATG